>NZ_JAOARZ010000026.1:0-222186 GCF_025210255.1 Donghicola sp. | reverse complement strand
CGACGACGTCACGGACACCTCTAGCGCGACCGGCACCGGTGACAGCGCGACCGTCACACCCCTGACCCGCGCCCCTGCGATCACTGTGAGCAAATCCGTCGCCCACACCGATAGCGACAGCGACGGCGCAGTGAGCCTTGGCGATACGCTCACCTACACCGTCACCGCCGAGAATACCGGCAACGTCACGCTCAAAGGCGTCGCTGTAGAAGAGGACTTTGCACGTCAGGACGGCACGCCCCTATCGCCTGCATTGCCTGCGCTGACCTTTACCAGCGGGTCGGATATGGATTCCCTGCTTCCCGGCGCAGAGGGCGTCCTGTCCTTTGCCCACG
Organism: Donghicola sp.; assembly: GCF_025210255.1. Taxonomy (NCBI): domain Bacteria; kingdom Pseudomonadati; phylum Pseudomonadota; class Alphaproteobacteria; order Rhodobacterales; family Roseobacteraceae; genus Donghicola; species Donghicola sp. The sequence continues at coordinate 221,851 of NZ_JAOARZ010000026.1, read as the reverse complement.
TGGTGACGCAGGAAGATGTAGACGCGGGCGGCGTGACGAACAGCGCGACGGCGACCGCGTGGCACGACGCAGACCAAAATGCAAAACGCCGCAAGAATGGCAGCGAAGATATTTCTGACACCGTGGACCAAGCCATCGACACTCCGATCTTCGGCACCCCTGCCATTGCGCTCCGCAAATCAGGCGTTTTGAACGATGACGATGGCGTGCTTGGCACCTCTTTGGGCGACACAATCACCTATCTTCTAGAGGTGAAGAACACCGGCGACGTCACTTTGACCAATGTGCAGGTCAATGATCCGCTGTTTGGTGGGACTGTGCCGCAAACCATTGCGTCGCTCGCACCAGGTGCTGTCGATAGCGTCACATTCGAGCTGACCTACGACGTGTCGATCCCCGATCTGGACCGCGGCTATGTGTCCAACCTGGCTACCGCAAGCGGAACTGCGGCCGCAGCCGTGGTCAGTGATCAGTCCGGCCCGACCTTTGACACGGACAAAGAAATCATCACCTTCCTTGGGTCGATTTCAGGCCACGTGACGGATGGGCAGAATGCCAAAGCCGGTGTGACTGTGATCCTGATCGACTCGAGTACGGGGCAAGAGGTTGCAACCACCGAGACCGGTAGTGATGGCGCTTATGCCTTTATCCAGCTTGAGCAAGGGACCTACGCGATTTGTTTTGTCCCGCCCGAAGGCGCGGCCGTCCACTCGCATTCGAGCAAAGGGGCCGCAAACGGCGACTTGGTCGAAGGCATTGAGGTCGCCGCTGGCGCAGACCGTGTTGTCAATGACGTGGACGCAATCGTGGTCGACCCCAGTGGTGTTATCTACGATGCGATCAGCCGCGCACCGATCCAAGGGGCCACCGTCACCCTGCTGCACAATGGCAGCGCCGTGCCTGACAGCTGGCTGAACACCGTGGCGGGCGACGCGAACAACGTCGTGACAGGCGCAGATGGAATGTATTCGTTCCTGTTGCAGTCACCCGCCCAAACCGGCACCTACTCGTTAGAGGTCAGCCACCCGAGCTATAGCTTCATCTCCCAGATCATTCCGCCTCAGGCAGGGTCCTTGACCACGTCGCTCGGCTTCGGAGTTGAAGAAATCGTTGCCTCGGTCGATGCACCGGACGCAGCAACCGGAGACGAAACCTACTATTTGGCCTTCGACTTCACCTTTGGTGACTGGACCGATCAGGCAACCCTGTCCAAGGGTGTGATCCATAACCACATCGCTATGGACCCAGCCAGTTTCTCGACCGGTCTGCGTGTCACCAAGGTGGCCGATGACAGCGCCCTGTCCGAGAGGCCCGCAGTTGGCGAAGTGATCAACTACACCATCACGGTCGAGAACACGGGCGATCTGGACTACGACACAGTGGTTCTGGACGATCCGCTGACCTCGAACGAGACGTTGACCGCTGTGGCAGGCGTCACCGATGATACCGTGCTAAACGCTGGCGAGACATGGACTTATACGGCGAGTTATGCGCTGACCTCGTCGGATCTGCGGCGCGGCAAAGTCGAAAACCTTGCCACTCTGTCGGCGGATCTGATTGCGGGTTCGAACGCTGTCACCGGCGCGACCCCGACGGGCACCGACTTGGGCGGCACGTATGTATACGAGAGCGCACCAACTGGGAACACAAGCGAAGGCACAGGCAATGGCACCGCAACGGTCACGAAGCTGAGCGCCGGCCTGATCGACCAGATCAAGGACGACCTGATCGCCGTAATCGAGGACGACATCCGCGTGACGATGCAGCGCCAAACCGAAATGGTCTCTGGCTGGCGGGCAAGTGCGCTCGAGCGGATGAAAACGGCCATCGAAGATCGCTCCGCGCTGCGATCCTATGAGACCAAGGACCCACTCAGCGGAAGCATCGAAGCATCGGCTGGCGCCTTTGCCTTGGACACCACGTACGAAAGCGAACGTTTCGATGCGGAAAGCCTGACGTGGACGATTAACGCGGCGGATCTGGTCTTTAGCCAAGACGAAGCGCTGGGAACGCAGCTGATGCTGACCTTCAACCACCGCCGTGAAAAGCTGCACGACAGCGATCGTCTATCGGGCCGCTACATCGGCGGCTATGTCACGCGCACCACGGTCGATACTCTGGCAGAGGGCGAAATCAACGGCTTTGGCCTGAATGCGGGTCTCTACGGCGCGAGCCGCCCTTATCAGCAGCTGTTCTTCGATTATCACCTTGGGGCGGTTGCGGGCAAACATAGCTACGACCTGGACTTCGCACGCGATCAGACCATCAACGCCACAGGAGACTTCACCTACTTTGGCGTGACCGGCGGTGTTGCCCTGTCGGGCGAAATGAAGGCCGGAGACACGATTATCGAACCGCGTATTGGTCTGGACGGGTTCTATACGCCCGAAACAAGTACCGACGTGACGGCCACCAGCGGCCCCTTCACCGAAGATGCCAGCTTGGACATCGGCAGCGTTTCGAGCGGACGCCTCTTTGTCGAGGCACGGTTCAGCAATGACCTGACCCAAGCGCATGACGGCCAAGGCCTGTGGGATGGGTTGGATGCAGAAACGGCGTTTACCTTGCGGGCGTTCTGCGATGCCTTTGACGACATGGACACCCGCTGCGGAGCCGGCGCGGGCTTCGATTTTGTCAAAGAAAACGAGGACAAAACGCACCTGCAGAAGCTGATGCTGAACGTTGATAAGTCAGGCGATCATGTGATCGCTCGCATCGGATTTGGGCTCGAGCGCCAGTTTGCCAAAGGTGCTGGAACCAGCAGCCTGAACATGCGCGCCGATCAGATGGGCAATCCAACAGTCGAATATGCGGTGACCCTGGACTTCTAACGACGTTCTAACCCTATTTTTCCGAGAATGGCCCGCCAATGCGCGGGCCATTTTGCGTTTGGGATCATGAGGCCAGCTCATAACAAAGTCGAAAAGCATGAATTATGCTTTGGACTGCCCGCATGTTAGGCCCCTGCGTAGAAAGCAGGTGCCCTTATGAACTCTCCCTCGCTGCCGCGCAGCCCCTCCTATGATGCCCTCATCCAAGCCGCCGACGAGCGGATCTTGATCCTTGACGGAGCCATGGGAACGATGATCCAGACCCTGAATATGACCGAAGAGGATTTTACCGCGAACGGTCACATTCACGGACCCAAATGCAGGCACCATTCGGACCAACCTCAGAAGGGCAACAACGACCTGCTTGTCCTGACCCAGCCTCAGGCCGTCGAAGATCTGCAACTAGATTTTGCTCTGGCCGGCGCTGATATCCTCGAAACCAATACGTTTTCTTCGACCACCGTCGCGCAGGCCGACTACGGTTTGGAAAACGCAGTGCATGATCTGAACGTCGCAGGTGCGCAGGTGGCCCGCCGCGCCGCAGACCGCGCCACCGCGCAGGACGGCAAACCCCGCTGGGTGGCGGGCGCAGTGGGACCGACCAACCGCACAGCCTCCATCAGCCCTGACGTGAATGACCCCGGTTACCGCGCCGTGACCTTTGATGATCTGCGTAGCGCCTACGGCCAGCAGATCGACGGGCTGATCGCGGGCGGCTCTGACCTGATCCTGATCGAGACGATTTTCGACACGCTGAACGCCAAAGCCGCAATTTTCGCAGCCTTTGAAAGCTTTGCCAAAGTGGGTCGGCAACTGCCCATTATGATCTCGGGCACCATTACCGATGCATCGGGGCGGACGCTTTCGGGGCAAACGCCCACGGCCTTCTGGCACTCGGTCCGTCATGCGCGGCCCTTCACGGTGGGTCTGAACTGCGCCCTTGGCGCAGACGCCATGCGGCCCCATCTGGCGGAACTGGCGGGTGTTGCAGACACCCGCATATGCGCCTACCCCAACGCGGGCCTGCCCAACGCCTTTGGCCAATACGATGAAACGCCCGAACAAACCGCCAAACTGGTTGAGGTCTTCGCCCGCGAAGGTCTGATCAACGTGGCGGGCGGCTGCTGCGGCACCACGCCTGACCACATCCGCGCCATCGCGGAACATGTCGCCCCCTACGCCCCCCGCCAGATCAAGGAGACCGCCGATGTCTAAACCTCTTCTGCGTCTTTCCGGTCTGGAGCCCTTTGTCCTGACCCCCGACATTCCCTTCGTCAACGTGGGCGAACGGACGAACGTCACCGGCTCGGCCAAGTTCCGCAAGCTGATCACCAACCGCGACTATGCCACCGCTTTGGACGTGGCCCGCGATCAGGTGGAAAACGGCGCGCAGATCATCGACGTGAACATGGATGAAGGTCTGATCGACAGCAAACAGGCGATGATCGACTTTCTGAACCTAATCGCCGCCGAGCCCGATATCGCCCGCGTGCCGATCATGATCGACAGTTCCAAATGGGAGGTGATCGAGGCCGGCCTGAAATGCGTGCAGGGCAAGCCGGTGGTGAACTCGATTTCGCTGAAAGAAGGCGAAGAAGCGTTCATTCACCACGCAAGCCTCTGCCTTGCCTATGGTGCAGCGGTCGTGGTCATGGCCTTCGATGAGGCAGGCCAGGCCGACACCCTTCAGCGCAAGATCGAGATTTGCGAACGCGCCTATAAGGTGCTGACCGAAAAGGTCGGCTTCCCGCCCGAAGACATCATCTTTGACCCCAACGTCTTTGCGGTCGCCACCGGCATCGAAGAGCACAACAACTACGGCGTCGATTTCATCGAGGCCACCCGCTGGATCCGCCAGAACCTGCCCCACGCCCATGTGTCGGGCGGCGTGTCGAACTTGTCGTTCAGCTTCCGCGGCAACGAGCCTGTGCGCGAGGCAATGCACGCGGTCTTCCTCTATCATGCCATTCAGGCGGGCATGGATATGGGCATCGTCAATGCCGGTCAGCTGGCGGTGTATGACCAGATCGACCCCGACCTGCGCGAGGCCTGCGAAGATGTGGTTCTGAACCGCACCCCAGACGCGACAGAAAACTTGCTGGAGATCGCAGAACGCTATCGCGGCGCGGGCGGTGGCAAAACCCGCGAAAAGGACATGTCCTGGCGCGAGTGGCCCATCGACAAGCGGTTGGAACATGCCTTGGTCAACGGGATCACGGAATTCATTGACGCAGACACCGAAGAGGCCCGCCAACAGGCAGAGCGCCCCTTACATGTGATCGAAGGCCCGTTGATGGCCGGCATGAACGTGGTCGGGGATCTGTTTGGCGCAGGCAAAATGTTTCTGCCGCAAGTGGTAAAATCCGCCCGCGTCATGAAGCAGGCCGTGGCCGTGCTCCTGCCCTATATGGAAGAAGAGAAGCGCCAAAACGGTGGCGATGGCCGCGAGGCGGCGGGCAAAGTCCTGATGGCCACGGTCAAGGGAGACGTCCACGATATCGGTAAGAACATCGTCGGCGTGGTTCTGGCCTGTAACAACTACGAAATCATCGACCTTGGCGTTATGGTCCCACCCCAGAAAATTCTGGAAGAGGCCCGCAAGCATAACGTCGATATCATCGGGCTTTCGGGTCTGATCACGCCGTCCTTGGACGAAATGGTGCATCTGGCGACCGAGCTCGAAAAAGAAGGCTTCGACGTGCCCCTTCTGATCGGCGGCGCAACTACGTCGAAGGTGCATACGGCAGTAAAAATCGCCCCGCAGTACCAACGCAATCAAGCGATCTATGTAACCGACGCAAGCCGTGCGGTGGGCGTGGTGTCTGCCTTGCTGAGCGATACGCAGCGTGATGAATACGTCGCGGGCATCCGCTCGGACTACACTGAGGTCGCCGAGCGTCATGAACGGGCGGAATTGGCCAAGCAGCGATTGCCCTTGGCCGCAGCCCGCGCGAACGCCATGCAAATCGATTGGACAGATTACACTGTTCAGGCTCCAAAGTTCACGGGTCAGCAAGTCATCGACGACTGGGATCTGGCGGAGATCGCGCGCTACATCGACTGGACGCCGTTTTTCCAGACTTGGGAGCTCAAGGGCGTCTACCCCCGCATACTAGAGCATGAGAAATACGGCGAGGCGGCGCGCAACCTTTTTGCCGACGCGCAGGCGATGCTTCAGCGGATTATCGAAGAGACGTGGTTCAAGCCCCGCGCCGTGGTCGGCTTCTGGCCCGCGAACCGTACGGGTGACGACATCCAGCTGTATACCGACGACGCTCGGACCCAGCCGCTTGATGTGCTGCACACCCTGCGTCAGCAGACCTCAAAGAGGAAAGACAGCCCTAATCTTGCGCTGGCCGATTTCGTCGCGCCCGAGGGCACGCCTGACTATGTGGGCGGTTTCGTGGTCACTGCGGGCCCCCAAGAGGATACGATTGCCAAAAAATTCGAAGACGCTGGTGACGATTACAGCGCGATCATGGTCAAGGCATTGGCCGACCGCTTTGCCGAAGCCATGGCCGAGATGCTGCATCAGCGTGTACGCCGCGATTACTGGGGCTACGCCAAGGATGAAACCTTCACGCCAGACGAGCTGATCAAAGAGCCGTATTGCGGCATCCGTCCCGCACCCGGCTATCCTGCTCAGCCCGATCACACTGAAAAGGTAACACTTTTCAAACTGCTGGATGCAGAGGCCAACACCGGCGTCGCGCTAACAGAAAGCATGGCCATGTGGCCCGGCGCGTCGGTCAGCGGCCTCTATATCGGGCATCCGGACGCTTATTATTTTGGCGTGGCCAAGGTAGAGCGCGATCAGGTCGAAGATTACGCCGCCCGCAAAGGCATGGAAGTGGCCGAAGCCGAGCGCTGGCTCGCCCCAATCCTGAATTATCGGAGCAGCCCCGTAGCGTCCCAAGTCGCGGCAGAGTAACGGCACATTTCGGCCCATAGCCCCGCACGGCGGCCCACACGTCCGGACGGGGCTGACCGCCATCAGACCATGGTCTAATTTCGTCCCTGATCGAGTCTCCATAGCCTGCGATCAGGGAGGAAAATTCATGCGTTTCAGAACCGTCGCGGCTGTGTGGCTTGCGGGGCTCATCCCGTTGTCGGGGCACGCCCAAGGCTTGGACATCAATGTCCACTTTCTGCGCGAGCAGACCGAAGAGATCGCGACGCTCTCGAATCTCGACCCTCGCCCCGAAGACCTGAGCATTCAGGGCGCCGAACTTGCGATCAAAGACAACGCGACCACCGGAAAATTCCTGAAACACGGGTATAGCTTGACCCTGCATGACGTGCCCGTGGGCGATGATGTCGTCGCTGCCGCCAAGACGGCCCTGCAGACCTCTGACCTGTTGGTCACTGATGTGTCGTCGGATCTTTTGCTCAAGATTGCAGACCTACCCGAGGCTGAAAACGCCTTGATCCTGAACGCCACAGCCGAAGATAGCGCTTTGCGCGATGAGGCCTGCCGCGCAAACGTGCTGCACACCGCGCCGGCGCTGGCCATGCGGACCGATGCGCTGATGCAGTACTTTCTGTTCAAGCGCTGGGGAAAACTGGCGATGATCGAAGGCACCTACCCTCAGGACACCGCCTATGCCGAGGCTTTGCGATATTCGGCCACCAAATTCGGTCTCAAGTTCGGCGAAACCAAAATCTGGGCCTTTGATGCGGATATGCGCCGGAACGCGGCGGCCGAAGTGCCGCTCTTTACCCAAGACTTGCGCGACTATGACGTCCTTCTGATTGCGGACGAGGCCGAGGATTTCGGGCGTTATGTGGCCTATAACACGTGGCTCCCCCGTCCGGTGGCGGGCAGCGAAGGAATCTCTCCCCAAGTTTGGGCACCTGTGGTCGAACAGTGGGGCGCCGCGCAGCTGCATTCCCGCTTCGAAGAGCTTGCGGGCCGCAGCATGGAGCCCGAAGATTACGGCGCATGGGCTGCCATCCGCAGCATCGGAGAGGCCGTGACCCGCACGAACGCCGCCGATGCGCCGACCCTGCGCAATTATATGCTTTCGCCTGATTTCGCGCTGGCGGGATTCAAGGGAACGCCGCAAACCTTTCGCGATTGGAACGGCCAGATGCGCCAACCCGTGCCGCTGGTCACCAGCCGCGCTATGGTGATGCAGGCCCCCCTGCCCGGCTTCATGCACCAAACCAACGAACTCGACACCTTGGGCGTGGACGCGCCCGAAAGCTCCTGCACCGCTTTCAAGGAATAATCATGCGTATCTCGACACTTGCTGTGATAGCCGCGATGGCCGCACACCCTGCCTTGGCCGATGAAATCTGGGTTACGAACGAAAAAGACGATACAGTCAGCGTGATTGACATCGAAACGATGGAGGTCAGCCACACCTACGAAACCGGCGAGCGCCCGCGCGGGATTACCTTTAGTCACGACTACAAATACGTCTACATCTGTGCATCCGACAGCGACGCAGTACAGGTGATGGACCCCGCCACTGGCGAGATTCTGCATGACCTGCCATCGGGCGAAGATCCCGAGCAATTCGTCCTGCATCCCGATAACAAGCACCTTTATATTGCCAACGAAGACGATGCGATCACCACGGTTGTGGACGTCGAGACTCGCAAGGTGATTGCCCAGATTGACGTTGGCATAGAACCCGAAGGCATGGCTGTCTCGCCCGACGGTAAGATCGCGATCACGACCTCTGAAACCACGAATATGGCGCATTGGATCGATACAGAAACGCAGGAACTGTTTGCCAATACGCTGGTGGACTCGCGCCCGCGCCACGCCGAATTCGTGAAAGACGGCGCCGAGATGTGGGTCAGTGCAGAGATCGGCGGCAGCATTTCGGTCTTTGACACCGCGACACAGACGGAAAAAGCCAAGATCCGCTTCGAACTGCCGAACATCCATCCCGATCGCATCCAGCCCGTGGGCTTTGAACTCGGCGAAGGGGACAAGTTCGCCTATGTCGCGCTGGGGCCATCGAACCATTTGGCCGTCGTAAATGCCGAGACCTACGAGGTCGAAGACTACATTCTGGTCGGTCGCCGCGTTTGGCACATGGCGTTCAACGCCGACAAGTCGCGCCTGTTCACCACTAACGGGATTTCTGGCGATGTTACGGTCGTGGACGTAGCCAAACGCAAAGCGCTGAAAACAATCAAGGTTGGTCGCTTCCCGTGGGGTGCCGCCTTCCGCCCGACCAACTAACGGAGCAGACCTATGAGAAAATTCATCACGATGCTAGCGATCGCGGCCACCTTGCCCATGGCTACGATGGCAGATGACGACGACGATGATGACATGAAGTTCGGCATGGCCGGTCTGTTGTCCGCCAAAAACAAGCATGACCTCGAACCGATCCAACTCAGCGCGGGCATGCCGCTGACTTCGGAACCTTGGGTGCTGAAATCCGGCAGCTATTACGAGTTCGAAATTCAGGGCGACGGCAGTCAGGAATTGGCGCTGGTCGGCCACGAATTCTTCCGCGCGATCTGGATCGACGAGATCGTGGTCGAAGGTCTGGAAATCCGCCCCCTCGGACTTGATTCCATCGAGTTTGACGAGGCCGGCGAGATGGAAATCGGCTTTATCGCGCTGAAGCCCGGCTCTTACTACATCAAGATTCCCGGCAGCACGGGCGAGACCCAGCGTCTCGACATCACCATCGAATAAACCGTGTCCAAATTGCGGAATTTTTAGCTGGGTGCATCACAGGTGCACCCGCATAAATTGCCTGTCCAAAGATGCCGACCGACACTTGCTGCGTCAAAGACGGCACCCCATGACTTGCGCGCAATATCTACGTCCGAAGGGACAATCTTGGCAATTGACTCAAGGGGTCCAATTGCCCATTACAAACGTGTGAACGGTTCTGCAACGCGCGACACGGCGCAGCAGAAGTAAAAGGGAACACGGTGCGGCGTACCCATCAGGGACCAAAACCGTGGCTGCCCCCGCAACTGTAAGCGGAGAGTGCGTCCAAGGGGCCACTGAGGATCATCCTCGGGAAGGCAGGACAGCACATCGACCCGCGAGCCAGGAGACCTGCCGTCACAGGGTCGGGAAACCGGCCTTACCCAACCGGACGCCGGGGTGAGCGTCTGGCTCGGCAGGTTTAAACATCTACCGTGTCCAGCTTCCCTTCTGTCCTTTCATCCGTGGGCTTTGCCCGCACGCCTGAAAGGTATGATATGACTTTGAAACTTACAGCGGCAGCGATGACGGCATTGCTCCCCTATACCGCGCAGGCGCATTTCGTCCTGCCCTATGCAGATGACACCCAGATCGCGCGGCCCGGCGATGTGCCAGTGGCACTGGTCTTCTGGCACCCTTTTGACAACGGTCACGTCATGGACATGGAGACGCCGCAAGCGTTCTATATGATCCATCACGGCGAAAGAACCGACCTGATGAACCGTCTCGAGCCAACCAATTTCCAAGGCGCCGAGAACACAGGTGCGGCCTTCAGAGCCTCTGTCCCCGTCAAACGCTCTGGCGACTATGTGCTGGTGACCGAGCCGGTCCCCTATTACGAACCCAGCGAAGACAAATATATTCAGCAGTTGACCAAGGTGGTGTTCAACCGCAACCAACTGCCTACTGACTGGATGGCACCGGTCGGTCTATCTACCGAGATCGTGCCTCTGGTCAAACCCTATAACGTGATCGCAGGCTCATCATTCACCGGTCAGGTCCTGTCCGAAGGCCAGCCCGCGGCAGGGATCGAGATCGAAATCGAATACGTCGCCGCAGCGCCTGATATTGACAGCTTTGCCGCGTCGGCGCCGACTGTGCAGCCCATGCCGGGTGGCTCTTTGGTCGCGATTTCGGACGAAAACGGATACTTCACCTTTGGTGTGCCTAAGGCAGGCTGGTGGGGCTTTGCCGCGCTCGGCTCTGGCCCCGCAACCGAACATGATGGCAAAGAGCTCAGCCAAGATGCCGTGCTCTGGATCAACGCCTACGATATGGAGTGAACCATGCATATCGTTGACGGAGCGCTTTCGAACCCTGTTGTTATCGCCGGAACGGCCATGGCCATTGGCGGTATCGCGATGGGGCTCAAGCAATTGACCCTAGAGCGTATCCCCGCGACTGGCATCCTGTCGGCCAGCTTCTTTGTCGCCGCGCTCATCCATGTGCCGATCGGCCCTTCCTCGGTCCATCTGGTGCTGAACGGGCTGGCGGGGCTGATCCTAGGATGGGCGGCGTTTCCGGCGCTCTTCGTTGGGCTCTTGCTTCAAACGGTTTTCTTTGGCTTTGGCGGGCTGACGGTCATCGGCGTCAATCTGTTGAACATTGCAGCGCCCGCGGTACTGGCTTGGCTGCTCTTTGGGCGACTGGTGGAACGCGGAACCCCGATGTCCGGCGCGATTTGGGCCGGTGTCGGTGGTGCGTTTTCCATCGCTGCGACTACGATCTTTGTCGCGTTTTCGTTGGCTTTAACGGGGGACGAGTTCATTCCTGCGGCCAAGTTGGTGCTGCTGGCCCACATCCCCGTCATGGTGATCGAGGCCCTGCTGACCGGCGCAGCGGTCTATCTGGTGCGTCAAGTGCGGCCCGATCTCTTTACCGCGGTCAAGGGGGTCGCCCCATGATCCGCGGGCTCGCTCTGATCTTTGCACTCCTTGCGATGCCCCTGCCCGCAGCCGCACACAAGGTGATCTTTGCGATCTTCAAATCCGGCGATGTTGTCGAAGGGGAACTCGGGTTTTCCAACGGCGACATGTCATCTGGCGCTGTGATTGAGGCATTCGACAGCGCAGGCAACAAAATCGGCGAGGCCATCACGGACGCAGACGGGTTCTTTGTTTACGCTCCGACACAAGAGATCACCCATATCTTCAAGGCTGATATGGGCGCAGGTCATGTGGCCCAGGCCGAAATGACCGCAGATGACATCGCAGATATCCTCGGCGTGGCCGCTGCAGAAGAAACCGTTGCCAAAAGCACCACCCCCGCATCGCCAACCACAACAGGCGGGGTCACCGTTGCGTCCTTGTCCAGCGAAGAGCGTTTGGCGATTGCCGAGGCCGTGCGCGACGAGATGCGCCCACTGCGCCGCGAACTAGCGGCCTACCGCGAAAAGAATGACCTTCAAACAATTCTAGGCGGACTAGGCTACATCTTCGGTCTGTTCGGCCTGTATTTCTACATCGCGGCGCGCCGCCGGATGGAGGGTTAAGGGATGAGCGATCGGTTGACCAACCCCGAGAAAACACTTCGGATAGGCCCCATGATGACAATGGGGCACATTCCGGATCTCGACCCGCGCATGCGGATCGTCTTGGCCGCCCTCTTCGCTGTGGTTGTTGTATCCCTGTCCGACCTGATCGCCTTGTGTCTGGCCGTGCTCGTCGCAGTCACACTGCTACCCTTGTCTGGTTTGCCTGCAAAACGCACGTTCAAGCGCATGGCAGCTATGGACGGTTTCATTATCTTTACCCTGATCCTACTGCCGTTTTCCGTGCCGGGAACACCGATGTTCACCTTTCTCGGCTTTGATGCCTCGTGGGAGGGGCTGCGCCAAGCGGTCGAAATCGCGCTGACCGCGAATGCTGTCATCCTCGCACTCATGTGTCTGGTCGGCTCGATGGAGCCTGTCACTATGGGGCATGCCTTGCACGCCCTGCGGATGCCTGAACAACTGGTGCAACTGTTAATGTTCACCACACGCTACATCGAGACCCTGCGCGAAGAGTACATGCGCCTGCGCGCCGCGATGAAGATGCGCGGTTTCCGCCCTGGCACCAATTGGCACACCTACCGCAGCTTTGGCTATCTGGTCGGGATGATGCTGGTCCGCGCGCTAGAGCGGTCCGAGCGCGTTCTTGGTGCCATGAAATGCAGGGGCTTTACGGGGCGGTTCGTGCTGCTAGAACAATTCCGGATGACGGATCGGGATTGGCTGTTTGCTGCGCTGATGACGGCCGCATCCGTCTTTCTGCTTGTGGTCCAATTCCGCCATGCCTTTGCTTGAACTTCGCGACATCGCCTTTGCCTATCCGGCCCACGCGCCTGTGCTCGAGGGCGCAAACCTGACCATTCACGCAGGCGAACGGCTGTCCATCGTTGGACCAAACGGCGTGGGAAAATCTACACTTCTGAAGATTGCGGTCGGCCTGCTGCGACCTAGCAGTGGTCAGGTTCTGGCCTTTGGCCAAGAGCGCCGGACAGAAACCGAATTCGCCGAAGTGCGCCGCCGCATCGGCTACGTGTTCCAAGATCCGGACGATCAACTCTTTTGTCCAACGGTGGCCGAGGATATCGCCTTTGGCCCGTTGAATTTGGGCAAATCGCGCGACGAAGCTTTGGCCATCGTCGATGATATCCTGCAACAACTGCATCTGACACACCTGCGGGACCGGATCACCCATCGCCTGTCAGGCGGGGAAAAACGCTTGGTGACGCTGGCTACCGTCCTTGCGATGGAGCCCGAAATGCTGCTGCTGGACGAACCGACAAATGCACTGGACGTGGAGAACGAGGCGCGCTTGATCGAGATCTTGCAGAACCTGCCCCAGGCTATTCTGCTGATCAGCCACAACCCCGAATTCAGCGCCAAGATCGCTCCCCAAGGCTACGGACTGAGAGCGGGCAAGTTGGAACGGCTGGCTGGCTAAGGTTAGACCGCCGCAGAAGCGCGGCGTGTCTGGATCGACTTGCGTACGAACGCCACGATGAACAGCGCCGTGAGCACCAAGATGATGGTCGGCGCAGGAGCGCTGTCGATAAAGAAGCTCAAGTAGACCCCGCTGACCATCGACACCGCGCATACCACCACCGAGACGATCAGCATGTGCTTGAGGCTGCGCACAAGCAAGAATGCGATCGCGCCCGGCGCGACCAGAAGTCCGATGGCCAAGATCAGCCCCGTTGCGGACAGCGTGGACACCACGGTCAGCGATAGGATCGCCAGCAAGCCATGGTGCAGCCAGCCGACGGGCAACCCCGACACCCGCGCCTGCGCCGGATCAAAGGCATGCAGCATAAAGTCCTTCCATTTCAGGATGAGCACAGCGGCTACAGGCAGCGATATCGCGCCTGCCGTCCACAGGTCCTGCTCCCCGACCCCCAGCATGTTCCCAAAGAGGATGTGATCGAGGTGTACGTTGGTGTTGATCGCGACATACATCACGATACCCAAAGCAAACATACCAGAGAACACGACGCCGAGCACGGTGTCCTGCTTGATCCGACTGTTTTCGGTCAGGTAGCCCGTCGCAAGCGCGGTAACCATACCCGCCGCAAAGGCGCCGATGATCAGCGAAAGCCCCAAGATATAAGCCAAAACGATCCCAGGTAAGGTCGCGTGACTGACCGCGTCGCCCATCAAAGCCCAGCCCTTTAGCACCAAAAAGCAGGACAGAAGCGCTGTCGGCACCGACACAATCAAAGCAATCCAGAATGCATTTTGCATGAACGGAAAGATGAAAGGCATGAGCAGCGTATCGAGCATTAAGTTTGCTCCTGCTGCAGGGCTGCGGCGGCCTGACGTCGCGCGGCCAAGACGCCATGTTTTGGGGCCCAAACAAAGACCGCAAGGAAGATCAGTGTTTGGAGCACCACGATCACTCCACCCGTCGCGCCGTTCAGGAAATAGCTGATGTAGGCACCCGCGAAACTGGTGATCGCGCCAATCAGCACAGATGTCACAATCAGACGCGGGAAGCGATCACAGAGCAGGTACGCCGTCGCGCCCGGAGTCACCACCATCGCGATCACGAGGAACGCGCCGACGGTCTGCATCGCGGCCACCACGCACGCCGACAGCAAGGTAAAAAAGACCCCTTTGAGCAGTCCAGGCCGCAGGCCAATTGACCGCGCGTGGCTTTCGTCAAAAAACGTGACCATCAAGTCTTTCCACTTGGCCAGCAACACCGCCAGCGAGATGAACCCGATCAACGCCAATTGGAGCGTATCTTCGGGCGTGATCGCCAGTATATTGCCCATCGTGATCGTCTGGATCGACACCGAGATCGGACTGACAGAAGCCATGAACAGGCCCAGCCCAAAGAAAGAGGTAAAGATAATGCCGATGATCACATCAGCCTTGAGCCCCGACCGATCCGCCAAAAACAGCATGGCCGCTGCCGCCAGACCGCCGGAAAAGAACGCGCCCAAAGCAAATGGCAGTCCCAGCATGTAGGCCCCAGCAACGCCAGGCACGACCGAGTGAGACAGGGCGTCACCGATCAACGACCAGCCCTTGAGCATCAAGTAGGACGACAGGAAAGCGCAGACCCCGCCAACCAGCGCCGACACCCACATGGCATTCATCATATATCCGTAGCTGAATGGTTCTAGCAGGACACTCATGACTTGCGTTTCGCCTTTCGGGTCCGATCGCCGTATTGCACAAGCGGGCGTTCGTCATCGCTAAAGATCGAGACATGCCGTGCGTCTTCGTCATCGTGCAGGTCAGTGCCGCCCAGAGTGAAGTGCCGTAGGACGCCGCCAAACGCCGCCTCAAGGTTCTTGCGATTGAAGGTGGTGTCTGTGGGGCCGTATGCCAACACCGTCCCCTTGACCAGCACCGTGCGGTCACAAAACTCGGGCACAGATCCCAGATTGTGGGTCGAGACCAACATCACGCGCCCCTCTTCGCGCAATTCACGCAAAAGAGCGATGATCTGATCTTCGGTCTTTACGTCTACACCGGTAAAGGGTTCGTCCAGCAAAATCACCTGACCATCCTGCGCCAAGGCGCGGGCAAGGAAGACACGCTTCTTCTGACCGCCCGAAAGCTCACCGATCTGGCGATGGCGATAGTCCTGCATGTTCACCCGAGTCAGCGCCGCATCGACGGCCTCGTGATCCGCTTTGGACGGTCGGCGCAGGAACCCCATGTGGCCGTAGCGGCCCATCATAACCACATCCTCAACCAACACGGGAAAGGTCCAGTCGACCTCCTCGGACTGGGGAACATACGACACCAGATTGCGCTTGAGGGCCTCCTTGACGCTAAGCCCGAGCAACCGGATATCGCCGCGCGCCACAGGGACGAAGCCCATGATCGCCTTGAACAAGGTCGATTTGCCCGCGCCATTGACTCCGACCAGCGCGGTGACAGTCCCTCGCGGAATCTGGAAACTGGCGTCCCGCAACGCCGTATGCCCGTTGCGGTAGGTGACAGTCAGATCCTGAGCGTCAATCCCGTCTCCGAGATGCGTCTCGCCGGACATTTTAATGTCGTGCTTCATTTGGACCATTCCATCAAAACTCGTGTCGCCCATGCAGGCAATGCTCATGCCGCATCATCAGTTGGTGTCCGCGGTCAGCCCGTCAACAACCGTTTGCGCTGTCACCTTCAACAGGTCGAGATAAGTGGGCACCGGCCCGCCTTCTGGCGATAAACTGTCCACGTAAAGCACGCCGCCATAGGCCGCGCCAGTCTCTCTGGCCACTTGTTCTGCGGGCGAGGTGTTCACGGTGCTCTCGCAGAACACCACTGGGATGTTGTTCGACGTCACGCCGTCGATCACCGAGCGCACCTGTTGAGGAGTGCCCATCTGGTCCGCGTTCATCGGCCAGAGGTACAGCTCCTTCATCCCGAAATCGCGAGCCAGGTAACTGAATGCCCCTTCACAAGTCACCAGCCAGCGCTGCTCCTCGGGAACCGAGGCAATCGCTTGCCTTAGGGGCTCTAGCGTCTCGCGCAGTTCAGTCTTGTAGGCATCAGCATTGGCAGCATAGGTCTCCGCGTTTTCGGGGTCATGCTCGGCAAAGGCCTTCGTGATGTTATCGATGTAGATCAGAGCATTCTCTAGGCCCATCCACGCATGTGGGTTGGGCTGCCCTTCGTAGGCGCCCGCCGCAATCGGGATCGGGTCAATACCTTCGCTCAACGTCGCCGAGGGGATATCGCCAAGGTTGCTGAGAAACTGTTCGAACCAAAGCTCCAGATTCAGGCCGTTCCACAAGATCAGGTCCGCGTCGTAGGCGCGGACAATATCGCGCGGGGTGGGCGCATAGCCGTGAATCTCTGCACCCGGTTTCGTGACGGACACGACCTCGGCCGTGTCACCCGCCACGCGGCTCGCCATATCCGCAAGGACGGTAAAGGTCGTGACCACCTTCATCTGATCGGCCTGTGCGGCCCCACCTGCAAGTGCCCCGATCGCGGTGACACACATCAGGCTCTTCAGTTTCATCATGCTCATTTACCCTACTTTCCATCAGCACGCTTGGACAGGTGCCCACAGCCGCGCTTCATTCTCTTGGCAAAGAGATAACGCAGAGCGTTAGCATTGCAATTGCAAATCACTCGCAAAAACACCTTCAGTGTTAATGCATTCGCAACTTTCTGCGCATTGCATAGACATTTGCCCGATTTTACATCGCATGACCGGTTGCGTTATGTTATCTTATCACATAACAACTCTATCAGTTGAAACACGCGACGCGCGCGGTCATAACCCTTTTGCGCGACAAGGACGACATACCCATGAAATCAATTTCCGCAGCCCTTCTGGCATCCACGCTTGCGACACCCATGGCCGCACAAGTCACACGTGACATGGACGCCCACCAACACGGCGTCAGCACGCTAGAGATCGCAATCGAAGGGCAATCTGTCTCCATGTCTCTGACGGCCCCTGGAATGGATCTGGTTGGTTTCGAATATGAGGCCGAAACAAATGCGGACAAGGCTGCCATCGACAGCGCGTTAAAGCTGCTGGCAGAGCCTGCGAACGTGATTCAGATGCCCGAAACCGCTGAGTGCACGATGACCGAAGCCGAGGCGCATCTCGCGGATCACCACGACGAAGAGCATGGGGGCGAAGAGCGCGCGCATGAAGACGAACACAGCCACGAGCATGAGCACGATGATGGCGACGGCCATACCGAGTTCCACGCGCACTACGGCTTTACCTGCGCGGCACCAGAGGCTGTGACCGAAGTGACATTCCCCTACTTCGATCAGTTCGAAAACGCCCAAGAAATCGAAGTCGTCTATGTCACTGACCAAGGCGCAGGCACAGCCGAAGCCACGCGCGCAACCCCGAGCATCCGCCTGAAATGACCCAGACACCCGCTTTGGCTCTGACAAACGTACAGTTCGGCTGGCAAAGCCGAGGCGGGTTTACTTTGTCGTGCCCATCGTTCGAAGTCGCCCAAGGAGAGAGCGTGCTCTTGTTGGGCGAGAGCGGATCTGGGAAATCGACACTGCTGTCGCTGATTTGCGGGATCATCACCGCGCGTTCCGGCACCGTCGCCGTGGCAGGCCATGATCTAGGCCCCTTGCGTGCAGGACAACGCGATCGGTTCAGAGCCGAGCAGATTGGCGTAATCTTCCAACAATTCAATCTGCTGCCTTATGCTAGCGTCGCCGATAATATCGCGCTCCCTCTGCGGTTCGCACCGAGCAGGCGCAAGCGTGCAGGGGACATCCCCGCGACCACTACGACCCTTTGCCGTGATCTAGGATTGCCAGAGGACGCACCGCATCTCAAAGCAGGGCAGCTTAGTGTGGGCCAACAGCAACGGGTTGCCGTAGCGCGGGCGCTGATTGGGCACCCGCCCCTGATTGTTGCGGACGAGCCCACATCGGCGCTGGACGCAGCGACCCAAGAGAGCTTTTTGAAACTCATGTTCAATCAGGCGAGGCAGTCCCACGCGTCAGTCTTGATGGTGAGCCACGACGCCCGCCTCGCGACCCATTTTGATCGTGTAATTGACCTGAGCGATATCGTGACAACCCAGAGGAGCGCGGCATGATCCTGCGATTGGCTTTTGGCTCTCTGCTGGCGCGCGCATTGACCGTCGGGATGACGATCCTTGCGATTGCGCTGTCTGTTACGCTGTTTATGGGGGTGGAAAAGGTTCGCACAGGCGCGCGCGCCAGTTTTGCTGATACGATATCGGGGACCGACTTAATCGTTGGCGCACGATCTGGATCAGTACAACTGCTGCTGTATTCTGTCTTCAGGATCGGAAACGCCACGAACAACGTCAGTTGGCAGAGCTATCAAGACATCGCTGCACGGCCCGAGGTGGACTGGATCGTGCCCATCTCTTTGGGTGACAGTCATCGCCAGTTTCGGGTCATGGGCACGACGCCACAATTCTTTGACCGCTACCAGTATCGCGGTGGCCGTGCGCTGGATTTCGCGTCAGGCCATGGCCTGAGTGACCTGTATGACGCTGTCATCGGCGCGGATGTGGCGGCAACGCTCGGCTATCGGGTCGGGGACCCGATTGTCGTCTCGCACGGCATCGCATCGTTTACCCAGCACGAGGATCAGCCCTTTCGCGTTGCGGGCATCGTTGCCAAGACCGGCACCCCCGTGGACCGCACCGTCATTGTCGGTCTGAACGCAATCGAGGCGATCCATGTGGACTGGCAGAGTGGCGCGAAGACGCGCAACACCACACCGGTCGAGGCGATCCGAGCTATGGACCTGACCCCAACCGCAATCACCGCCGCGCTGGTTGGCACGAAGTCCCGTCTGCAAATCTTTGGCCTGCAACGCTGGGTGAACGAGTACGCCGAAGAGCCACTGCTCGCAGTAATGCCCGGCGTTGCCCTACAGGAGTTGTGGCAAATCGTTGGCGTGGCCGAGACGGCGCTTATCGCCGTGTCAGGTATGGTGGTCGTGACCGCGCTGCTGGGAATGATGGCGATGATCTTTGCCTCCCTGAACGAACGCAGGCGCGAGATGGCGATCTGGCGCGCGATGGGGGCAAGCCCTGTGACGATCCTAAGCATGTTAGTGCTGGAAGCGATGCTTATGACGGCAATCGGGGCCTGCTTGGGGATTGTGCTACTCTATGGCGGGCTTGCATTCGCGCGACCATATATCGATGCCGCATTCGGGCTCTGGTTGCCGATTGAGCCCCCCACCACCCAAGAGGCGTTGGTGTTGTTCGGGGTTGTTGTCGCGGCGGCAGTAGCCAGCCTGCTACCAGCATTGCGGGCTTATCGTTTGTCTTTGGCCGATGGCATGGTTGTGCGGATATAATCGGTCCACCATATAGGGGTAACCGACACGCAATCTTTGGATGGCACGATGCTCCTGACACGCAGAACCTTTTGCACAAGTCTAGCCGCTGTAGCGCTAACCGCGACGGCACTTCGAGCAGAAGCTGTGTTTGACTTAGAGTGGACCGATCTCGTCCCCGCAGATGATGCCACCGCTCGAAACCCTTTGCGCGGAGTGATGCCCCATGACGAGGCTGGTCCCGCCGCCAGCCAACCGGTGTCTTCTGGCGTGAAAACCGACTGGAACGGTCAAATCGTGCGGATGTCCGGTTTTGTAGTGCCGATCGACTATTCAGGAACAGGTGTGACGGCTTTTCTTCTGGTCCCCTATGTCGGGGCCTGTGTGCACGTTCCGCCTCCGCCCGCGAACCAGCTGGTGTTGGTTTCAACCGAAACCCCATACGAAAGCAAAGGCTTGTTCGAGCCGGTCACAGTCACCGGCATGTTTGGGACCGCCTCTGTCGCGACCCAATTGGCGGATGTGGGATACGCTCTGTCTGCCGACGCGATCGAACCCTACGAAGGCTAAGGCGCTCAGATGCGTCCCAATCGGTTCTCCTCATCAACAACAGACAGTCCGTCCTCCCACTTCCACAGGACTAGGTTCAGGTTCGCCTCAGCTGCACCTGGCGCGTAACTGCGCACCAACAGAGCGACAAAGCCATCGGCCATGAGCGCCCGTGCAAAATCTTGCGTCGGAACGGCCCGCCCGTCCAACATCGCACTGCGCCACCCGCGGTCCGCGAGCCCATCCTCCGTCATCCCATAGGCGTGCAGAGCGGCTGTCTCTCGTGTGTCGAAAACTGGTCCAAGATCGGCGCGATACTGGACAAGGGTTGTCGGCTGCAGATCGCCAACCTGATTGGCCTCTCGCAAGGCTGTGGCCGGATCCAGTGCGGTGTAAAGAGTATCGCAACCTTTGGGGTTGAACCGCCCGCCATAGAGCCCCGCGCCCCGACCGGACAATGGATCGCGCGCATAGACAGGGTTAAGAGCCCGATAAAGCGGCCCCTCATACCGCCCATTTTCCAAGGGCATCAGGCGTAGACACCCGCGTCGACTGCATCGATATACTCAAGAACCTGCTGCGCTTTGCCCTCTTGGACCAGCTGCATCGCCGTGCGCCCGTCGAAACCCGCCAAAGGCTCTGACCGATACCATGCGTATGCCATCAAGTCCGACCCAAAACGCGGCTGCACCTTATTCAAAACCTCAACGAGTTCACGCAGCCGGCGCTGGGTTTTGTCTGACTGGATGCGAGCACGGCGCTGAAGCGCATCTTTGCCCAGCCCAACGGTTTGCGCGACCTCCTCGCTCGAGGTGCGCAGGACGGAGGCGATCTTCTTGGGCTCAAACAGCCCGCCCTCGGCATATTGCAGGATCGTCATAATAGCCATCCATTATCAGATATTATGACACTACATAGCGTCACTATCACCGAATGTCAAGGTCTTCACCCAAGGCGCACCTATGCGGAGCCCCACACGAGCCGCACGTTACTCTGCTCGCGTGGCATTTCCGACAATAGTCTCAGAACAAACACATACGTGAACGTATAGGCTCTTCCTGATTGTGAAACTCATGGTAATTGGCAGCGCATGGACATTGTTATCATTACCACGATCATAGCATCTCTTTTTCTGGTGATCGGCGCGGCTGAACCGCTCGCCGCGCGGCTCCGACTGCCGTTCAGCGTCATTCTGGCGGTCGTCGGAACTCTTATTGGTGTCGGCGCGATCTTTTTTCTACAGACGGAACTGACAGACGCGCTGAATCCAGTGGCAGAGGCGATCCTTGGCCTGCCGATCCGGTCCAACGTCTTCCTCTATGTTTTCCTGCCAACGCTGCTGTTCCAAGCCACCTTGGGCATGAACCTACGGCGCATGATGGACGATTGGGTGCCCATCCTATTGCTGGCCGTGGTCGCTGTCGTTGTCGCCACCCTGAGCGTTGGCTACGCCCTGTCCTATGTCAGCGGCCTGCCGTTGGCGGCGTGTCTGCTGATCGGCTCGATCGTCTCGACCACCGACCCGTCGGCGGTTGTCTCGATCTTTCGCTCGATTTCAGCACCCCAAAGACTGGCCCGCATCATCGAAGGCGAAAGCCTACTGAATGACGCCGCCGCCATTGCCTTGTTCGGTCTGTTCATGGGCTTTGTCATGCTCGGCGTGCCCGACCCCCAACTTGGCGAAGCCGTGGCCCGCTTCCCCATGTTGATCGCGGGGGGGGCCTTTACCGGATGGGTACTGGCACGACTCGCGGTGCGTGTGATGGCCCTGTTCAACCAGCATGAGTTGGCGCAATTGTCGATCTCTGTCGCTCTGCCCTATCTGGCCTACATCGGCGCTGAGCAATCGGTTGGAGCCTCGGGTGTGATTGCGGTCGTGGCGGCAGGTCTGACCCTGAACCTGACCGCACCAGGGCGCCTGCAGCCCCGAACATGGACCAACATGCGAGAGCTTTGGGACGTGCTCGCCCATTGGGCCGGCGCGCTCATCTTTATCCTTGCCGCTTTGTTAATCCCGCGGCTCCTCGGCGGGATACATCTCACCGATGTTGCACTGATCGGAGTTGTGGTGCTCGCGGCGATTGCGGCGCGTGCTGTGATCCTGTTCGGCCTGCTTCCCCTGCTGACTTTGATGCGCGCGTCACCGGCGGTCGAGCGGCCCTACCGCGTCGCCATCCTGTGGGGCGGTCTGCGCGGAGCAGTCACGCTAGCACTGGCTCTGGCCGTAACCGAAAGTTTCCGCGTTCCCGACGAGACCAAGCGCCTTGTCGGCATTCTTGCGACGGGGTTCGCGCTGTTTACCTTGATCGCGCAAGGTACAACGCTGCGTTGGATCATCGGTCGGCTCGGTCTCGACCGTCTTTCACCGATTGACGAGGCGCTGTCCCGTCAAGTGGTTGCGGTCGCGCTACAGACCGTCCGCGAAGAGGTCTCTCGCACGACCGAGAACTACGAACTCAGCCGCGACATCGTCCGGTCCGAGGCCAAGCATTTCGGTTCGCGTCTCGATAACGCAGTCAAAAATGCCGAGGCCAGCGCCAACATTCTGGACCGCGACCGCATTACACTGGGTCTGATTTCGCTGGCAGGCCACGAGCGCGACACTATTCTGGCCCGTGTCCACGAACGCACCATCTCTGCGCGTATGGCAGAACAAGTCCTGTTTCTGGCCGACCGCCTGCTCGAGGTCGCACGCGCCCAAGGTCGCAGTGGCTATCAGCGCGCCGCCCGCCGCAGCGTCGCCTATGGCGCGTCATTCCGCCTGAGCGTGATGATGAACAACAGGCTCGGCATGTCAGGTTTCCTCGCGCGAATGACGGCGGACCGGTTCGAATTCCTATTGTCTCAGCAGCTGATCCT
This sequence comes from Donghicola sp., assembly GCF_025210255.1. Taxonomy (NCBI): domain Bacteria; kingdom Pseudomonadati; phylum Pseudomonadota; class Alphaproteobacteria; order Rhodobacterales; family Roseobacteraceae; genus Donghicola; species Donghicola sp. Next base: position 198,677 of record NZ_JAOARZ010000026.1, on the reverse strand, counting down.
GCGCGATTTGGGCAAGTTCATCGACGGCCGCATCCGGCGCATCCACGGGCGGCGCGTAGCGGATCTGCTGCAAGAAATGCTGAACCGCCGGATTGATCTGGTCGAAACCGCGCTCGACGGTCTTCGCCTGCAATATCCTGGCTACGCCGAGGAGCTAGAACGCCGCTTTATCCGCCGCACTGCCTTGCGCCTCGAAGAGCGGGAATACACCGCGATGCGCGATGACGGGCTGATTGGTGCCGAAGTCTTTACCACATTGATGCAAGATCTCGCAGCCCGCCGCGCCGCCGAAGAAAAGCGTCCAAAGCTCGACATCGCTCTGCGCCGCACTGATCTGGTGCGCCGGCTGCCATTGTTTGCCGATCTCGATGCAGCAACGCTCAAACGCCTCGGTCGCGCGCTGCGCACCACCTACGTGGACGCTGGCGAGACCGTGACACGCAAGAACCGGCCAGCCAAGACCGTCTACTTCATTGAATCTGGCGCCGTCGAAGTCGAGGTCGGCGGCCAGACCCGCCGCCTTGGCCGCGGCGAGATGTTCGGGCAGATGGCGCTGTTGGCCAACAAAGCCACCCGCGCCGAGGTCAAGGCGATCGCCCCTTCGACCCTGCTCGCGCTGGACGAAATGCCATTCCGCAGACTCCTGAAACGCAGCAAAGCGATCCAAGCTGCCGTACGGGACATCGCCGTCAAACGCGGGATTGATCCGGAAACGCTCCTGCCGGCGCCAAACAAGAAAAAGGCCTCCTGACGCGAAGCGCCGGAGGCCTACAGCCGTCGATTGGGCTTTCTTTAGTTTCCAAAAGCGCGGCTGGTGCCACGCTCCAGATATTCGCCATCGGTCGGCGCCCCTAAAACGTCACCTTCTTGGGCAATTGTCTCGCCTCGCAAAATAGTGCGGACAGGCCAACCTTTGACCGCAAGCCCTTCGTACGGCGTGTAATCACAGTCGTGGTGCATCAGGGATTGGGAAATCGTGACTTCGCGCTCCGGGTCCCAGAAGGTTAGGTCTGCATCCGCGCCCACGGCGATAGTTCCCTTTCTTGGGTACAGGCCAAAGAGTTTCGCGGGATTGGTCGCAGTAAGTTCGACAAACCGCTCAATCGAAATGCGGCCCTTGCTGACGCCTTCGGAGAACAGGATCGGCAAGCGCGTTTCGACGCCCGGAATACCATTCGGCACCCATTTGAAATTGGTGCGCGCGCCGGGGACATCCTTGCCCTTTTCGTCTTCGAACCGGAACGGGCAGTGGTCGGAAGAAAAGATGTCAAAGGTCCCGTCGCGCAGGCCTTCCCAGATGGCCCTCTGACTATCCAGGTCACGGGGCGGCGGCGAGCATACGTATTTCGCGCCTTCAAAGTCCATGTTCAGACCTTTCAGGTCATCGGCGGTCAGTGCGATGTATTGCGGGCAGGTTTCGGCATAAACGTTCATTCCGCGCTTCTTGGCCCACTGGATTTGCTCCATCGGGTCGCGTCCCGATACGTGGACAATCGTGATCGGCACATCAGTCAATTCTGCATGGGAGATGGCGCGGTGGGTGGCTTCACGCTCGACACTCTGGGGACGGCTTTCAGCGTGGTAGTAGGGCGCGGTTTTACCGGCCTCTTCCAGACGGCGGGCCATGTATTTGATCGCGTCGTAGCCTTCGGCGTGAACCATGACCATCGCCTTTTCACGGCGGGCCACGTCGAAAACTTCGATCAGCTCGCGGTCGTTCAGAACCATGTCGTCATAGGTCATAAAGACCTTGAAGGACGTGTAGCCAGCCTTGACCAGCGCGGGCAGTTCCTGCCCCAGAACCTGCGGGGTGGGGTCGGTGATGATCAGGTGGAACGAGGTGTCCACATAGCACTTGTCCTTGGCCGCAGCATGGTAGGCATCGACAGCCTCGCGCAGGGACTGACCCTTTTGCTGTAGGGCAAAGGGCATGACGGTGGTATTCCCGCCCGCTGCGGCAGAGCGCGTGCCACTCTCGAAACCGTCGGCCATGACCACGCCACCGCCCTGAGACTGTTCAAGGTGCACATGCGCGTCGATCCCGCCCGGCAAAACCAGCAGGCCTTTGGCGTCGATATCCTGCCGCGCCAGTCCGACATTTTCGGCGATCGCGACGATGCGCCCTTGGCGGATGCCGATTTCGGCACGGATGCGGTCACCGGCGGTAACGATTTCGGCGTTGCGGATAGCGATATCGAGCATTGGGTAATCTTTCAAAAAACGTCGGGGCCTGCTGACGAACGGAGGGGGTGCAGGCCCCGACTGGGGGTAACTTAGTTGGTCAGCGCTTCGAACAGCGCCTTCTGGCCATCGGTGGTCAGCTCGGATTCATAGAGTGGCTTCGACGCCTCGATGAACGGAGCGGTATCGGGTTCGGTGATGTTCACACCTTTTTCGCGGAAGCTATCCAGCAGGGGCTGTTCCTGATCCACTACGTACTGACGCTGCCAAGTTGCGGCTTCGGAGCCAGCCTCGAGCAGAGCGGACTGGATATCCTCGGGCAGTGCGTCGAACTTGGACTTCTGCATGGTGATCGGGGCGGTCATGTTCAGCCAGCCAACCAGCGCGAAGTTGGGCGCAACTTCGTAGAACTTCATGCCATCATAACCGGTCGAGGCACCTTCGGCGCCGTCAACAACGCCCGACTGCAGCGCGCCGTAAAGCTCCGAGTAGGACATCGGGGTGGGGTTCGCGTCGTATTCACGGAAGGCGCTGACGTGCACGGGATTCTGCATGGTGCGGATTTTCATGCCCTCGAGATCTTCGATCGAGTTCACGGGGTTCGCGGTCATCAGGTGGCGGATGCCCGACGAAAAGACTGCCAGCAATTCGAAACCGGACTCGTTTGCCGCCTCTTCCATCATGCCCCAGTTCGCGTCGACCTTCTCACCAAGCGCGGGGATCGAGGGGAACAGGAAGGGCAGGTCGAACACTTTGTAGTCTTCGACGTAGTTCGACAGCATCGCGTTCGAGGTCATGGCGATATCGACGGTGCCCATCATCACGCCTTCGACGGTTTGCTGTTCGTCACCCAGCTGGCCACCTGCGTAGATTTCAATGGTCGCAGCGCCGTCGGTTTTTTCTTCGAGCAGGTCTTTCATCTTTTGCAGACCCATGTCCTGCACTTCGTTCGCAGCGTTGGTGTGCGCGGCCTTGAAGGTGTAGTCTGCAGCGAAGGCAGGCACGGCAGCTGCCAGAGCGGCGACGGCGGCAAAAGTGGTGAATACGGTTTTCATGGTAGTTCCCTGTTGATGTTTTGGTTGGAGGAGGAGTTGGCGTCCGCCGATCACATCAGGACCGACGGCAACCAGAGAGAAACAGCAGGCACAAAGGTCACGAGCACGAGCGCAACCAGCATGCACAAAAGGGGCAGCCACACCTTGCGAGAGACCTGTTCGATCCGACGGCCCGCAACGGTCGCGGCGACGTACAGACAGATGCCATAGGGCGGTGTGATCAGGCCGATGGACAGGTTCAGCGCGGTGATGACGCCGAACTGAACGGGGTCGATACCGTAGCTGCGCGCAATGGGCAGCAGGATCGGGAGCAGGATCAGGACGGCCGAAATGCTTTCCATGAACATGCCGACAATCAGCAACAGGACGTTCACGATCAGCAAGAAAACAAAGGGGCTGTCAGTCACGCCGGTCAACCAGTCGCGCAAGAGGGCAGGCAGACCTTGGGTCGCGATAAACCAGGTAAAGACCGAAGCTGTGGCAACGATGATCAGAACAGTAGCGGACAGGCTGATCGCCTTGAGGCAGATGCGCGGCAGGTCTTTGAAAGTGATCTCGCGGTAAATGCCCATGGTCACCAGCAGCGTGGTGAACAGTGCCACACAGGCCGCTTCGGTCGCGGTAAAGACACCACCGATGATCCCGCCAATGATCACGACCGGAACGATCATACCAGGCAGCGCCGCGACAAAGGCTTTGATCAGTTTATCGAAGCTGAAATCTTCGCGGTCGGTCTGGACAGCTTCGTCCTGACGGGCATGCAGCCAGCAACCGCCCATGAGGCCTGCGACGACTAGCAAACCAGGCACGATGCCGCCAAGGAACATGGCACCAATCGATTGGTTCGCGGTGATCGCGATCACGATCATGACGATCGACGGCGGGATGATCGACGCCAACGAGCCTGACGCTGCAATCACGGCCGAAGCCAGATCAATGTTGTACCGACGCTTGCGCATCTCGGGAGTCATAACCGCGCTGATGGCCGCGGTATCCGCCGAGCCAGAGCCGGAAATCGCCGCGAGACCTGTTCCCGTCACGATCGCCACCAGATAGAGCGAGCCGGTGATCCAGCCCACCAATGCACTGGCAAGGTTCACAAACCGGCGCGCGATGCCGCCAGCCTCCATCAGAAGACCCGAGGCGACGAAGAATGGAATGGCCATCAAGGTAAATGAACTGATCCCGCCATAGACCCGTTGCGCCACGATTGACAGGGGCACTGTGGTGGTCAGTTCAATCGCAACCAGAGCCGCGATCCCAAGGGCCAGAAAAATCGGAACACCCGACACAAGAAGAAGAAGGAAACCTCCGCCAGCGAAAATCATGCGGGCACCTCAGAATTGTCAGTTTCAGGGCGCAGAACCTTGGGCGCGAAGGTCACGGCAAATTCGATCAGAAAGTAGCCAAAGCCGACCGGCAGAGCCATATAAGGCCAGGCCATCGGAATACGCAGAGCGGGTGATTTGACGATCAAGCCAATCGCCACCATCGAGAACGACCCAACGACCACGACCGCCAAAAACCAGACCCCCAAGGCCAAACCAGCCGCATTACAAATCCGCTGAACAGGCAGCGGCGCCTTGCGGATCAGCACGTCAACGCCGACGTGCTGGTTGTACCGCATGGCAATCCCAGCTCCGAGCAAGGTCAGCCAGACTTGGGCAAATGTGGCGGTCTCTTCGCTCCACGCGATCGAATAGTTAAAGAAGTAGCGACCGATGATCTGGATCAGGATAGCTCCCGCCATGTACGCCAAGAGCAAGAGCGCAACGCTGTCCACGACACGGCGCAAGACCATCATAGCGCCAGCACCCAATCTGATCACATTTTGAAACGCGCCAGATTGCGCTTGGCCGGACCTATCCGTCGTGGGGGTTTCAGGGGATGGCATAGCGGACCTCTCGTTCACTCGGCACAATCCAATGGTGCAAAACCTTGGATCAACTGGTATTTTGTTGCCTTTTCTCGATGCTGCGCAGTGCGCGGTGCGCAGTAAAGGCCAGCGACTATTAATATCGCGAGCCAGAGTATTTAATGCCATCGAAAGTGTGATTTACTTGAATTTTGTGATCCAGAGTTATCAGTATTTAGGCATATTCAGATCAGAAAGGATGCTCAAAATGAAAATTGGATCATCAATTTTCCAGATTCATCTCAGGGTAGATCACATTTTGGGCTCGCTCTCTGCTTGGCCGCGCGCGCAGAATCGATCCTGCTCGCGCGCGGGGCAGGCTTTGACTTCGTTGTTGTCGATATGGAGCACGGCCCACTCGGACTGAGCGATCTGGGACAGGTGGCCAGCACGGGTATCGCAGCGGGACTGCCCGTCTACGGGCGTGTGACGGGTCCAAATTCTGGGGATATCGCACGGGTTCTCGATTGCGGGGCCAGCGGCGTGATCGTCCCACATGTGGACACGTCCGAGCAGGCGCAAAACATCGCGGCGCTCTGCCGCTTTGCCCCCAACGGGCGCCGCGCCCTACCCGGCCCTTTGCCCGCATTGGACTACGGGATCGTCCCCGCCGCAGAGCTTTGCGCGCGTGCAGAGACTGGTACGCAGGTCATCGCAATGATCGAAAGTGCGCAAGCACTGGAAAATGTCGATCAGATCGCCGCGACACCAGGCATCGACATGCTGATGATAGGCTCAAACGATCTGGCAGACGGGATTGGACGGCGCGGCGACCTAAACCACGAGGATGTCAGGCAGGCCTTTGGACGGATCGTCAAAGCGGCGCAAAAGAACAACTGTGATTTCGGTGTGATGGGCCTACCGCCCGAATTGGTTGCGCCTTATGCGCTCGACCTTGGCGCGGCGGCAATCGTGGTGACCAACGACACAAACCTGATTGTTGAAGGCGGCGCATCGGCTCTAGCCAAAGTCAGGCGATAGGCCGCTGGCTTTCAGCCCGCACCTCTTCGAGCCGCAAGGCGACTCGTTCGCGGAAGACCTCGATAAAGCGGCGGGTCTGGCGCGAGGGTACTTTGGTTTTCTGCATGGCGGCGCACAAATCGAAGCTCTGCTCTGATCCATAAGGCCGGATCACCAGACCGGGGCGCAATTCGGTATGGGCTGACAGCTCGTCGACCAAGGCCACGCCCCAGCCATCGCGCACAATTCGCACGGCGGCGTTCATAAAGCGCGTCTCAATCGAAGGGCGATACTCCAGCCCCTGCGCGCGAAAACTGTCAGCCAACATCAAGCCGATCCGCGTCGAAACTTGGGGTCCGATCAATGCGGCGCCTATAAGATCCTTGGCCGTAATCACGTCGAGTCTGGCCAGCGGATCGCTGTCTTGCAGCAAACACACTGGACGCAGATCCGCGATCTGCTCATAGTTCATCGCCTGCCGCTCATAGGGCGACATGGCAAAAGCCACATCCGCTACGCCATTCTCCACCACCTGCAACACGCTGTCCAAGGGGCGCGTTTCGAGAGACAATTGAATGCGGGGATAATCACGAGCGTAGTCGGCAATCACGCGGGGTAGAACGGACTCACTTAACTCCGCGGTTGCCGCGATACGGATGCGTCCAATTTTTCCACCCCGCAGATCGCCAGCCCTTTGGTTCACTGCATCGCGCAGGTGGAACAGGGGCTCGGCTTCTTCGAGTAGGATCAGAGCCTCTTCGGTCGGGGACAGCCGATTGCTGACCCGCTCGAAAAGGGGGAAACCCAGAACCGTTTCAATATGCCGGATTGTGTTAGAGATCGAGGGCTGAGACATCCCCAGCCGCTCGGCCGCGCCGACCGTGGTGCGATAGGTCACAACGGCGCGCAGGATTTCCAACTGGCGAAGGTTCAGGATATCGGGAATGGCTCTGATCCTTTTGTTTTCAGGACTTTGTCAGGCGGATACGCTTGAAATTTTTGACCTTGTCCGTGAACGGACCAAAGCCTTTGATAGCCTCGAATTCGGGGGTTTCATAGGCTTCGGGGCCAGTAATCGTGTAAATCGCCACGTGACGCGGCCCGCCCTCTAGGCATTTCTCACGGCGAGCATCCAGCCAACCGGGGCAGGCCAGAATGTCGGGCAGATGGGTGTTTTCGTACCAGTCGTCAAAGGCGGCTTCGTCCTCGGGGGCGACATCAACGAACACGATATGGGTTTGCAGGGCGGTCATGCCGAAAGCTCCAAACAGGGGCGCAGGGCGGCCATAAGGGCGTCAAGCTCTGCGTCAGAAATTCGAGGGGGGGGGGCGCGGCAGGCGGGGCTGTCGATACGGCCCATCGCAGCAAGGCAGGCCTTGAGCCGTGCGGCGGCCAGATTGCTGGGGCGGGCATAGACCAGACGCGCCAGATCATAGAGCGCGGTGTGGATTTTCAGGGCATCCGCGATGCGGTCAGCGCGGACATAAGTATCCAGCGCCGTGATCAGGTCGGGCACCAGCGCGGACAGGCTAACAGCAGAACCGTCGCTTCCCAGCATGTAGCAGCCGAACAGATGCTCGTCGCCCGACGCCATGACCGCCACATCAGGGCGCACCTCGCGGGCGGTGCGCAGGGTGGTCTCATAGGCTTTGACCTCCCAACTGCCCTCTTTGATACCTGCGACGGCATCTATTTCGAGCAGCTGTTTCAAGAGGTCCGTGTCGTAGTGCAGACCGCCAGAGGCGACAGAGCCTTGAAACAGGTAGATCGGTGCGTCGATGGCTTCGGCAATACCGCGATGATGCGCAACGACAGCACGCGGATCCACGCCCAAACCCCACGAAAATGGCGCAAAGACCATGATCGCATCGGCGCCAGCCTTCAGAGCGGCCTGTGCATCGGCCGCGGCGAATTCGGTATTTTCGGCGCTGACGGCGGCAAGGATACGGCGTTTACCGGCAACCTCGCGGGCAATCCGAACGACATCAGCCTGCTCAGAACGGGACATGTGGATGCCCTCGCCCGCGTGGCCATTCAGCAAGAGGCCCGCTTGCCCGGGATCGGACAGAACTTGAGCGAAGTGGTGCTCCAGCCCCGTAAAATCCAGACCACCCGTATCGTGCATCGGGCAGATTGTGGCCGCATAGAGCCCGCCGTTCAGCGCCGCACTCATCACATCACCTCAGCTTTGATCAGTGCCTGACGGACACCGTCGCGAACCACGTCGGACTGGGGCAGCAAGGGCAGACGGGGCGCCGCGTTCTTGATCACGCCCATCATCTGCAAGCCGTCTTTCATGCGGGTGTGCATGTCGACCACGGGCGCGGGGCCATAGATCGCGCGAACCACGGGATACAGACGATCATTCGCCGCGCGCATCGCCGCCAGATCCATGTTTTCCGACGCATCCCACAGGTCTTTGAGCAGGCCAGGGACAAGGCTGGCCAACCCCGACAGAATACCGTCGCCACCCAACGCCACTTGGCTAAAGAACCAGTGGAAGTTCGAGGGCAGGATCGCGGTGTTATCGTCCGCAGCTTTGATCGCGCGGCGGTTTTCGTCATATGCCAGCAGAGTGGCAGAGCCCTCTTTCACCGCGATAACCTCGGGGATTTTCGCGATTTCGGCCAGCACGTTGGTCGCCAGACCAAAGCCCGAAGCAATCGGGAACTGGAAGTGCGACAGGGGCATTTGCAGCTCTTTGGCCAGCAGTTCGTACATCTTGACCGCCGCCATGGTGTTGGCGTTGCCACCGCCCAAAGCTTCGGGCGGGAAGATCACGGCCACATCGGCGCCCGCTTCGCGCACCATTTCGGCCTGACGCAGGGCATCTGGAATACCGGTTGGGACGACGCCCACCAGCAGGGGCTGGTCCTTGGAAATCTGTTCGCGGGTGCGCTTGATGACTTCCATCTTTTCGGCGTCGGTCAGGGCGGTCGCTTCGCCCGCATGACCGTTAACAAAGACGCAATCGGTGGTCTCGGGCTTGGCGCAGTGGTCCAGAACGGCGCTATAGCCATCCCAGTCAATCGCGCCGGCTTCGTCAAAGGGCAGAACGGTCGCGACGGTGATGCCACGCAGGTCTTTGGCGGAAATGGTCATTGGGTCACTCGTTTTCTCGGGAATTTCAGGGTGGCATCGGCCTTAAGGACTTCGACGCCCTCTTCGTTGCGGGCGCTGGCCTGCCAATCGACGGTGCGGCTTTCCTCGTCCTTCGAGGAAATCCAGATGTCGAAGGTGATCGTGTCGCCGTAGCGCACCGCGCCGGTGAACCAGAAGCTGTCGCGGATTGACACGCCCACGGTGCCCACCAGCTCAGCGGTCAGGACCGAGGTGCAGATGCCAGCGACCAGAATACCGGGGGCAAGGCGTTCGCCGAAGCGGGTGGTGCTGGCATAGCCTTCGTCCACGTGGACGGGACCGAAATCGCCGGTCGCGGCGATATACATGGCGCCGTCCGCCTCGGTCACGGTTTTCGAGACGCTCACGCGGTCGCCAACGGTCAACTCGTCTATGTTGCGGATGTCATACATGGCTTAGCCCTTCAGCGGGACCATGCGGGCGGTGCCGGTGATGGTCTCTGTTCCTTCGACCGCGATGGTCAGGGTGCAGTCGATGGCCTGATCGGTGGCCTCGGTCACGGTCGCAGTCGCTGCCAGCGACGAGCCCACGGGGAAGGACGCGCCGAACGCCACGTTGAAATTGCCAATCCGCCAGTCCGCGCCGCACAGGCGGCCCAACGCGGTGGTCAGCAGACCCGCAGCCGCCAGCTCGAACACCGACATGTCTGGCAGGTCCACGGATTTGGCATAGGCGCGGTCCACATGGGACTTGGTCATGTTGCCGGTGATGCCGGTAAAGAACCCCTGCTCGGCCACGGTCATGGTCTTGCGAAAGGTGATGCTGTCGCCGGTGGCGGGAAGCGTGGTCATAGGAAATCCTTTCGATTACAGGGTCAGGCCGCGCTTGATCACCGAACGGGCGATCAGCATGCGGTGCACTTCGGAGGTGCCGTCGTAGATCCGGGTAACGCGGGCATCGCGGTAAATGCGCTCTAGCGGCAGTTCTTTGGTGAAGCCGTAGCCGCCGAACACCTGAATGCCTCGATCCGCCACGCGACCCAGCATTTCCGAGGCCTGAACTTTGACCATCGAGACCTTGTCCCGCGGGTCCATGCCGCTGTCTTCTTCCCACGCGGTGTTCAGCACCATCATGCGGGTGGCAAAGATTTCCATCGCGCTGTCGGCAATCATCTGCTGCACCATCTGGAAGTCACCGATGGGCTGGCCGAACTGTTTGCGGGTAGCTGCGTGTTCGCGCATCATTTCAAGCACGCGGGATGCCATGCCGACCGCACGGGCACCAATGTGGCCCAAACGAATGCCGCCCACGTTCGCCATCATCACCTTGAAGCCGTTGCCGACCTCTCCCAGCACGTTGCCCTTGGGGATACGCACGTTGTCAAAGTACAGCTCCGCGTGGCCATAGCCGCGGTGACCCATCATGGGCTGATTGCGGGTGACCTGAAAACCGGGGGTGCCCTTGTCGACGATCAGCAGGCTGATCCCGCCGCGCGCGCCCTTTTCGGCGTCAGTCACGGCCATGACGATCACGTAATCCGCAATGTCACCGTCCGAGATAAAGTGCTTGGTCCCGTTCAGAACCCACTCGTCCCCGTCCAAATGCGCGTTGGTTTTGATCGCCGCCGCGTCCGAGCCTGCGCCCGGCTCGGTGATTGCCATGGCGCAGATCTTCTCGCCTTTGACAGTGGGGTAGAGGTACTTCTGACGAAGCGCCTCGTCCTCGAACTGTTCGAGCATTGGGTAGACCTGCCCAAAAATCCGGCGGATCAGCGCGTCAGAGGTTTGTCCCAATTGCTCTTCGACCAGACACATATCCATCACGCCAAGGCCAGCACCGCCGACCTCTTCGGACATGTTCATGGCGTAAAAGCCCAGTTCCTGCGCCTCTGCGCGGACAGCGGCCAGTTTATCGGCGGGAATTTCCGCGTTTTCTTCGGTCTCGCACTCCAGCGGCTGAACCTTTTCGCGGACGAACTTGCCCACCGCTTCGGTGATCATCTTCATCTCGTCGGAAATCGTAAAATCCATAACTTACTCCAGTTTCGGGGCGCAGACTTAGCTGCGCATCTTGTTGGTTTGCACGACGACGCCAGCTTCGATCAGGCGATCGATCTCGGCAGCATCCACGCCAGCCTCGGCCAAAACCTCTCGGGTTTGCTCGCCCAAGGCGGGGGGCATTGTGCGGATGGGGGGGACCTCTCCGTCGTAGCGGACAGGGTGGGAAAGCATCTTGAAGGTCGAGCCTTGCGAGCCGGTGGTGTCGGTGAACGCCTGCAGGTGATCGACCTGCGGGTTATCGAGCAGACCATCATAGTCGCGGACAACCTCGTGCCAGACGCCTGCTTCGGTCAGCTTTTCCACGGCCTCGTCGGTGGTCAGCGTGGCCATGCCCGCCGCCACGAGGCGCGAGATTTCACCACGCTTGCTGAAGCCTTCGTCAGCGCTCAGCTCCGCCAGTTGCGGCAGGTTCAACGCACCCGACAGTTGCGGCGGCGTGGACATCGAGATCATCACGTGGCCGTCCTTGGCCGCGTAAATCCCGTAGGGCGCGGGGCTAAACCAGTTGGCCATACCGTCCTGACCACGCGGACCCGCCTTTTCGGCGCCGTTCATCCACGCGGTGATGGATTCACCCTGCAAGTCCATAGCGGCTTGCAACATGTTCACGTCCACGCGGCGCGCAACACCGGTGCGCTCGCGCTCGAACAGCGCCGCGATGATCCCCGCGACAGTCAGCGCCGCTGCGTGGTGGTCAATCGGGACAGAGCCAACCGCGACCGGCCCGCTCTCCATGCTGCCGGTGTGGGCGGCCAGACCGCACATCGCCTGCAGTAGAACGTCCTGACCGGGGCGTTTGGCGTAGGGGCCGTCGACGCCGTATCCGGTGGTGGTCGCGATGATAATGCGCGGGTTGACTGCGCGCATCTCGGCTTCGGACAGACCCAGTTTGTCCAGCGTGCCAGGGCGGAAATTCTCCATCACCACATCAGCAGTTTCGATCAGTTTCTTGACCGTCGCGATGCCTTGTGGGGACTTCAAATCCACCGCGATCGAGCGTTTGTTGCGCCCCGTGGTGATATGGTTGACCGAGGTATCATCCACGAACCGATTGGCCACGGCCCAGTTGCGCTGGAACGCGCCGGTCAAGGGTTCGACCGTGATGACATCCGCACCGATATCGCCCAGATGCTGCGCCGCAGCGGGGCCGGACAAGAAGTGGTTAAAGCTGAGTACCCGGATTCCGTCGAGTGCGCCCATGATGATCCCTTTGTGTTGTCTGAGACCAGGCTAGGGCAATCAAAAGCGGCTGTTAATATAGCCTGCGATAATCATTCATGCGCCTGATATTTGTTTTTCAAATACTCGAAGCCGAAGAAGGTTTCTCATTCACGTCAATGGCTTCACTGGATTTCCTTGGTATCGACCGCGCTGTTCAGGCGTCGGTCCGTGTCTCTGCCCATTCTGCGGCACAGGCCTTACGCCTGATCTTGCCAAACCCGTCGCGAGGCAGCGCATCCTGCACAGAAATGTCTTTGGGCACCTCTTGCGGGCTCAGCTTTCCAGCGCAAAATTTCCGCAATGCAGCATGGTCGATTTCTGCGCCCGCTTTGGGCGCGAGGCAGGCCACAATGCGCTGCCCCCATTCGCGATCTGTGGCGCCAAACACCACCGCATCCGCCACGTCGGGGAACTGCAGCAGCACCGCCTCGATGGTTTCAGGGTGCACCTTGACGCCGCCTGTGTTGATCACGTCATCGCGCCGACCGCCAAGGTAAAGATAGCCGTCCTGATCCAACCAACCGACATCACCGATGCTCTGATAGCCATCGGCGTCACGCTCGGGCTGGGGGGCGTTCGGACCAGCATAGCGGCTGCGCCCACCAAGGTCATCGGGACGCATAAAGATCTCGCCTGCCTCGCCCGCGGGCAGCAAAGCGCCATCGGGGCCATAGATGCGGATTTCGGTTTCAAAGCCGCGCCCGACAGAACCACGATGAGTTAGCCATTCGGCCCCTGTGATCGTGGTCTGGCCGGTGTTTTCACCCGACCCGTACATCTCGGTCACACGGTCGGGGCCAAGAACTTCGATCCACGCTTCTTTCAGCCACGCGGCGCAGGGCGCGCCGGTGTGGTACATGGCGTGCAGGCTGCTCAGGGACGCACCGCTGGCCGCCAAGCGGTCGTACATCCGCACCATCATGGTGGGGACAACCATTGCGAAACCAACCTGATATTCATCGATGACTTGCAGGGCGCGGACGGCATCGAACCGCTCCATCAGGACCAGCGTGTTGCCCTCGAAGAGCCCGTTCTGCGCCCACGTGAACGGCGCGTTGTGGGACATCGCCCCGCACACCAGTTGCACCTGATCACAGCGGAAGCCCAAGCGTGGGGCTACGCGGCCCCAGCTTGCACCGGGCACGCGGACGAACGGACGCTCGTCGCACATCATCTTGGGCAGACCGGTCGAGCCACCGGACAGCACGATCTTGCCGGGGGTCGAGAGGCGGTCCGCGACCTCGGTCTCTGGCAGGCTCTTTGCCAAAGCCTCGAAATCGCACTGGGTCATGTCGCCGACGCCCGTGCGCTGGGACACGACCAGCGCCGCGCCGCTGCGCTCTTTCATGGCGGCGGCGGTTTCGGGCTTGATGCCGGGGTCTAGCACCATCGTCGTTGCGCCGACGCGCCAGACCGCAACGGCCAGCGCGATGTGGGCGGGCACGTTGCCAAGGGCAAAGCCCACCACATCCCCCTGCCCCACGCCGCGCGCGATCAGCGCGCGGGCAAAACGGTCGGCCATCGCGTTCAGGTCACGCCATGAAAAGGTCTGCGCCTCCCCCACGCCCGGCAGAAACACCAAGGCAGTCTGGTCGCCGCGCTCGGCGGCCAACTGGCGCAGACGGGCGCCAAAGCTGATGGGGGATGCGGTCATGGCGTGCCTTTCTGTCGCTTAAACTTCTTCGAACAGGATGTCCTGCGCGCCTTCCCACAGAACCTTGGGGCCGATCTCTTTCAGCTTGTCGAGGTTCGAGGTCAGGGTGATGAAGTGGTTACCCGCCAGCTGCCCCATCTTGGAAGCAAAGTTCACGCCGCCATAGGCCAGCAGGATCTCGGTCTCCGAAATGCCGCCGGGATACAGCACGAACTGACCGGGCGCGGGATAGGTGGTGTGGTTCTCGTAGTCGACGCCGAAATCGGTATCGCCAAGGGGGATCCAAACGCCCTCGCCCGACCAGCGCACGTGGACGACTTTGCTTTTGTAGGGCAGCTGCGCTTTGAATGCGGCGACGGTCTTGGGCGCATCTTCTTCGAACGTGGCGTCGAATTCGATACCGGCGATGGTGACTTTGAGTTTGGTCATGAGGGGTGGTCTTTCTGGTTAATCAATCAGGCCGAACATGCGCGGCATGAACAGGGTGAGTTCGGGAATAAAGGTCACGGCGATCAGCATGATGAATAGGCCCGCCAGCGGCCAACCAAGGCGGCGGGACACCTGCATCACGGACCGTCCGGCGACGGACGAGGCCACGAACAGGGACACGCCATAGGGCGGGGTCACGGTGCCAATCGCGCAGTTCAGGATCACGAGCAGCGAGAAGTGCAGCGGGTCGACGCCCATCGTTACGGCGATCGGGGCCAATACGGGCACCATGATCAGGATCGCCGCGATGGTTTCGAGGAACATGCCCACGAACAGGAACAGCAGGTTAGCGATGATCAGGAACACGACTTGGCTGGACGAGACGCTCTTGATCCATTCGCCAAGGATTTGCGGGACGTTTGCGTTGGCGATCAGCCAAGAGAAGACGCTCGCTGTGCCGATGATCAGCATGACAGCGGCAGACAGGGACGCGGTTTTCAGGATCAGGCCGGGGAGTGCGCTGAGTTTCAGGTCACGGTAAACGAACGCACCCACCAGCAGACCATAGAAGCCAGAGACAGCAGCCGCTTCGGTCGGGGTGAACACGCCGCCAAGAATACCGCCAAGGATCAGGAAGGGCATACCAGCAGCGGGCAGCGCGGCCCATGCGGTGCGACCAAGGCGCGGCAGGGTAAAGGGCTCGCTGTCTCGATAAACGTCACCTCCACTGCGGGCTTTGAAGTAAGAGATGATCATCAACATCAGGATGCACATTGCGCCAGGCAGGATACCCGAGATGAACAGCGCACCAATAGACACGTTGGACACAACAGCAAGGATGACCATGGTCAGGCTTGGCGGGATGACCTGCGCGATAGAGCCTGCGCAGGCGATCAAAGCCGCGCCATAGTCGACGTCGTACCCTTTGCGGCGCAGTTGCGGCTGCATGATCGCCGAGATCGCAGCGGTATCCGCCGAGCCAGAGCCGGAGATCGCCGCCAGACCAGCCGCAGCAACGCAGCTGACTTGGTAAAGGCTACCAACGACCCAGCCGATCAGAGCCGAGGCGAACTGCACGATCCGACGCGAGATACCGCCTGCGTCCATGATCACGCCAGCAAACACAAAGAACGGGATCGCCATCAGGGTAAACGAGTTCAGTCCGGCAAAGACACGCTGGCTGACGATGGCGACGGGCACATCGGTCGTGGTGACCAGCGCCAGCACCGCCGAGGCCCCAAGAACGAAGACAACAGGGACGCCGAGAGCGAGAAGGAATAGGAAGGCGAGTGCGATAACCAGCATCAGATGGCCTCCTCGGGGTCTGGGTCAGCTTCGGGCGGGGGAAAGGGATTGTCCCAGCGCTGGATTACGGCGAGCAGCAGCTCGAGCGTCATGTATCCGGCGCCTATCGGCAGGCAGAGGTAGATGTACTTCATCGGGACGCGCAGGGCGGGCGACAGCTGGAACGCACCCATTTTGATCAGGGGCTGGGTGCCATAGGCCAAAACCCACAGGAAACTCGCGACGACCACGGCGATCAGAACCAGGGCGACGCGGGCATAGGGCAGTGGCAGCTTGGCCGGAAGCATGTCGATCGCCACGTGCTGGCCGCGGGCCAAGGCCACACCGGAGCCCAGAAGAACCAGCCAAATCTGACTGAAGGTCGCGATCTCGGACGCGGCTGCGATGGAGTAATTGAAAACGTATCGCCCACCGATTTGCACCAGAACCGCCACCATCATCACGGTGAACAAGATAACCACCGCAGCAGAGGCGATTGCGCGCAAAAACAGACACAGGCGTTCGAGAAGGGCGAACATGGGCGAAACTTTCCGGTCGCAAAGCCCCGGCCGCACGGGAAGCGGCACGGCCGGGTGAGTTGGGTCTAGTAAGGAAGGGTTACTCGACCGATTTCAGAAGTTCGAAGATTTTCTTCTGGCCCTCGGTTTCCAGATACTTCTGCTGAACGGGGGCTGCCGCTTCGCGGAATGCGGTGGTGTCGGGGCGGGTCATTTTCACGCCGACCTCTTCCAGATCCGCAAAGCGTGCGTTGTCGCTGGCCAGATAGGTGGCACGCTCGAACTTGCCGGCCTCGAGGCCCGCTTCATCCAGAGCCGCCTGAACATCTTCGGGCAGAGCGTCATAGGCCGCTTTGCCCATGATCACGGGTGCGACCAGTTCCAGCCAACCAACAACGGCCCAGTCGGGCGCAACTTCGTAGAACTTCTGCGAGTAGAAGTTGGTGTTTGCCGCTTCTGCGCCATCAACAACGCCGGTTTCCAGTGCGCCATAGAGTTCGGTGTAGGCGATCGGGGTCGCATTTGCACCGAATGCGTTAAAGGTGTCCACGTGCGCAGGGTTCTGCATGGTGCGGATCTTCAGGCCTTCCATGTCGGCCAGCGTTTCAATCGGTTTCTTGGTCATGATGTGACGAGTGCCTGCCGAGAAGACAGCCAGCAGGTGGAAGCCCTGCTTTTCCAGCTCTGTCTGAATGGCGTCACGGACGGCGGGATCGCTCAATGCGCGGTCCATCTGTTCTGCGTTTTCAAAGATGAAGGGCAGCGAGAAGACCGACAGATCGCGGACAAAGTTCGACAGGGTCGAGTTTGCAGTCACCGCGATGTCCACGGTGCCCATCTGGGTGCCCTGAATGCTCTCCATCTCGTCGCCGAGGGTCGCGTTATCGAACACTTGAATGGTGGCCGCACCGTCTGTTTTTGCTTCCAAAACTTCGGCCATCTTGCGCAGACCGACGCCATAGGGCTCTTCGGCGTTCGCGTTGTGGCTGGCTTTCAGGGTGATGTCCTGAGCAAAGGCAGGTGCGGCGACAGCGGTGATCGCCATGGCGGCGCAAAGTGCAATGTTGGTCAGTTTCATCATGCGTTTCCTTGTTAAACTCACTGTTGGGGAGGGGGTCTTTATTATTGTGGCGCTTGGCGCCGTTCGCTCAGGCGATGAACCCGAGTGTTCGTAGAATTCCTTCAAGCTCCGCGCGCTTAGCCTCAGGCAAGGGCAGACGTGGCGGGCGGGGATCGCCCATCGAGCGTCCGATCATTTTCATCGCGGCCTTGGTGGCCGACACATACAGGTCACCGGCCAGCGCGTTGATCAGCGGCAGGCTCTGGACATAGAGGTCACGCCCCTGCCCCGAGCCATCGACGGTCTTGTCGAACATTTCAGCCGACAGTTTCGGCGCAATGTTGGACATGACAGAGCTGTAGCCCTCGGCGCCCGCCAGATAGCTTTCCCACGGGTAGTAGCCCGCGAAAACAGTCATCCGGCCTTGGCACGCCTCGAGCAATTCGGTGACGCGGTGCACGTTTTTCGACGTGTCCTTGATGTAAGAGATATTGTCCACTTCGGACAGACGCCCGACCAAGTCTGCCGACAGGTCCACATTCGCGGTGAAAGGGTTGTTGTACAGCATCACAGGGATCGAAATCGCCTCGGCCACGCGGGTGAAGTGGGCCACCAGTTCCGCGTCGGTGGGCGACGAGTAATATGGCGGCACCAGCATCACCCCGTCCGCGCCAAGGGTCTCCGCCTCTTTGCTCAGATCGACAGCTTCGTCGGTCCATTCGGCGGCGGTGCCGATCAGGACAGGCACGCGGCCATCGGCCTGACGAATAACGGTTTCGGCGACGGCGGTGCGCTCATCGCGGGTCAGAGACAGGAATTCGCCCGTGCTGCCAAGGGGGATCAGGCCGTGCACGCCCTCTTCGATCTGCCAGTCGACATAGGACTTCAGCGCCTGCAAATCGACCGCACCCTCAGCGGTGAAGGGGGTCACGCACACTGTATAACTGCCCTTGAACGTCATGTCTGTCTTTCTTTCTGCGGCCCGAACGTGGCCTATTCGCAAATCTGTTGCACTCAGCCTTCTTCTGATCAGATAATAAGTCAACGCCCGTTATTCGTATCTAATGCGGCGCATGCACAACCAACAGGAGACCCCGCATGCCTTTCATCGAAATCATCGACAACGACTGTTCCCAAGAAATACGGGAGGTTGCGACGGAATCCATGACCAAAGGGCTCTGTGATGCCTATGGGATCAGCGCCGATATCGTGACTTGCTATTATTTTTCGGCTCCTGAAAATTCCTACGGACATGCTGGAAAATTTGGCAGTTGCGCTGAAACTTACCGCATTTTCATAAAGGTTCACGCCTTTCCGAGACCCCAGAAGGCGAAAGAAGAGGCCGCGCGCGCAATCACAGCGGCAGCAGTTTCGGCTTACAAAGCTGATCCAAAGCATGTGATCGTCTATTTTTTCGACAGAGAGCCCTCTGATGCCTTTCACGCAGGCATTGCCTCTGCTTGACCGAAGCGAGTCGCAGAGTTAGCTCTTGATCAGATCGTATCAGTTTTCGGAATTTGGAGATCACATTGGATCAGTTCTACAACGAAGAGCAGCGCATGGTGCGGGACACCGCGCGCAAGCTTTCGGAAAACGTGGTCGCCCCTGCGGCCGCCACCATTGACCGCGAGGATGAATTCCCCCGCGAAATCTACAACGCGCTGGCTGAACAGGGTCTGTTCGGCGTTGCACTCAGCGAAGACGCGGGCGGCGTGGGCCTTGATGCCATGGCCGCCTGCATCGTGATGGAAGAGATCGCGCGCGGCTCTGGCGCGGTGGGCAACGCATTCGCCATTCCGGTTGAGGCCGCGATTTTCCTGGACCACCACGGGTCGGAGACCACCAAGGGCTGGATCCCCGGCATCCTTGACGGCTCCGTCATTCCAGCCACCGCGGTCACTGAACCCGACACCGGATCGGACGTCGCGGCTATGAAAACAACAGCGATCCGTAACGGCGACGAGTATGTGATCAAGGGCACCAAAGCGTGGGTGACCTTTGGCCAGATCGCCGACGTGATCATGGTGTTCGCGAAAACAGACCCCGAGGCGGGCCACAAAGGCATCTCTTGTATCCTTGTCGAAACCGACCGCGCGGGCGTGATCAAAGGCAAGTCCGAAGACCTGCTGGGAATGCACGGTCTGGCCGAGTGCATGGTCACCCTTGACGAGGTCCGCGTGCCTGTCACCAACCTGATCGGCCCCGAAGGCGGCGCGTTCAAGATGGCAATGGGGAACTTCAACTTTGCCCGTTTGATGATGTCCTCCATGGCGTTGGGCATGGCGCAAGCCGCGATGGAAGACGCCATCAGCTACGCGAACGACCGCAAACAGTTCGGAAAGCCCATCTTTGAACATCAAGCGATCCAGTTCATGATCGCCGATATGGCCAAGGATATCTCGGCAGCGCGCCTGCTGATCCATAACGCGGCCAAGCTCTATGACGCAGGCCACTCCATCGCGATGGAGGCCGCTCAGGCCAAGCTGTTCACCACCGATATGGCGCAGGTTCACATCTCGAACGCGCTGCAAATCCATGGCGGCAACGGCTATTCCCGCGAGTTCCGGATCGAGCGCCTGTTCCGCGATGTGCGACTCAGCCAGATCTACGAAGGCACGAACCAGATCCAGCGCATGATCATCGCGCGTCAGGTCCAGAAGGCTTACACATGAACCTGTTTTACGAAGATGTGGTGGTCGGCACGACTTACACGACCGAAACGCACAAAATTTCAGCGCATGATATTGCTGATTTTTGTCGCCTCACGCGGGATCACCACCCCCTGCACACGGACGAGGACTACGCCAAGAAGGCTGGTTTCCCCGGAATCATCGCGCACGGCCTGTACGGGTTGTCGCTGATGGAGGGCCTAAAGACCGAGCTGAAGCTCTACGAGGACACCTCGATTGCGTCGCTTGGCTGGAACGATGTGCGGTTTAAAACGCCGATTCTGGCGGGGGACGAAGTCTATGTGGAAATGGACTTCACCGGCAAACGCGAGAGCAGCTCGCGCCCCGCAGGCGTCATTACCGAGGCCGTGCGCCTATGCCGCAAGGACGGGACCATCCTGATCGACGCCGAACATATCTCCTTGATCCGCAAGGCGGGTTGATCAACATTCTGCGCATGGAAGAAGAAGCAACTTTGCCAGCCGATAGTGCCGTAAATTCAGTGGATCAGGTGACCAACCTGATCCGTGAGGACATTCTTGCCGGTCGGGTCACCCCCGGCGAGCGCCTGAAAACCAGCGAACTGGCCAAACGGCTGGGGTTCTCGACGATGCCCCTGCGCGAGGCTCTGCGCAAGCTTGAGGGCGAAGGGCTGGTCAGCATAGAGCCCAACCGCGGCGCAACGGTGCGGCAGTTGGATCGCAGCTACGTCACCGATCTGTTCGAATTGAACACTGAATTGCGGATTTTTGCTGTGCGCAGCGGAATGCGAAAGCTAACGCTGGAACGCATACGCACACTAGAGTCGCTGGCTGCGGATTACCGTGCCCAGTTGGAAACCGGCAACGACACCGAGGCGATTGAGAGCAATCGCCGATTCAACGCGAAACTCATGGAGTTCGGCGGCAACAAAGAAGCACTGCGCGTCTTCTTGCGCGGGTGGGACACGATCTTCGCATTCCGCCGCAATTACGGCTACGGCTCGGGCCGCCGCAGTGTAATGGCCGAAGAGATGACGCTACTCATTGATGCCATGCGCCGCCAAGATATGTCCGCAGCCGAAGCGATCTTGCGCATGCAGAACGCCGCCGTCATGGACGACCTGATCTCGCGGATCGAGACCTGACCTTAGATCGGGGCCCTGCCAAGGCGCCCCGTCTGACGTTTGCCGGACCACACCAAGGACGTGGATTCGCCTACTCTGCCCCTATTTCCCGCTCAGAAGCCCCCGCAAAGAGTGACCCAAGGTCAGGCATAATGCCTCAGGCCGCTGAAAAACGTCGCTTTTGCTCGACACAGAGGCGTTCGGGCCGTAATCCCGTCGCCAACCTCTTGCCACGTAAATACGTTTGGTATACATCCGCATACAATTAAGCTTGCCGCCGCTCGCCAACATATATTTTGCCGTTCGGCACCCAAGCTTGCCCCACCACTGAACCGCAGGGATCGCCATGAGCTTGTACACTGCCTATCTTGAAGAAATCGAAACCCGCAAAGGCGAGGGCCTGCACCCCAAGCCGATCGACGACGGCGCGCTGGTTGCTGAACTGATCGCGCAGATCGAGGACACAGCGAACGAGCACCGTGAAGACTCGCTGAACTTCTTCATCTACAACACCCTGCCCGGCACCACGAGCGCCGCAGGTGTGAAGGCAGCGTTCCTGAAAAAGATCATCCTTGGCGAAGCAACCGTCGCAGAAATCACACCCGATTTCGCGTTCGAACTGCTGTCGCACATGAAGGGCGGCCCATCGATCGAAGTTCTGCTGGATCTGGCGCTGGGTGACGACGCAGAGATCGCAGGCCAAGCTGCTGACGTGCTGAAAACTCAGGTCTTCCTCTATGAGGCAGACATGGAGCGCCTGGCCGCTGCCTATAAAGACGGCAACGCGATCGCCAAAGACATTTTGGACAGCTACGCGAAGGCCGAGTTCTTCACCAAGCTTCCCGAAGTGGACGAAGAAGTCAAAGTCGTGACCTACATCGCTGCCGAAGGCGATATCTCGACCGACCTTCTGTCGCCCGGCAACCAGGCGCACTCTCGTTCGGACCGCGAACTGCACGGCAAGTGCATGATCAGCCCCGAAGCGCAAAAAGAAATTCAGGACCTGCAAGAACAGCACCCTGACGCACGCGTCATGTTGATCGCTGAAAAAGGCACCATGGGCGTTGGTTCGTCGCGTATGTCCGGCGTCAATAACGTCGCGCTGTGGACCGGTAAGAAAGCCAGCCCCTATGTGCCTTTCGTGAACTTTGCCCCCGTTGTGGCGGGCACCAACGGCATTTCGCCGATCTTCCTGACCACTGTTGGCGTCACCGGCGGCATCGGCTTGGACCTGAAGAACTGGGTCAAGAAGCTGGACGAAAACGGCAAGCCCGTTCTGGACGCCGAAGGCAACCCTGTTCTCGAACAGAAATACTCGGTCGAGACCGGCAAGGTGCTGACCATCAACACCAAAGAGAAGAAACTCTACGACGAAACCGGTGCAGAGCTGGTCGACGTCTCCTCTGCCTTCACCCCGCAGAAGGTCGAGTTCATGAAGGCTGGCAGCTCCTATGCTGTGGTCTTTGGCAAGAAGCTGCAGACATTTGCCGCTGAAACTCTGGGTGTCGAAGCCCCCGCCGTCTACGCACCTTCGAAAGAAGTGACCGTTGCCGATCAGGGCCTGACCGCCGTCGAAAAGATCTTCAACGCAAACGCTGTTGGCGTCGAAAAGGGCAAAGTCCTGCACGCTGGCTCGGACGTGCGCGTCAAAGTGAACATCGTTGGCTCGCAGGACACCACCGGCCTGATGACCAGCCAAGAACTGGAAGCCATGGCGGCGACCACCATTTCGCCCACCGTTGACGCGGCCTACCAGTCAGGCTGTCACACCGCTTCGGTTTGGGACAAGAAGGCTCAGGCCAACATCCCTCGCCTGATGAAGTTCATGAATGACTTCGGTCTGATCACCGCGCGCGACCCCAAGGGCGAATACCACGCGATGACCGACGTGATCCACAAAGTGCTGAACGACATCACCGTCAGCGACTGGGACATCATCATCGGCGGCGACAGCCACACCCGTATGTCCAAGGGCGTTGCCTTTGGCGCGGACTCGGGCACCGTTGCTCTGGCACTGGCCACCGGCGAAGCCACCATGCCCATCCCCGAGTCGGTCAAAGTGACCTTCAAGGGCCAGATGGCGGACCACATGGACTTCCGCGACGTGGTACACGCAACTCAGGCGCAGATGCTCAAGCAGTGCGGCGACAACGTGTTCCAGGGCCGCATCATCGAAGTACACATCGGCACCCTGCTGGCAGACCAAGCGTTTACCTTCACCGACTGGACCGCAGAGATGAAGGCGAAAGCCTCGATCTGTATCTCCAACGATGAAACCCTGATTGGCTCGCTGGAACTGGCCAAAGGCCGCATCCAGACCATGATCGACAAGGGCATGGATAACGAAGCCAAGACTCTGCAAGGTCTGATCGACAAAGCCGACAAGCGTATCGCGGAAATCCGATCGGGCGAGAAGCCCGCGCTGACCCCCGACGCAAACGCCAAGTACTTTGCCGAAGTCGTCGTTGATCTGGACCTGATCGACGAGCCCATGATCGCCGACCCCGACGTAAACAACGCCGATCCGTCGCGCCGTTACACCCACGACACCATTCGCCCCGTTTCCTACTACGGCGGCGACAAGAAGGTGGATCTGGGCTTTGTCGGCTCGTGCATGGTGCACAAGGGTGACATCAAGATCGTCGCGCAGATGCTCAAGAACCTCGAAGAAGCCAACGGCAAGGTCGAGTTCAAGGCACCGCTGGTTGTGGCCGCACCGACCTACAACATCATCGACGAACTGAAAGAAGAAGGCGACTGGGACATCCTGCAGAAATACTCGGGCTTTGAGTTCGACGATCTGTTCCCCAAAGCCAACGCCCGCACCGAGTACGAAAACATTCTGTACCTCGAGCGTCCCGGCTGTAACCTCTGCATGGGTAACCAGGAAAAGGCCGCCAAAGGCGACACCGTTCTGGCGACCTCGACCCGTCTATTCCAAGGCCGCGTCGTTGAAGACAGCGCCGAGAAGAAGGGTGAATCGCTGCTGGCTTCGACCCCCGTGGTTGTTCTGTCGGCGATCCTTGGCCGCACGCCCAACTCGGACGAGTATAAGGCAGCGGTAAAAGGCATCAACCTGACCAAGTTTGCACCGCCGCAGGAAGTTCCCGGAACCTCGCGTTCGGTCCACTTCTAAGACCGTAGCTTGATTGCTAAAATTCAGTGGGCCGCTCGTTATCAGAGCGGCCCATTTCTTTTGCATAGGAGCACCGCTGCTGGCTTGCGCATTACGCGCGGCTGAGGTTGCCTAACCAAAGCCTGAGAGGAGCGCGCCCTGATGAAAATTGCTGTTCTGGATGACTATGCCCGCGTGGCGAAAGACTATGCGGACTGGGACCGGCTGGACGCCGAAATCGTATTTTTTCACGAGGCGCTGCCCGATCCCGCCGCAGAGTTGCGGGGCTTTGACATCATTTGCTTGATGCGCGAACGCACACCCTTCCCTGCGGCACTGATCGACGCGCTGCCTGACCTAAAGCTTATTGTCACCACGGGCCCCAGAAACCTGTCCATTGACGTCGCCGCCGCCAAGGCAAAAGGTATCCATGTTTGCGGTACCGGCTCGCGAAAAACTACGACATCTGAGCTGACCATGGCGCTGATGCTGTCGCTCAGCCGCCGCATCCTGCCTGAAACCGCGCGCCTCAGCTCTGGTGGTTGGCAAGGCGCACCCGGTCGCGATCTGGCGGGGCTTTCGCTCGGGATTGTGGGCCTTGGCAAAATTGGTCAGCAGGTCGCGACCATTGGCAAGGCTTTCGGGATGCAAGTCAGTGCTTGGTCCCCGAACCTGACCCCTGAGCGCGCAGCAGAGGCAGGGGTTACCTTTGCTGCGACACTCCCCGAACTGGCGCAGACGTCTGACGTACTAACTGTGCATATGGTCCTGTCCAAGACGACCCAAGGCCTGATCGGCTCCGACGCGTTCGAAGCCTTGCCCGACGGCGCAATATTTTTGAACACTTCGCGCGCAGGGCTCGTCGATCGCGCTGCCCTTTTCGAAGGACTTCGCCAAGGCAAACCTGCGATGGCGGGCATAGACGTCTTCGAAGACGAACCGCTGAGCGCGGATGACCCGTGGCGCAAAGCGAGTGCAGAGTTCGGCCAACGACTGCTGCTAACCCCGCATCTTGGCTACGTCACCGAAGCCACGTGGCGCCTCTTCTACGAAGACACTGTCGACGCGATCGAGCACTTCGTGGCAGGCACCCCGATCCGAACGCTTTGATTTCAGCGGTTGCTGCATGAGGGATCAGTCCACTATACTATCACGATGCAGCAAGATGACCTGGATCAGAAAATTGGCGCGCGGATCAAGACCGAGCGCGAAAGCCGGAACTGGTCGCTGACCGATCTGGCGGAGCGGGCCGGTGTCTCTCGGGCGATGATCCACAAGATCGAACGGGGCGGCAGCAGCCCAACCGCCAAGCTTCTCAGCAAGCTCTCGGGCGCGCTTCAGATGACCATGTCCACCCTGATGGCACGCGCCGAGGCTGATGGTGGCCAGCTCTTACGGCGGCAGGACCAGTCCGTTTGGACCGACCCTGAGACCGGATATATACGCCGACATGTGTCGCCGCAGACCCAGCTGCCACTGGACCTCGTCGAAGTGACCTTGCCCGCTGGCGCTCGCGTGCCGATACCCGCTGCGGCCTATGCTTTTTCAGAGCATCTCATCTGGGTCATAGAGGGCAGCCTTGTGTTCCACGAAGGCGATGTGCGTCACGCCCTAGAAGTCGGCGATTGCCTGCACCTTGGACCGCCCACTGATTGCATTTTTGAGAATGCGGGTGAAGCGCCCTGCACCTACGCCGTGATCGTTTTGCGCCGCCCACCGCCATTGACGCAAAATCCACAATAGTAAACACTCTTCTCATCTCAGCAGGAGTCGGGCCATGCAGATCAGAGACGCTTTGGAAAGTGACCTCCAAGGGATTACGGACATCTACAATCATGCCGTCGCCCACACGACTGCCATCTGGAACGAGCGCGAAGTCGATCTGGAAAACCGCCGCACGTGGTTCAATGACCGCGCCGCTGCAGGCTATCCAATCCTCGTCGCTACGAATGGCTCTGACGTTTTGGGCTACGCGTCCTTCGGGGACTGGCGCGCATTTGACGGGTTTCGCCACACAGTCGAGCATTCGATTTATGTCCGTGTGGACCAACACGGCCAAGGCACTGGCCGAGCATTGATGGAGGCTCTAATCACCCGCGCTCGATCAATCGGAAAACACGTAATGGTCGCGGGAATAGAAGCGGGCAACGCAGGCTCGATCCACCTGCACGAAAAGCTTGGGTTCAAACAAGTCGCCCACATGTCACAGGTCGGCACCAAGTTCGGACGCTGGCTGGATCTGGCGTTCCTGCAACTCACCCTCGACGCGCGCGATGATCCAGACGATATAGGGCAGCGCTAATGAACACCTACATGCTGCTATTGATCGCTGCGGGTGCGGGTTTGGTGTTGCAGAACATCCTGATGGCGCGGATTACCGATCTGACCTCGACGATCCTGTTTGCCCTTGCGCTCAATTCAGCTGTGGGTCTGGTTTTGCTCTCTACATTGCTCTTGCGAAAGGTTGGGCTTGGCGGGCTGGCAGAGGTCTTGCACGTCCTAAAACCATGGGCGCTTGTGCCCGGAATTTTGGGGTCATTCTTCGTTTTCGCCAGCATTACAGGGTATGCGCAGCTCGGGGCGGCCGCGACCATCTCTATCCTGGTGGCCAGTCAGCTCATCTTTGGTTTGGGGTGGGACATTCTGAAAGCAGAGCGGTTTGACCTGCACCAGATTGGCAGCGCGGCCTTTGGCGCGCTTCTGTTGCTGAGCGGAGCCTATCTGATCATCACCCGAAGCCCCTAAAGCCGCCTATCCTCTGGGCAGTATGGCCAGACCTGCCCGCTATGGCGGCGCGCAGCGGCCCTGCACTTCTTGCAAGTCGGACCGCGCCCTAACACTCTGGCCGCAAGTATAGACAGCAGGACACCCTCTGATGAGCTACTCTCACACATTCGGCGCAACCCGCTGGACGTTCGACGACCTCCGCCGTCTGATGGCCTGCGCTACGCCGCACCGCTCCGGTGATGTTCTGGCAGGGATCGCCGCCCAAAGCGCCGAGGAGCGCATCGCGGCGCAGTATTGCTTGGCAGACCTGCCGCTCAAGGCATTTTTGGACGAGGCATTGATCCCCGAGGTTCAGGACGACGTCTCCGATCTGATTGTGAAACAACTTGATCCAGCGGCCTTTGCCCCCATCGCGCACCTGACCGTAGGGGAGTTTCGGGAATGGCTGTTGGGCGCTGACGGGGCGCAAATCAGTTCTATTGCATGGGGGCTGACACCCGAAATGGCGGCAGCCGTGTCCAAGCTAATGCGGAATGCCGATCTGATCTCGGTCGCGCGAAAAATTCAGGTCGTGCGAGCGTTCCGCACCACGGTCGGTCTGCCGGGCACGATCGCGGGCCGGAACCAGCCGAACCACCCCACGGACGATCCCTTGGGGATCGCGATCAGTGCGGTAGACGGGCTGGTCTATGGCTCTGGTGACGCGGTCATCGGAGTGAACCCTGCCACCGACGGCATCACCGAATACATTCGAACCGCACGCATGCTGGACGAATTGCGACTTGCCTTTGATATGCCGGTTCAATCCTGTGTGCTGGGACATGTGACAACCGCGATTGAGGCGATGAACCTTGGTGCGCCAGTGGATCTGGTGTTCCAATCCATCGCTGGCAGCGAAGCCGCAAATGCCGGATTTGGGGTCACCCTCGCTCATCTGACCGAAGCGCAGGAGGCCGCGCGCGCCCTGAACCGTGGAACGGTAGGGCTGGACGTCATGTATTTTGAAACAGGCCAAGGGGCGGCGCTGTCTTCGAACGGGCATCACGGTGTAGATCAGCAAACCATCGAAACCCGCGCCTATGCAGTCGCAAGGGCCTATGACTGTCTGCTGGTGAATACTGTGGTCGGGTTTATCGGGCCAGAGTACCTGTACGACGGCAAGCAGATCATTCGAGCAGGGCTCGAAGACCACTTTTGCGGTAAATTGCTAGGCGTACCGATGGGCGTTGACGTCTGCTACACCAACCATGCCGAAGCGGATCAAAACGACATGGATATTCTGCTACACGCGCTGGCAAATGCGGGTGTGAACTTTGTGATCACCGTGCCGGGCGCGGACGACATCATGCTGAATTATCAGAGTCTGTCTCATCACGATCTGGCCCAACTACGCGAAACTCTGGGCCTAACCGCGGCGCCAGAGTTCGCGAAATGGCTGGCTGAGAAAGATATTATCGACGCCCAAGGTCGCACGACCGGAGCGCAAACTTGGCTACAGGGCAGCGCTGGTCAATTGCTGGAGATGGCGCAATGAGCACTCCCCCCGATCTGCCCCGCCGTATCTTCACCTCAGACACGCTGGAGCGTCTGAAGCGTTTCACGGACGCGCGCATCGGACTCGGCCAAGCTGGGGCGGCACAGCCCACCAAGACCGTTTTGCGGTTCGCCTTGGATCACGCCAAAGCCCGCGATGCGATCTCGTCTGAGTTCGATATCGACGGCCTGACCCAAGCATTAGCCAATAGCCCATGGCCCCTTATCGCGGAGTCGGCGGTCACGTCGCGCGAGGAATATCTCACACGTCCGGACCTTGGCCGTGTCCTATCCGAAGCCTCGCAAGATGCTTTGGAGCAAGCAGGCACGAAATGTGACCTGTGCATCGTCGTGGGCGACGGGTTGTCATCGCTTGCCGTGAACCAAAACGCCGCCCCCTTGATCAAGGCGCTCACAGAGCGGCTACCGAATGACCTAAAGCTCGGCACCGTCTTGCTGAGGAATGGCCGTGTCGCAACTGGTGACAAGATCGCCTTGGCCCTCAAGGCCAAGGCGGTGCTGACACTGATCGGCGAACGACCAGGCCTGTCTGCAGCAGATTCTTTGGGCGCCTATCTGACTTGGAAGCCCCGAGTGGACACCCGGGATTCGGAGCGCTACTGCGTGTCCAACATTCGCAAGGGCGGGATGGAAACAGGCGCTGCAGCCGATTTGATCAGGACCTTGTTCGACCAAAGCCGCTTGGCAGGTCGCAGCGGAGTCGCCCTGCCAAGTCCCGATTGATCAAACGGCTTCGCGCGTCACGCGACACAATACAGCGTCGTGATCGGATAGAACTTGGCCAGTCGCATCAGACGCTATCAAGACACTCTCAGTAGTTTGCAGGCCACGCGTTGCGAACCAATCAAGTTTCATCCGGCGCTCGGGGTGACGCGTGATCAGGCTGGGGCGCGTGGTCATGCCTTCTGGCGTACCGGACCACGAGTAGCCGCGCGCCTGTGCCCCCGCAAACAGAGTCTCAGACTGCCAGCTGTAGTCAGGCGGGACGTGGTTTCCAGTATTTAGGTCGCCGCCAATGATTACCGGCGTATCAGGCGCAAAGCGGTCAATCGCATCGAGCAATCGGTCGAACTGTTCTTTTCGATGTTCAGGGCCAGCATTGCTTTCCAGATGAGTTGAGACAACGCAGAGCGACCCTGTCTCTGTGTCAACCACCGCCATGAGCGCCATCCGGCCACCAACGCGCGGCTGTCCAGGGTCCGCGCCGAAGTCAGGGCAAAACCAATGGCCGTGATCATCGAGACGGAGCATCTCTACACGCTTGAAAGGCGTGCGTGACAGGATCGCGTTACCATGCCAACCCCGCGCATTATGATCATCTTCACAGAACTCAAGTTCCGTGGGGCTGCCAAGCCCAAGCTCAAGGAATTCCACCCCGAAAGCGTAGTGCAGCCCCAACGCGTCAGCCATATCGGCGGTGGTGTGGCGCTGCTGGGTGCGTGCCATGCCGCAGTCAACTTCGGACAACAGGGCGACATCGGCCCCGTGCGCAGCCACTTGCGCCGCTGTTTCTTCGGGAAAGAGGCAACGCTCCACATTCCACGCGATGATGCGCGGATCGGCAGGCAAAGGGGTCGAAGGCCCCTGCCCGCCCACCTGAACCGCGTTCATGCAGTCCAGATCAGCGAGTAAGACGCGATGCGCCGTAGCGGTACGCGGGGCGATGCGGATTGCATCAATCTGCGCCTCCGTCGCTGGAGGCAAAACATCAACAACGCGGGTCATAGGCGGCGCCCCGTCGCAGTGTCAAAGAGCGAGACAGCATCGGGTTTGATTGACGCGGTCATCGGGCCGATAGCGGCGGGGAAGTCTTTGGCGACGTGAATGGTGACGGGCTGCTCTGCCATGTGCCCATGCAGCAAACGATGGGCGCCTAGCTCTTCGATGATGTTGACGTTGATCGCCAAGGGACCGGTGACATCGGGTACAATGTCTTCGGGGCGGATGCCGACGGTAACTTTGCCCTGATGGGCATGACGATGCAGCGGGGTGCTGCCCACATGGACCTCGGACCCATTTGCGTGGCCATCGAACAAGTTCATCGGCGGTGCGCCCATGAAACTGGCGACAAAGGTCGATGCGGGGCTGTGATACACCTCTGACGGGGTCCCAATTTGCTCGATTACGCCGCCGTTCATCACGATGATGCGGTCGGCCATAGTCATCGCCTCGACCTGGTCGTGGGTCACGTAGACGGCGGTGACGCCGAGACGACGTTGCAGGGCCTTGATCTCTATCCGCATCTGGTTGCGCAGCTTCGCATCTAGGTTCGACAGAGGTTCGTCGAACAGGAACAGCGCAGGATCACGAACGATGGCGCGCCCCATGGCGACGCGCTGACGCTGGCCGCCCGACAACTGACTGGGCTTGCGATCCAGATAGTCTTTCAGGTTCAGCATGTTGGCTGCTTCGGCGACTTTGGCGTCAATCTCGGCGCTGGGGATTTTGCGGTTCTTCAGCCCGTAGCCGATGTTCTTTCGGACCGTCATGTGCGGGTACAGCGCGTAGTTCTGGAACACCATCGCGATGTCTCGGTCGGCGGGGTCCACGTTGTTAACCACGCGGTCCCCAATCCAAAGCTCGCCCGCGCTGATGTCTTCA
This sequence comes from Donghicola sp., assembly GCF_025210255.1. Lineage (NCBI taxonomy): Bacteria > Pseudomonadati > Pseudomonadota > Alphaproteobacteria > Rhodobacterales > Roseobacteraceae > Donghicola > Donghicola sp. Next base: position 167,488 of record NZ_JAOARZ010000026.1, on the reverse strand, counting down.
AGACCCGCGATCATCCGTAGCATCGTGGACTTGCCGCAGCCCGAGGGGCCAACCAGCACCACGAACTCGCCGTCCGCGATGTCAAAGCTGGCGGGTTTCACCGCTTCGAACCCGTTGGGATAGGTTTTGCGGACAGCGTTCAGTTTGACCTGTGCCATGGGAAAATTCCTTACTTGTCGGATTCCGTGAGGCCCTTGACGAACCAGCTCTGGAAGAAAATGACGATGAGAACGGGGGGCAGGATCGCGATCAAGGCCAAGAGGTTGGACCGGCCATATTCCGGCAGGTTTGTCCCCTCGAGCGCTTGGGTGATCTGCTTGATGCCGCGGACCAGTGTGTACATGCCCTCGTCCGTGGTGATCATGGTGGGCCACAGGTATTGGTTCCATCCGTAGACGAACATGATGATAAACATCGCAGCGATCATAGTGCGCGACAGGGGCACCAGAATATCAACGAAGAACTTGATGGGCCCCGCACCGTCGATGCGAGCGGCTTCGACCAATTCTTCGGGGACAGAACGGAAGAACTGCCGAAAGAAGAAAGTCGCCGTGGCCGAGGCGATGAGCGGAATGATCAGCCCTTGGTAGGTGTTCAGCATCCCCAGCTTCTGCACGATCTCGTAGGAGGGCAGAATGCGGACCTCGAGCGGCAGGAGCAGCGTGGTAAAGATCACCCAGAAGGCCATCGTCGCGAACTTCAGCCGGAAGTAGACGATCGCGTAGGCGGCCATCATCCCGATGAAGATCTTGCCGATCGCAAAGCCAAAGCCGAGGATCATCGAGTTATACAGCATCCTGAGGCCGGTATTTTCGCCGGAAAAGCCGTCGGCCTTGAACATGGCCTTGTCGAAGTTCACGGGCAACTGGTCGCCGAAAACCAGACCCGGTCCGTTCTTCATGGTGTGAACGTCCGTGGTCGAGGCCATTTGCAGTAGCATCACCACGGGCAGGATCATGATCAGCGATCCGATGATCAGGATGGAGTGGTCCAATACCGCGGACCAACGGATACGACGTGTTGAAACAGACATCTGGGGTCCTCAGGTATAGTGGATGCGGCGTTCGACCATGCGGAACTGGAAGATGGTCAGCGCCAGCACCAGCACCATCAGGATCACCGACTGCGCGGACGAGCCGCCAAGGTCATTGCCGCGGAAACCGTCCAGATAGACCTTGTACACAAGGGTCATCGGGTTGTTGCCGGGCTCGCCTTTGAAAGTGGTGTCAAAGATGCCAAAGGTGTCGAACAGCGCGTAGGTGATGTTGATGATCAACAAAAAGAAGCCAGTCGGCGCGAGCAGCGGGAAGGTCACATCCAAGAACCGGCCTGCCGCAGAGCGGTTGTCGATCAACGCGGCCTCTCGGACCGAGCGCGGAATGGACTGCAAGCCCGACAGGAAGAAGATGAAGTTTACCGGCAACTGCTTCCATACTGACATGACGACCAGCGTGAAGGCGGTGTCGAAGTAGTTCACCCCAAGACGGAAATCCCAACCGAACTGCGCGACGAAATCTTTGACCGGACCCCACGATTGGTCGAACAGCACCAAACCGATCACGCCGGCGACGGGGGGCGCAACCGCGTAGACCCACATGAGCAGCGTGCGATAGGTCTTGGCCCCGCGAATGACTTTGTCCGCTTTGACGGCCAAGAGCAGTGCGATGGCCAGCGACAGGAAGGTCACCAAAGCCACAAAAATCACCGTAAACCATGCCGCCCGCAGGTACGACGCGGAGTCCAGCAGCATGGTGTAGTTCTTGATCCCCACAAAGGTTTCGCCAAATCCGAAGGGGTCCTGCAGGAAGAATGAGGATCGGACCGCATGGGCGGCAGGCCAGTAGAAGAAAATAACGATGATGGTCAGCTGGGGCAGCAGGAACAGAACCGGCAGCCAACGGTCGGAAAATCCGGCACGTTTCATGAGCCCTCCGTACGTATGAACAGAAGAGGCGGCCGCATGGTCGCGGCCACCTCTGGAACTGGCAGGTTGATTAGTTCTGGGTCATCGCGAAGCGCGAGAGCAGCTCGTTCGCTTCGGTTTCGATGGTCTCGAACGCAGCCTCAACCGAGGTTTCGTCGGTCAGGATGCGGCCGAACTCGCGGTTCATCACGTCGCGGATCTGCGGGTAGAAGCCCATCCGGTAGCCTTTGGTGTTCTCGCCCGACGCCAGCGACAGCTGCTGGATGCCAACTTCGGCAGCTGGGAAGCGGTCGTAGTGGCCGTCTTCTTTTGCCAGCTCGTAAGCTGCGGTGGTGATCGGAACGTAGCCGGTTTCACGGTGCCACATGTACTGAACCTCGGGCGACGTCAGGAATTCAAAGAACGCAGCGGTTGCGGCATTCTCTTCGTCCGACTTGCCAGCCATCGCGAACAACGACGCGCCGCCGATAAAGGTCTGGGTCGGCTCGGTGGTGATTTCTTCCCAGTAGGGTAGATAGGTGGCCGAGAATTCGAACGGCAGGTCTTTTTGCATCAGACCGCCGAACGAACCCGAAGAGCCCATCCAGATCGCAACTTTTCCTTCTTCGAAGGGCGCTTGGTTGTCATCCCACGATGCGCCGTACCAAACGTACTTGCCTTCATCCAGCCACTCTTTGACGTTGGTCCAGTGCATCTTCATCTCGTCGCTGTTGACGAGGATCTGAGTGTCGGTGCCAGTGTAACCGTTGTCGTTCGTCGCAAACGGCAGATGGTGACGCGACATAAAGTTTTCGACGAAAATCCAAGGCGAGTGCGACTGCGCCAGCGGGATATAGCCTGCTTCGATCAGAGCGGGCGCGGTGGTGGTTTCGAACTCTTCCCAAGTCTTGGGCGCTTCGACGCCAGCCGCTGCCAGAGCGTCTACGTTGAAATACATGATGGGCGAAGACGAGTTGAAGGGCATGCCAATCATCTTGCCATCCGCATCGGCGTAGAAATAGCGCACGCCCGAGATGTAGTCATTGATGTCAAAGTCAGCGCCGTTTTGGGTCAGCAGGTCCTGAACGGGGATAGTTGCGCCCTTGGCACCAATGACAGTCGCGGCGCCCGCGTCGAACACCTGCATGATGTTGGGCTGCTCGCCTGCGCGGAACGCAGCGATACCAGCGGTCAGAGTCTCTTCGTACGAGCCCTTGAAGACGGGCGTGATGCTGTATTCATCTTGGCTGTCGTTAAAGTCAGTCGCGATCTGGTTGACGGTTTCCCCCAGTGCGCCGCCCATAGCGTGCCACCACGTAATTTGGGTTTCGGCGAAAGCTGCGTTCGAGGCCAGCATCAGCGCAAGGCTGGAGACGATGGAAAGACGCTTCATTGAACTCATCCGGTTTTTATGCCCCGCAGGGCGGTCAAAAGGGCTGCGTCCCAGTGGGCGCAACGGTTTTGCCCACACGGTGTGCTGGCCTTTTTCGACCTTGCCCCCGATGTGCACACGTGTTCACATAATCGCCACATGTAACGGCTAGATGTCGGAACGACGAAGTTTTTCCAAAAGGCCAAAAATGGACAGTGACGCGAAACGCAGGGTAACCGCTGCCGATGTCGCCAAACGAGCTGGTGTGTCCCGCTCTGCGGTATCGCGCGCCTTTACGGACGGCGCCTATCTTGCGCCCGCCAAGCGCGCGCTGATACAGGCCGCCGCCCATGAGCTTGGATATCGCCCAAATGCCATGGCCGCTGGCTTGCAAGGGCGCCGCTCTAATCTGATCGCGATTTTCGTGGGGGAAATGGCCAATGAGTACGACAAAGAGGTCGCGGCCAAGCTGATCAGCGGCCTGAATGAAGCAGGAAAATGGCCGATCGTGATCGGTGGCAGCGGGGACGCAGCGCGTGATGCCGTCGACAATGTCCTTAGGTATCCACTGGAAGCAATGATCTTGCGGTCCGGTAGCCTGTCCACCGACATCTCCGAAGCCTGCGGCAAACTAGGGATCCCCGTGATCGCCAGCGGGCGCGTTCTGGACGCCGCAGGAGTCGATAATGTCTGTTGCCGCAATCACGAAGGCATGGCGAAGGGCACAGAACTTCTGATCCAGCGCGGTCGCTCACGGTTCGGATACATCGGCGGGCCTGCAGGTTTTGGTGCTTCGGCGGAACGCAAGTCGGGCGTGATCGAGACTTTGGACATGTCGGGCCTCGCGCTTCACGCCGATGCGACTGGCGCGTTTACCGTCCAAAGCGGCTACGATGCTGTAATGTCTCTGCCAAATTGCGCAGCTCTCGACGCGCTGATCTGCGCGAATGACGCCATGGCTATTGGCGCGTTGGGCGCGCTTCGCGAGCGCGGGCGAACTGTCCCCGAGGATATCTCTGTCATCGGCTTTGACGACATTAGCATGGCAAAATGGCCATCGATCCAACTCACAACCCTGCGCAACCCGATCAACGGCCTGGTTTCATCGATACTCGACCTATTAGACCGCCGGCAGACCAATCCCGCCAAGGCGTCAGAGATGATCTGGCTCGACGCGGAGGTCATCCTCCGCGCCACACACTGACCAAATCAAACAGGTATCATAGGTCCTCAGGCTCCATCACGGTCATCACCCGCACATCAACGCCGGGCAAAGCGTCGACCAGCGGCTGCGCTGATTGCTCCAAAATCGGGAAGGTGCCGTAATGGCAGGGGATCACAGTCTTGAAGTCAAAGAACCGTTTTGCTGCGTAGGCCACGCCTTCCATATCCATGGTAAAATGGCCGCCCGCACACAAGATCCCCACGTCCGGTTTATAGCGGTCAGCGATGATATCCATCTCCATCGTCACATCGGTATCGCCGGAGAAGTAGATGCTGTGCCCCTCTCCCTTGATAACGAAGCCAGCTTCGCCACCCGCGTAAAGTGGCGTATCGGTGAAATCGATGGACGAAGAGTGAACCGCCGTCACCATAGAGACTGAGACATCGCCGATCTTCACAGTGCCCCCTTTGCCAAATCCGGTAACCTCGACCCCTTGACCCGCGAGCCAATTCGACAGTTCGTGAATGCAGTAGACCGGCACCCCGAGCTCTTTGGAAATAGCGATGACATTCGAAGCATGATCCCCATGGCCATGAGACAGCAAAATGCCCGTCACACCATTGAGCGCGTCAGCCCGACGCTCTTCGGGGAAACTCGGGTTGCCAGCGAGCCACGGATCAATCAGCAGGGACTGCCCCGCGATATCCAATCGAAAACCAGAATGCCCTAACCACGTGATCTTCATATCATCCTCCGAAACAGGTTCGCGTCGAGGCTAGCGCACTGCCACAAGCAAGCAAGTCCGATCTGATTGAACACAACGCAGAGGCGATTGCAGGCTTCCTAAGCCCATCAGAAACAGCCGTCCGCGCCCAAGAAAAAACCGGCCACCAACTAAGTTGGCGACCGGTCAACGTCATAAAATAAATTGTCCGAAACTGTATAGGACGAGACAGTATGACGACGGACTGACAAACAAGAGACACTAAAAAACGTTGCGTGCCGAAACCTGAATTAACTTTTTGGTAATAACTTGGTATCATTTAGGATAGTAAGGTATTCCATACCATATCTACGAAAATTACACCCAACATACTGCAAATACTTACTTAATTTAAATAATCGCAACTATTTCATCAAAAAACTGAAGCACCCGATACATTTTCCGGGGAGAAATTCAGCGGAATCCGTTTACTTTTCACGCCAAAAGTTGACGTAAGGGCATTGCGCGTCAACTTTTCGCAGCCGAGCCAGAACGCAACTGCATCCGAACGAATCAAATTTCGCAAAAGCGATGTTACAGATACACGATAAAGGTGTGCCGAGCTCAACAAGCGCAGTGTCACTCCGCGCCTCAAACGGGAGCACGCTTGCGCTAAGACGGCCGGCATGAGACGGTCCGCGCTATGCTGACCTACGACGTTTCCCTAGCTTTCATCGGTATTGCCACGCTTCTGGCTTGGGTACCCGGACCGGACAATCTGTTTGTTCTGACGCAATCGGCGCTTTGCGGGCCGCGGGATGGCATCCTCGTGACAGTGGGACTTTGCCTCGGGTTAGTGGGCCACACGGTAGCCGTCGCGATGGGCGTCGCGGTTGTCTTTCAACAGTCCGAGATGGCCTTTAATCTGCTAAAGTACGCGGGCGCCGCGTATCTGGTCTATCTCGCCTACCAAGCCCTGCTCGCGAAACCCGAACGGCTGGCGAACACGGGGATCGCGAAACGTTCAGCCAAGGCGATGATTTTGCGCGGTGTGGTTATGAACTTGACCAATCCCAAGGTTGCGATCTTCTTTCTCGCGTTCCTACCGCAATTTACTGACCAGTCTCGCGGCAGCGTGGCCGGACAAATAATGCTGTTGGGCGGCCTGTTCATCCTTTGCGCGTTTGCATCCTTTGCAACCATTTCTCTCGTGGCGGGCGGTCTCAGCCGCTGGCTTCGGGGGTCGCCGTGGGGGCAAACCCTATTAAACCGCGCTGCGGGCATCGTTTTTCTGAGCCTAGCGGTCAAATTGGCGACATCGCAGCGCTAGCTTATCACAACATCGTTTTCTCGCGCCAAACGTCTCCGGTCGCATGCATCAAGGCCCCGTGGTCGAGCACCTCGATCTTTGTCGGGCTGAACAATGCTATAATCCCCAACTTCGCGAATGCTCTGATCTGGCGCGACACAGTCTCCATCTTGAGCCCCAACAGGGTGCCGATCCGATCGCGTGTCAGACGCAAATCAATCACAGGGCTGTCCGGATGATCGGAATGACGCGACAGCTTTAGGATCAGAGTGGCTACGCGTTCTGGCGCGGTCTTGCGCCCGAGCAAGGTGTACCACTCGCGGGTGGCCTGCAATTCTGACGCAACAAGATCCAGATAATTCAGCTGCAGCTTGGGAAACCGCCGCAACAAGGCGTCAAACTCTGGCGCAGAGCACCCCAAGATCTCTGTCAGGCCCACAGCCATTGAGTGGATCGCTGCTGTGCGCGGCCCCTCAAGGATCAACAAGTCGTTCGGCAGTAGTAGCCCGACCGTGCTGACCTGATCCCCCTGCTTTGCAATCCGCGCTACAGCGCCGGCTAAAATGATCCCGACCAAAGGCACATCATCTGCAGCGATCAAAGCATCGTCCTTAAAGCGATGGCATGACATCACGCTTCCAATCTCTGCGATGTCAGAAAGAGGAAGACCCGCGAACAGGGGATGATCGAATGGCAAAGGCCCAGCGCCCGTCAACGGGAGAGCTGTCGCTTCGGACAGCGGTGTCAGAGCATTCATAGGAATATCCTGAAAATAGAATGAGGGTGCGCCCTACACGGCGCGAAAATCTGGAAAATTCTGGTCTCTCCAAGAACCGAACGCAGCAGCGCTGGCGCGGCCTAGGAGTAGCACGCTGCCCTTAGGCGCGCGGCGGTGCTCTTGTTTGGGGTAGCGCATAGCCCCCCATAAGCGCGGCGCGCTCTAGGCGCGGCAGGTAGACTTGCCGCTCGTACCGCAGGGTCGTTGCAATTGGCGAAGGAATGGGTTCAGCCAAAATAAAAGCTGACACCAAGCGGCAGGCATTACACTTGGCCTTGCCCGACAGCAGATCGTCCCCACACAAAGTGTCTTCTGCTCCGATAGATCGGTAGAAGCTTGCGAGCGCCTGATCATCGGCGGACGCAAAGTGGTGGCCAAACGCAGTGCTTACCAGCCCGAAGGCCAGCAGCGCTGTCAGCGCGAAAGCGCGGAATCGTATAAACCAAAACACCATACCTTGAATTAACACCGCCATTTCAACGAGGTAATCGGATAACATGACGCAGAGCGACACCCTGCCGCATGATGAGTCAGCCGCCGGACGGAACACCGGTGTCACGATCGTTGCGGATCGAAACCTCTGCGGCGTTACAAATTTCCTGCAATGCGGGCTTTAGCCCCTCTTCCAGAGTAGGATGATAAATGGGCATCGACAGCAGGTCGTGAGCCGTCATTTCCTTGGTCACCGCCCAAGCGATTAGATGGCCCAAATGCTCGGCGCCCGGACAGCACAAATCGGCGCCTACAAGACACCCGTCAGGAGCAGATGCATAGAGCACCGCCAGACCTTGGTTCTCGCCCTCGACCGTCGCACGCCCTTGGCTCGAGTAATCGGCAACCGCGCTGAAATCCACGTCGTTCGGTCCGGTCCCGACGGATACAAGTGCTGGTTCGGTAAATGTCATCGTCAACACGACAGAGCGCGCGGACTCGATCACAGCAGGATGCGCCGCCGCGTTCAAGCCCGCAATGCCGCCCTCGTCAGACGCTTCGTGCAAGACGGGCCGCGCGGCATTCGCGTCACCCGCAACAAAGATCGCGCTGTGCTCGCACTGCATGGTGTCCGGGTTAATTTTGGGCATGCCTTGGTCGTCTAACGTCAGGCCCGTCACTTCTAGATTCAATCCATCCATGCTCGGCGGTCGGCCCGTCGCAACCAGCACACGGTCAAAGACTTCGGACTGGTTGTTCCAACTGAGCCGGATGCCTTCGTCCGCCTCTTCTGGCGATGGTGTCACGCCGAGGTGCAGGTCCAAATCCTCCATCAGAGCGCTTTTGAGGGCGTCGTGCACCCCATCATGACGCACCTGAGCCAGCCGCGTGTCTGCATCAAACAGGCGCACACGGACCCCCAGACGCGCCATCGCTTGCGCCAACTCCACACCAATGACGCCGCCACCGATGACGGCAAGGCTTTCTGGCAAATCCTCTAACTCAAAGATCGTCTGGTTGGTCAGAACACGGTCCCCAAGACCCTGATAGGGTTCCGGCACCGAGGGCGCCGATCCGGTTGCAATAACGATTGCCTTGGCTTCAATCTGGTCGCCATTGTCCAAGGACAGCGTTGACGGCCCAGTGAATGTTGCCCGCCCTTCGATGCAGGTCCCATCGGGCAAATCGGCAAAGCTCTTGCGGGTCGCACGCGCGAACCGGTCGCGATGGTAGCGCAGACGCTCCATCACAGCGGGCCCGTCAATCTGCACCTCACCGACCATGACGCCAAACTCATCCGCTTGGCGCGCACGTTCGGCGCTGCGGGCCGCCGCAATCAAAAGCTTTGAGGGCATGCACCCAACCGTCGCGCAAACGGTCCCAGCGAAATAGGGGTCAATCAGCATCGTGTGCGCACCGTGGCGCCGTGCATTCCGTTCAGCCGCGAGCCCAGCCGTACCAGCACCGATGATGGCAACATCACATTCTAGAACACTCATTGGGAACCTTTCCGGTCGCTCGCGCGGCCCTTGTATCTCAGTAGGTCAACGGGTGCGGTATGGGACAAGTTCCCTGTGATACATGATTCAATTTCGCCTTTTCCTTCGCTTGGGTTTCGCGTTTTATCGGCGGGTCAGCCGCAGGAGCCCGTAATGACTGCCACCCCCGCGACCAAGGCCTTGGACAAAGCTAAAATCATCTATGACGTGCATCTTTATGATTATGAGGGCGGTCATCAAATCGGCGAGCACGCCGCAGAGGCGATCGGCGCCGACCCAGCGCGGGTATTCAAAACCTTGATGCTCGAAGTGGATGGCAAACCAGGATGCGTGGTGATCCCAGTTGCCGCGACAGTCAAGATGAAGCGTGCAGCGAGCGCATTGGGCGGCAAGTCTGCGCAGATGATGGAGGTCCCGAAGGCCGAGCGCCTGACAGGCTTCCGAGTGGGCGGGATCAGCCCTTTTGGCCAGAAAAAGCGCGTGCCGACCGCCTTCGACTCAAGCGCGCTGGATCACGAGCGGATCATTCTGAACGGAGGCCAACGTGGCGTCATGGTCGAGCTCACGCCCCAGACGGCGATCGATCAGCTGAACGCAAAGTACGCGGACCTGATCGGTTAGGCTTAATCAATTCGCGCGGGTGACCAGTTTTACAGTCTGAAACCCAGTCTCACCGATTTGCCCCATCAGCTTGGCCAGCGCAGCGCCGTCCGCGGCGCCATCAACCCGTAAAAGCAGCACGGGGCCCGTCTCATCGCAGGCAACCTCTTGGCAATGGCTTTCACACGCCGCCGCCAAAGCCTTTAGCGCGCTGTCGCCTTCGGCATCAGCATACCCGAGCGTGCCCTCAGGACTGATATGCAGCGTAAAGGTGCCCTCGGCCGGGGTCTCGTTCTCTGCCTCGGGCGGGGTCACCTCAAAGGGGGCGGGCGGCGCGATCTGCGCCGTCATGAGAAAGAAGATTAGCAAAAGAAAGACAATGTTGATCATGGGCACGACACTCTCAGAGCGCGGCCGTTGCGCAGGCATTTCGAACTGCATCTGACTACTCCACCAACACGAGCCGAGAAAAACCTGCCTCGGACAAGGATTGCATAACCGCCACCACCGCCTGCACGTCCGCGCCATCCTTGGACCGCAACACAATCGTGTCCTCGGGACTTTCCGTCAGGGCTTCAATCTGGCTGGCCAAACGCTCTGGGTCTGTTGTCTGACCGTTCAAGCGAACGCCCTCAGGAGTGATGTCCACCAGACGCGGCGGACCAAAATACGCACGCTCCGCCCCCTGCCCCGCCAAGTTCAGCGGGATTTCCATGTCGATGCCAAAGCGGGAGGCCAGCATGAAGAACACCAACAGCAAGAACACCACATCGATCATCGGCGTCAGACTGGGGGTCCGCTTGCGGCGGGGTTGGGCAAAGTCGAACATCTTAGTGCGCGGCTAGGAAGACACGCGTTGCACCGTCCTCGAGCTGCAACCGCAGGCGATCAGCCACAGACTCGAACCACGTCAGAGCAACAGAGGCGGGAATCGCAACTGCCATGCCCGCAGCTGTGGTCAACAGCGCCTCCCAAATACCGCCGGCAAGCATGGCGGGGTCCGCGCGGCTGCCCGCTTCTTGCAAGGCCTGAAAGGCCGAGATCATACCGAGAACCGTACCCAGCAGTCCGAGCAGCGGTGCAATCGTCGCCACCAATTCCAGCGGTCGCAACCCAGAGCGCAGATCGGACAACAGCAAGCGCGCCACACGCTCTGTCTCTTCGCGGGCATCGGTTTCTGCATCAGGCCCCTGTTTCATCGAAAGCATGGCCGTTCGCACCAATTTCGCACGGACGCCCTTGCGGCCAGTCAGCAGATCAATCGCTTCGGCCTCTGCACCTCTTTGCCACAGGTTTAGCGCCCGCTCGGTCCGGCTGCCACCGCTCCATGCGCCGCTCAGGACCAGTCGCCAAACCTTCCATAAGATGAGCGCCAAGGTCAGCACAGACAGCAACGCCAACGCCCAGATAGAAGGCCCACCAAGGCGAATAAATTCAGTCAGTTCGGCCAGCCGCTCGGTCGAAAGAGTTGCAGACATGTCCATCACGTGCACCTTCTTAATCATATTTTGGGCAGGCGTAATAGCGACCGACTAATTCTGTCAAGTTTAAACCCGAGTAAAAAAATCATCTATCCGAAAATGCAAGATCATCGCCTGCGGCAAGCAAGCGATGATCTGCACACGTTTCCAATTTCTGGGTTTCGACGCTTAATGTGCGTGGAAGGACCCACGACTTCCTCTGGTCTGCGGGTTTGCCGCTGGTTGGAACAAATTCCGCTCCGTTTCGCCGATCTTGCCCAGCGCAAGGAGCAGCTTCATCCGGCGGTCTTTACCGTTTACCGATTTCAGGTTGTCCGCGAGCGTGTCACAGAACCGTTTCCACTGCTCGTCGGAGTTCAAAAGTCTGTTGATTGGCACTTTCTCCACCTCCCACTGATGTTCGCTATAATCAGAATAGTTGGCGCGGAATGAACGGCAATTCTATCTTTGGGCCACAGACCCCGACAAAGCGTCACCCCCTAAATCTTTGGGTACTTCGTCAACTTTTCTTATATATTCCAACGACTTTCGCCATCGTCGAGGCGGAATTTGGAATATCTCGATAATTTTGAATGAAACCAAAGGTTTTCGGAGGCACATGAGTGCGCCATGATGGCACCACCCTATAAAAGCACTCCAGACCGGCAGGTATCTGTGGTGGTGGAAGGCAGATAAAAATTTTACCTGATGAGAAAATTTTTCACGACGCTGCGTAAAAACGCAGCGAAACCGATGATTGCTGCACGTGTCAACCGATCATTCGTCGAAAAATTCGATCTGAGTCGCCGTCAGCTCGTACCCAATTTCGGCCAGTTCGGTTGACTGCTGCTTGATCGCCATCGCCCCTTCGACCCAGACAACGTCCCACATGCTGTCGGCGCGCCACGGAGTCTCTGTTGTCACATAGACTACCTGATTGGGCGGCGGCGGCGGTGTGTGCACGCATGCCCCCGCATAAGGAACAAGGATGAAGCCATGAACGCCTTCGGCATCAATTTCGACAGGTAAAATGTAGCCAGGAATACGGATGTCCGTGCCATCCAAGGCAGGGTTCATCTGGTTTGCGTTTTCGTCGAACTCCGGCTTCCACCTATCATTCTCGAAATCGATTACCCCATCGCCGACGATTTCCGAATACGGCGCACCGGGCGCGATCAGATCATCCCAAGTGACCTGTTTTGGCGCGGCACTGAGCGCACTCGTGGACGCAAGAGAAAAGACGAGCGCCCGCATGAAAGTTCGAAGCATGTCAATATCCCCTGTTCGGCAGCGCAGTCTCGGGATTAATCTTATCGCCTTTGACAAAGGCTTGGAACATCTCGCGCTTCACATTTCAGAAAGCCCTTAGACCACAACTAGAATGGTCACGCGACGCGGGCCGGCGGCCGTTCTCGGCGCAACGCGGATTGCTCTGCTCGGTTCAGTCTCTGCAAAGCTTGCTCTAGCGAGGCACCCTCGCGCAAGGCGCGGCGCCAAATTCCGAGGCATGACTTTGGCGACCAAGGCAGTGCAGCCCCCGCCATCCATGCTCGCAATTCTGGGGGTAAGCGGTCATACGCCAGCATCGGATCTGTTGATCGGGAGCGCAGCTTCTGTTGGGTCGCTCCCAGATTTCCTGCTCTTTTGGGCTTCGTGACGGCGGCCATAAGCTCTCCTACATTACGCAAGAAAGTTATGTTATAATATTACCAATTCTTCAAGCCAGAGATAGTCCGACGCGCCCAACGCGCTTAGTCGCAAACAACGCAGCCCATCTCTCTGGTCGGTTTCACTGCGCGGTAACCTTCGCGCAGGACGCGGGTCATGCCGCCCGCAACGTCGATGACGTCACCCTCCACCATCTCTGCGATCTGGCGCGCCGCCTTAGTCGAACGATTTCCAGAACGGCAAATCAGCGTGATCTTTTGCTGCGGCAGTTTACGCGCATTCACAGCTTCAAGAAAGGCTTCTGGTCCCGTGTACGTGACGAGCAGAGCATCACGAACCACGCCCGTTTGCCTCCATTCGTCCGGCGTCCGAATGTCGACGACAAGCAGAACTGGATCATTCTCCAACTCGGCACCCGAAAGCTGCGCAAGACTCACATTCTCGGGCAAGCTTCGCGCGCGCATAGACATCATGGCATAAGTCGCCCCCCCAAGGAAAAGTACGGCGATCAACAACATCTTCGTCATGGCCTGATCCATTTCATCTCAAATTTTGGCATTCGTATTCCATTATTGGAATTTATTCAAGCCTTCAGGCACTCGGACCTTTCCGACACTCTAGTTTTCTGAAATGTCTGGGCCACCAGCAAAGCCGAAAGGACCCAAAAGCCGATGCACCTAACTGCTGCCATACCCAAGGCACCTCCTTTGGCAGGAGCGTTCCGGTTTTTTGCGCTGGACGTCGAGACAGCCAACCGCCAGCGCAGCAGCATATGCCAGATCGGCATCGCGGGTGTCCGCCCTGACAACAGCATCGAGACATGGTCGACCTATATTGATCCGTTGACAGAGGATTGGTCGTGCACGCGCATCCATGGGATCACGGCGCGCACAGTTGTCGAAGCACCAGTCTTCTCTGACATACTGCCGCTACTGAGCGGCATGTTGAACGGATTTACGGTGTATCAACACAGCCACTTCGACAAAGGCGCAGTAAACTCCGCTTGCGGGTTGGCGGGCATTACACCGCCCGATTGGAAGTGGATGGATAGCCTGATTGTGGCGCGACGCGCGTGGCCAGAACTCAGGGGCAATGGCGGGCATGGGCTTGGGAACCTAAAGACTTATCTCGGGCTCAATTTCGAGCACCATGATGCCGAGGAAGACGCCCGCGCCGCCGCCGAAGTCGTCTTGCACGCAGAGCGTCGCCGCGCGGACTAGGCACAAAAAAGCGCCCCCGACAGGATCGGAGGCGCAACGCTTGATGAAATAGCTTAGGCTGCGCGAACGTCGTCTAGCAGCTTGGTAATATGGGCCGGTCCAGTCGGCCGGATGCGCTTGGGATTCAGCGCCTTGATCGAGTAATATCCGCGGGTGATGTGATCCATATTCACGGTATCGATCACTCCGGGCAGGCGCAAAATCCGCTCCATGTAGGCCGACAAGCGCGGGTAGGCTGCGATCTGGCGACGGTTGGTTTTGAACAATCCGTGGTAGGCCGCATCAAACCGGATCAGGGTCACGAACGTCCTCAGGTCAGTCTCGGTCAGGCGATCGCCGAACAGGAAGTCGCCAGTCAGACGCTCCTCGAGCTCGTCCAACATCTCGAACACGCCCTCGTCCGCCTCGGTATAGGCCTCTTGGCTGCTGGCAAAGCCTGCTTTGTAGACGCCGTTGTTCAGCTTGTCGTAGATGCGGGCGTTCAGAGCGTCGATCTCGGCCCCCAGATCCTCGGGGTAGAGGCGCAGGTCCGAGGGGACCATGTGCTCGAAGGCGGTGTCGAACATGCGGACGATGTCGGCGCTCTCGTTATTCACGATCACGTTGCGCTGGGTGTCCCACAAGACTGGCACCGTGGCGCGGCCTGTGTAGTGCGGATCTGCGCGGGTGTAGATCTGGTGAATATACTCCGACCCGAACAGAGGGTCTTCATCCGCGCCATCATATCCGCCAAAGGACCAACCCTGATCGGTCATGGTGGGGTTCACGACTGTGACTGGGATGATATCCTCCAACCCCTTGAGCTTGCGGGCCATCAGCGTCCGCGATGCCCAGGGGCAGATGAAGGCGACATACAGGCGGTAGCGGCCAGCTTCGGCGGGAAACCCACCTTCGCCCGTCAGACCTGCGCTACCATCCGCAGTGATCCAGTTGCGAAAGCCCGAGACCTGACGGACGAAACGGCCCTTTTCATCGGCTTTCTGGACCGGTTGCCAGTCCGCACTCCATTTTCCATCTACAAGCATGTCAGCCTCTGAAATTATGCGTGAAATACAAAGGACCGCATCGACACGGACCCCAGATCAATCGAGTCCGTCATCCATGTCAGTTGGTCACGGGTGTCGGACGCGCCCGCAATGGTCAGCGCGGGCAGGTAATGGTCGACGGTTGGGTGCGCCATCCGCAGCAGGGTGCCCAGACCCTTGCGGTCTGCAAGCGCGTTGAAATCCCGATCCTCCAGCTTTTCGGCAAAGAGTTTGTCGAACGCGATGGCAAAGTCCTGCGGTTTACCGCCCCAATCAAGGGCGCGCAGGTTGTGCACCACGTTGCCGGACCCCAGGATCAGCACACCGCGGTCCCGCAGTTCGGACAGGATTTGCCCGATTTCCAGCTGGTAGGACAGGTCCTGCGTCATATCGATCGAAACCTGAAAGACCGGCACATCTGCGTTGGGGTACAGGAACTTCAGCACGCTCCAGGCGCCGTGGTCCAGACCCCAAGTGTCATCCTCTTGGGCGTGGTGACTGCCGAGCAGAGCGGTCACTTCGCGGGCCAAAGCCGGATCGCCGTGGGCGTTGTATTGCTGATCAAACAGCTCCTGCGGGAAGCCATAGAAATCATGAAGCGTGCGAGGCATGGCCGAGACATCGACCAGCGTGGTCCCTTTGGTCGTCCAGTGGGCGGACACCACAAGGATCGCTTTGGGACGAGGCAGGTTCTTGCCCAGTGCAGTCCAGGCGCGGCTATACTCGGTGTCTTCGATCGCATTCATCGGGCTGCCGTGCCCCAGAAAGACCAGAGGCATCCGGTCCGAAGGGCTCAGTCGGTCGCGCAGGGCGCTCAGTGTTTGGACGGTACTCATGTTCAGTCTCCTGTGGCGGGGCGGATCGCCCTTGGGGCGACCCGTTTTGCATTAGATAATCGATTAGGCGAACTGGCCTAAGGTCCGGTTCAGTGCAGGGATGCGCAGAGCATATGCACCAGCGCCTTTGATCAGGATCACCACCTGAGCCACTGCCCAGAATACGGGGAATTCCCAACCGCCGCCTTCGTTCGAGAAGGTCCAGCCGTTGCCGCTATGGACCCATGCGGCCCCCAGCAGAACGGGGATCAAGGCCAGCGACACAAGGCGTGTTGCAACGCCAAGGATCAGCGCCAGACCACCACCAAGTTCGGCCAGAATGGTCAGATAGGCGACGAATCCTGGCAGGCCGAGGCTTTCGAAGTAGCCGACGGTGCCGGGGATGGTGAAAACGCTGACCTTCATCCAGCCGTGGGCCAGAAACAGCGCGCCGCTGGCAAGGCGCAGGATCAGGGCGGAAATGTCGTTTTGTGCTTGGGGTGTCATTATCTTGTCTCCAAAGTTCGGGACCACTGTGTTGTGGCGTGATCTGTTGTCTGACACCAAACTTAGCGATTGACCGCATTCAACAAAATGGAGACTTTATGGAATGACCTTCCACATTTTGTTCTGAATGTATCATGGATATCGTCGACGAACTGCGCGCCTTTGTGGCAACGGCTCAGACAGGCTCTTTCACCGGCGCGGCCGAGCAGTTGGGCGTTTCGAACCGACTGACCTCGAAATACGTGGCTGAACTTGAAGCGCGGCTTGGCATCCGGCTGTTCCAGCGCACCACGCGCAAAGTCGGCCTGACCCCCGCGGGCGCAGATTTACTGGCCCGCGCCCCTGCCCTGCTAGACGATCTGGACGCGCTGCTGGCAGAGGTATCCGAAGGATCCAAAGGGTTCTCTGGCGTCATCCGCTTGTCCGCACCTGTGACGTTTGGCGAACTCTATGTGGTCGGGATGCTAGAGCGGTTCGGGCGGGAAAACCCTGATCTGATGTTTGATCTGCGTTTGTCCGACCAGTTCTCTGATCTGGCGAGCGAAGGGATCGATCTGGCCTTCCGCTTGGGACGCAGCGCCATGCAATCCATGAAGACGCGCAAGTTGGGCACCTTCAGGTCCACGCTCGTGGCCAGTCCAGCATTTCTGGAGCGTTTCGGCACGCCTCAGCATCCGTCGGACCTGAACCAGCTGCCCTGCATCATCGATACTAACCGCCTGACACCCAAGCGATGGACATTCACCAAAGGCACAGAAACGTTCGAAGCCTCTGTGCAAGGCCGGTTTCAGGTCAATTCTGCGCGGGCGGGAGTCGAACTCGCGCTTCAGGGCGTGGGCATTGCCTATCCGCCGCGCTTTGCCATCGGGTCTGCAATCGAGAGCGGCGGGCTCGTCCCCTTGCTAAAGGACTACGATGTAGAGAGCGGACCAATCAGCGCCGTCTACCTCGAAGGGCGCACCCTGCCCCGCAAGGTGCGCGCGCTAATTGATTTCGCCGTCGAAGACATCAAGAACGCGGGCATTTTATAGCCCGCGTCTGATCACTCAGGCGTCGAGCGACGGATTGACCGGAACAACGATGCGACCGCGCACCTCGCCAGACAGAAACTTTGGAGCAGTCTCGATCACGTCTTCCAAGGCCAATTCCGTGGCAATCGCATCTAGCTTGGACAGATCAAGGTCGCTGACCAGACGATCATAGGCGGCAATGCGCTTGGCTTTGGACGCCATAACGCTGTCCACACCCGCCAAAGTGACCCCACGCAGAATAAACGGCGCGACACTGGTGGGCAGGTCCATGCCCGCCGCCAGACCGCAGGCCGCGACACATCCACCGTACTTCATCGACGCAATGACATTGGCCAGCACGACACTGCCCGCCACATCGACAGCGCCCGCCCAACGCTCTTTGGCCAAGGGGCGAGGCTTGCCGGACAATTCCTCGCGGTCGATGATCGAACTCGCGCCAAGGCTCTTTAGGTAGTCCGCCTCGGAGGCGCGGCCCGTTACGGCTGCGACCTGAAAGCCTTTGGCCGCCAGAAGCATGGTCGCGACACTGCCGACACCACCTGCTGCGCCAGTGACAACGATCTCGCCGCTGTCGGGCGTTACCCCATGCTCTTCCAACGCCAGCACACACAGCATCGCTGTGTAGCCTGCGGTGCCGATCACCATCGCCTGCCGCGCAGTCATGCCTGCGGGCTGCGGGATCAGCCAATCCCCAGAAACACGCGCTTGGCCGGACAGCCCGCCCCAATGCTTCTCGCCAACGCCCCAGCCATTCAGGATGACTTTGTCGCCCACCTTGAAGTCCGCATGGCTGCTGTCTCGCACCACTCCGGCAAAGTCGATGCCCGGCACCATGGGAAAGCTGCGCACCACTGGCGAGGCCCCCGTGATCGCCAGCGCATCTTTGTAGTTCAACGTGGAATAGGCCACGTCGACCAACACGTCCCCCTCGGGCAAGTCAGCGGCGCTGACATCGCGCAGGGTGACGGTTTGTTGGTCCTCGGTTTTATCAATGACAACGGCTTGGGTCATCGGTTCGGCTCCCCCTCTTTGAGCATGGAAAAGAATAGATCGGCGAACAGGCGGATCGGTTCCGGTCCCTGTTCCAGCTTGGCGCGAAGGATCGCGCCCTCCCATCCGATCCAGAAGAATTGCGCCAAGGCGTCTGGGTCAGCCTGCGCTGGCAGGTCTCCAGCACCTTTGGCGTTCGAGAGGCATCGCGCGGTGCGCCTTTGCCAGTCCGCAAACACAGCAACCAACTCGGCGCGAAAGCTCTCGGGTAGCGCGGCCATCTCTTGCCCTAGATTGCCCACCAGACAGCCGCGGCGAAAATCGTGACGGGCCATTCCGTCGGTCGCGCGCTGCACGAACAGGCGCAGACGGTCCAAATGTGGCAGCCTATCATCGCTCAACGCGCCCTCGAGCAGATCGACGAAATAGGCTTGATAGGCGGCGATGAGCGCCAGACCGAACGCCTCTTTGTTTTGGAAGTAGTGATAGAAACTGCCCTTCGGCACACCGGCATGGCGCAGGATTTCATCAATCCCGATGGCTGAATATCCGCGCTCGGTCAAATGCTCGAGCCCGCTACGGATCAGCTGGTTACGAGCCTCTGCATCCGCTGGATCGCGGCGGGGACGCCCTCTGCGACGTGGGGCGGGAGGCATGTTGGAATCGGGTGTCGAAGCGTTCATAAGCCATTAATTAGACCGTTTCGTCTATTAATCAATGCGGAAGTTCTGGAGCACTGATATTGAGCGGAAAGTAGCGGAGACACACGCAATAGCCACTCTCTCTTTGGCTGCAGGGAGCACCGGGATCAATCTGCTGCCACAACCTTGACATGCAGCCTTTAATCTTTCATTTTTGCAAAACTATCATTGCTTATTTTCTATTTCAGGCCCCTTATGACTTTGAAATCTATGCTTTCGAGCACACCCTCCACTACCGGCATGACTATCACGAACAATGTCATTTTGACCCAAGAGGTTGTATTTCTTTTGCCCCTTGGCGAGACCCTTCTGACGGTCACTTCGGACATGCTGTTAGACACACAGGACGCGGGCATAAATGGCCCAGAGGCCCTCTATTTCGTCTACCTGAACGACGCGTATATTCCGATTTATGATGAGGCCACGCTCATTTTCCCTGACGCAATGACGGCCGAACTTTCTGACACCACCACGCCAGCACCGGCTGTTTATCTCTTCGACGGTTCAGGCAGAGATGATCTTCTAACCGGTACCCCAGAGACCGATGATGTTTTCAACTTTTTCGCATTAGACCACATGTACGGCGGCGCGCGCCACGATACCATCAAGGCCCGATCGGGGAACGACTCTCTGTTCGGCGATCAAGGCCGCGATCTGCTCAAGGCGGGGGCCGGTGCTGACGATGTCCACGGCGGCACAGGCATGGATACCTTAATCGGCGCAAAAGGCGCAGACACGCTCAGAGGCAACGCGGGCGCAGATGTTCTGGATGGAGGACGCGGGGCAGACAGGCTCTTTGGAGGGCTGCGCGATGACTATCTGGATGGCGGACTGGGGAACGATACCCTGACTGGCGGCGCGGGCATGGATACTTTTTACTTCGGCAGCGGCCACGACGTGATCACTGATTTCGATTCCGCGGTGGACACACTGATGTACGGGGACAAGTCGATCGGCGGGGCTACTGCGTTCAGTGCAAGTGGCAAACAGATCAATGACGATGTCGTCTACGCTTTGGCAGATGACCCGGACAACAGCTTTACGTTGCTTGATACCGATTTAGAGAGCGTTCGCTGGCAGTACATCACGGACTGAGATGATCGCCAGCAGCGCTATCACCAAATCCACACGCAACTGCCTCAAGCAGTTAGCCCCCAAATCGAACGATTCGAGACATCACAAACCCCGCAGCCACTACGTCGCGGGTTTGTCCGTCACCATAATGCAGTCCAGAAGCAAACTCAGAACCTCGGTACGGTTGCGAACACCTGCCTTGCGGTAAATCGCATTCAGATGGGTCTTGATCGTGCCTTCGGCACTGCCCCTCAGTTCGGCGATCTCTGACGTGCTGAAGCCTTTGATCAGGAAAGTGGCGATGTCCTGCTCGGACGGAGTGAGCCCCCAGTCAGAGAAGCGATCTTCCATGATATCTTGTACCGCAGAGCGCGCGTTGCTCAGGCTCTCTTCCAAGTGGGCTTGCCGCCGCAGCATCGCGAGCAGGAATTTACCCTCGAAGACGATCGCAAAGACTAGACTGAAGGTCGCCAGTGTTTCCACGTATAGATGCAGGTGATAGGCCGCCTCGGTTCCCGCTTCGCGGTAGTCCGCGATCACATCCAAGACAAAGAAGACTGCGCAGAAGATCTGCGCAATCATCAGTCCGAATAGAGCTGCAGCCTTGCTTTGCGACGTTCGCATGGAAAACAGCACGATCAGCCTCCTTTGGCGTCGGGAACGGTTTTGACGCCTGTCATCATGGCCCGCGGTAAGTTCACTTTGGTCCGGCGGGATTCAAAGAGAACAGCGGCAATATGCAACACGACCGAAAATTCGGCCCAAGCAACGGACAACTCGTGAATTTCCTCGGGCCATTCAACGCCCCAGAACATGTCGGTTGTCATCAAATAGCCCGAAGCGCCGATGATCGCCAGCGTTCCCAGCAAGTTATAGATCATCAAGGCGCCAAGTGGCGTGTGGCCAACGTGAATTTTGGTCCGGCCGGTGGCCATATCGGACAATTGCTCGGTCGCGCCCGCAACGCTTGGGGGGAAACTGCTAAACCGCGCGTATTGCGACCCGACAAAGCCCCAGAGCACACGAAAGGCAACAAGGCCAACGACAACATACCCGACATACTGGTGCAGCTTGCTATCGTCATCAAGGATCAGAGCATTCGCCGTGAACGCGATCACAAGGCTCCAATGAAACAGGCGGACCGCTGGGTCCCAGACTTTTATATTCTGCATGAGGTCCTCCTATGGCAGGTGGGTGCGGGGACACATGGCCCCCGCGGCGCCAGATCAGTCTTCTTTGACTTTGACGACCTCGAAGGCGCCGTTCATGAACACCTCGTATTTCATGCCATCCTTGCGGGCGTAGGCTTCGTACAGGCCGTCTTCGAGTTTGATCTTGCCGACCTCGTAGCCTTGCTCGGTCAGCATGCTGCGGATTTTGGCCGTGTTCTCGTCATTCAGGATGACATCAGACGCAAAGGCAGCAGTGGCTACGGTAGAGACAAGAGCGAGGGCGGTCAGGGTTTTCTTGAACATATCGGAGATCCTTTTCGGGCAGGTAAGCAGTGAAGTTGAAACGGCCGTGAAAGGGTGTGTGACGTGCCGTTGGCTTAGACACTGCGCCGCCTGACCTGCCAAATCTATCGCCGCTAAGTTGCACCAGAACGCCCTAAATCTCAGGTTGCAGGGTCATCATCCTGAGGTTTACGTCTGTTTTTAAAAGATTTTCAGCCGGCACACTTGAAAACACTCTGGAAACAACGCTTCTGCAAGACGGGACGAGCACAGCCCAAGGGCGATCAGGAAATCCGGTTGCAGAAGGTCCGATTGCGGGCCACTCTCCAATTAGATCATGAGACATATATGAAGATCCTGCACACCGCCGACATCCACCTCGACTCGCCCCTCAAATCGCTGGCCTTGCGGGACGAATCTCTGCAAGCGCGCGTTCAGGCCGCGACGCGTATGGCGCTGACTCGTATCGTGGACGCAGCGCTGGAACACGAGGTCTCGGCCCTGTTGATCAGCGGCGATCTGTATGACGGGGCCGAGCGCAGCGCCAAGACTGCAGCCTTTCTGTCCGGCCAGATGGAGCGGTTGCAGAAGGCCGAGATCCCTGTCTTCTACATCAAGGGCAATCATGACGCCGAGAACCCGATCACTGGCGAAGTCGCACTGCCCGAAAACGTCCACATCTTTGGCGCCTGCGCGGGCAAAGTGCAGATCGCAGACAGTCCGGTTTGGGTCCACGGTGTCAGCTTTAGCGGGAAACATGCCCCCGAAAGCTTGCTGCCAAAGTTCGCCGCGCCCGTGCCAGATGCCGTGAACATTGCCATGCTTCATACCTCTTTGGCGGGCGCGTCGGGGCACGACCCCTATGCCCCGTGTTCCTTGGCCGAACTTGGCACCATGGGATTTGACTATTGGGCGCTCGGGCACGTGCACAAACGGCAGGTCCACGGCCAAAACCCTTGGGTCGTTATACCCGGCATCCCCCAAGGGCGCGATATTGGCGAGGCGGGTCCGCAGTCCGCAACACTGATCGATATCGACGATGGCAAGGTGTCCATCGACGTCATCCCGACATCAGCTGTGGAATTCGCGTCAGTCTCGGTCGACTGCACTGGATGCACGTCGGACGATGACCTGCGCACACTCCTCCGTCGAAGCCTATCAGAGTTCGCTGACCAGCTTACCTCTGACACCGCCATTCTGCGCGTTACTCTGACCGGTGCCACACCGCGCCACTGGCAAATCCGCCGCGATGCAGAGACTTGGACACAGTCCGTTCAGGACATCGCATTAGAAACGGGAACTGTGTGGGTCGAAAAGGTCAGCCTCGACATCAAAGCCGAGACAAGCGCGCCCGACACATCCGCCACGGGTGAATTGCAGACCCTGATGACCCAGATCGCCCAAGAGGACGGCTTTGCCGCGTCGCTAGAGGGGGAAGTCGAGTCCATGCTGAACGACCTGCCCCCCGCTCTACGACCCGACTTTGCGCCTAATGCCGAGGCGGTGCGCACCCTCGCGCGCGAGCTCACCGAAAAGGGCACCGCCGATATTCTGGCACGGATGAAGGGGGCGGCAGACTGATGCGCCTGCGCAACCTCTCGCTCGATCGTTTTGGCCGGTTCACTGGCAAAAGCTATGACTTCGGCCCCGCCTCAACGTCAGGCGACTTCCACGTGATCTACGGCCCGAACGAAGCCGGAAAAACCACCACGATGGAAGGTTTCCTGCGCCTACTCTACGGCTTCCCGCATCAAGACAGCTACGGCTTTCAGCACCAACGCAAGAACCTGAGCATTTCTGGCACTTTGGAGATTGGTGATCAAACGCGCCATTTCACGCGGCTGCCCCAGCGCGACGGAGCGCTAACGGACGAAAGCGGCGTAGCCCTGCCTGAAAACGCGATGGCGGGCATCCTTGGTGGATTGGATGAGACCGATTATCGCAAACTTCTTTGCCTTGATGATGAGACGATCGAAAAGGGCGGAGAAGAGATTGCTAGCAGCAAGGGCGACATCGGTCGGCTGCTGTTTTCCGCCGCCGCAGGGATTAGCGACCTGACCGCCGTGCTGGACCAAGTCCAGTTCGAAGCGGATGACCTGCACCGCGCCCGCGCCTCTAAAACGCGTTTCGCAATTCTGAAGAAAGAACGCGAGGCGCTCGACAAGCAGATCAAAGAGCTCGACGTTCCTGCGAGTGCCTATCGAAAGCTGAAACAGGCGTTGGAAGCGGCTCAGAGCGAAGAGCAGGATCTGGTTGGGCGACGCGCCAAACTCCGCAGTGCACGGGCCGACGCCGAAACCTTGGCAAGCGCCCTTCCGATGCTTTCAGAGGTCGATAGGCTCTCGGCCGTGCTGGCTCGCACGGATGACTACCCCGAACAACTCGACATTAACCCCGAAGAGCTGGTCGGCCTGATCGAAGAGCAAAGCAAGCATACATCTCGGATCGACACAGCAGAACAGGCTCTGGCCAAAGCTCGCGTCGATCTGGAAGCGATTGAACGCCACCCCGAACATCTCCCTCTGATCGACGCGCTTCAAGCGCTCGAAGAGTTGCGGTCGCGGCATCTAGGGGCTCTGCGCGATCTGGACCGCCGCCGGAGCGAACACGCAGATATCACAGCGGAAATGACGTCCATCGCGCGGCAGTTGGGCGCCACTCCTGATGGGTTGGATGCCCTGTTGATCGACGAAGGCACGATGACCACGATCGAGGGTGCTCGGACCGCTTTGCGCGATGCGCGGCGACACGCCGAGGGGACCACAGGGGACTTGCAAGCGCTCCAAGACCGTCAAAGAGCCCTGCACTCACAGGCCCCGGTAACATCCGATGAAGCGACCGACTGGACCGCATTGCTAGAGCAATATGGGGCGGATCGTTTGCTTACGGCGTATGCAACAGCGCGCCACAGCGTCGCTCAGGCCCAGCGCACGTATTCTGAGAGTCTTGCTGCGTTGACCATTGCGGATCAACAGTTCGACACGACACCGACTGTCCCGATCGCCTCTGACGCCGCCGAAGCGTTGGCTGACCGGGTTCGCGACCTGCGCCATGACTTGTCGGAACTGCAGAAAACCGCCGCGGACCACGACAGCGACATCGCCGCGAAAACTGCAAGAATTGACCAACTGAGGGACGGGGGCGGTGTCATCGGCGACGATGCAGCAAGCGCGTTGAAGCAAGAGCGTGACACCCTGTGGTCCATGCACCTACAGGCTTTGAACGCGCAAAGCGCACAGGATTTCGCAGCCGCGATGCAAGCGGTTGACGATGCTGCAGACAGGCGCCTGAGCCACGCGCGAGATCTGGGGGAATTGCGACAACTAGAGGCCGACCTCGCCGAGGCCAAAGCGCGACGCACTGGAACGGGCAATGCTTTGGCGCAAGCGCAGACAGACCACGATGCCGCGATCGCAGAGGCCGAGACGGTTTGCCAACACGCTGGATTACGAGAGGCCCTAGATCCCGCTTCGCTGCCCAAATGGATCAAAGCGGCAGAAGCTGCCCGCGCAGCTCAGCACTCTTTGGAATTGGTGCGCGCTGAACATGCAAACACTTTGAACCGCGCAGAGACGCTGACTCAAGTTATTGCGCAGGCAGCCGCCTTGATTTCTCCAACCCTAGACGACGCGGTTGACACAGCACGGCGCAAGGCAGCAAGCCAACAGAAAGACCGAGAAGCCAAGCAGAACCACGCTGCGGAAATGCGATCCGTCACGGCTGAGATACGCCACCGCGAGGCGACGGTGAATGCTGCGCAAGACGCCCTCAGCACAGCGGAAGCGCGGTGGCTTGACCTGATCACAAATTCATTCGCAAGTCATATCGCACCAGAGGCGCTGGAAAACGGGTTCAACCTCCTACAGTCGCTGCGCGAGAACGACATCAAGCGTCTGCAGTTGTCTCGCCAAATCAATGGGATGACACAGGATCAGGCGCTCTATCTGGCAAAATTGCAGGACTTAGCGACGCAGCATGCGCTGCCTGAAGAAACAAATGCAGATGCCTTGCACCAGTCTCTTTCAGCTCTTGCAGCCCAAGCCCAAGCAGCCGAGGAGCGCTTTGCACAATTGAGCGAACAAATGCGGCAGCTCGAAGAAAACAAGGCAGCTGCACGGGCCGAGCTCACACAGATTGAGCGCCGCGTCGCAGATCTGGCGGCTATTTTCCCAGCGTCGATTGACACACAGAGTCTCACGGACCTGCGCCGCGCCGTGGCGACCACAGAGAAGGTCTTGGAGCAGCGCGAGGCCCTCTCAAGAAGCAAACACGCGCTGACGGATAAACTCAGTGTAGAGAATCTCGCGCAAGCCCGCGAATGCCTGAAGGGGCACACTACTGAAACATTGGCAGATCAGATTGACCAGCTTGGGCGCGCTATCGATGAAGTGGACACAGCGCTCAGTACGGCGAGCGCAGAGCGCGGGCGAGCCGAACACGCCCTGAAGGCTGTCACGGGCGATAGCGATATTGCGCTTCTGACCGAACAAAAGGCAATAATTGAGCTAGAGATTCAAGAGGTTGCACGCCGCCATCTGGAATTGCGGCTCGGGCATCGTTTGGCCGAAGAAGCCATCCGCCGCTACCGCGACACCCATCGCAGCGGGATGATGCAGGCTGCCGAAGCCACCTTTGCCACCCTCACAAATGGTGCCTATGTACGGCTCGACACGGTGCCATCTGGCCAGTCAGAAACACTGATCGCCTATGACGCTGCAGGGCAGGCAAAACAGGCTAAAGACATGTCCAAGGGCACGCGATTCCAGCTCTATCTGGCGCTGCGCGCTGCGGCCTATGACCAACTAGCGGCCCAAGGCCAGATCCTGCCATTCTTCTGCGATGATATCTTTGAAACCTTTGACGAGGATCGTACGCGATCCGCCTGTCAGGTGATGGCACGTATCGGACAGACCGGACAGGCGATTTACCTGACCCATCACAAGCATGTGGTCGACTTGGCCCAAGAGGTGTGCGGCGGCGCTGTGACAGTTCACACCATTTGACCGACCAAGAAGAAGGGGCGACCGTGGCCGCCCCATTGCCATCAGAAATAGGCGCAGTCGTCGATCAGATCATCGACCAAGATATTGCGCACCGTCAGCGTATCCCCCGTGGAGAAGGTGAAGACGACGTTATTGTCGACCTGTTCGGCGTAGTCTTTTAAGGCGCTTTGCGAATAGTCCCCGATCAGCGTCTGTTCGATCGCCATGCGGTCGATGTCATCCTCGAAATCGACAACAATGTCGTGGTTCGTGCTGTCCTCTCCGGCGACAAAGTAGAAGGTGTCTGCGCCACTGCCGCCGCGCAATTTATCATCGCCCTGCCCGCCGCTAACCAAATCGTCACCATTGCCACCAAAGAGCGTGTCGTCGCCGTCGTTGCCGATCACGCTGTCATTGCCCGCGCCGCCGTAGACCTTGTCATTGTCAGAACCGCCATCGACCACGTCGTTGCCGCCATTGCCATAGATGACATCATCGCCCGACGACCCCAATAGATCATCGTTTCCGCGCTGCCCGTAGACTGTATCATCGTCGCCGCCGCCAATGAGGGTATCGTTGCCGTTGCCCCCTTTGATCAGGTCATCGCCGAAATCGCCATTCACGGTGTCGTCGCCGTTCCCGCCAAAGATCGTATCGTGGCCAGACCCGCCGCCAATGGTGTCGTTACCACCGTTGCCATAAATCAGGTCGTCGCCATTGCCGCCAGTCAGGGAGTCACCGCCAGCTCTGCCGCGAATGATGTCTTCGCCCTCGCCGCCGCCGATGATGTCGGAACCGCCGCCGCCTTTGATCGTGTCGTCGCCAGCTTCTCCGACGATGTAGTCGTCGCCGCTGCGCCCGACGAGGGAGTCATTTTCGCTGCCACCATTCAGAGTGTCATCCCCATCGCCACCGATTAGAGTGTCGGTGCCGTAAGAACCCACAAAGGACACCCCCCAATCGCCGGCCTTCATCTCGTCTGCGTAGATCGTGCCGCGCACTTCGGCGACCTCGCCGAACAGCGTGTCGGTATCGCCGAAGCCGTCGGTGATCGTGCCGTTCGCCAAGTCCACATCAATGCCAGTACGACCGTCGACCTGCGAATAGTCGCGGTAATAGTTCAGTGTCACAAGACCGTTGCCCGCGCGAATGGTGTCGTCGCCATCGGCGCTCCAGATCGTGACTTCGTCTCCGCCGCTTAGCAGAAAGATGTCGCCAAGCGCGGTGCCGTAAATCGTCTCGAACCGCGTGAAGCTATCGGTGTCGCCGTAAGTGTCGGTGGCCGATCCTGTCGAAGTGTTGACATTGACAGCGCCCTCGCCGCCCTCGTCGTAGTAATCCAGCACATCGTTTGTGTCGTCAAACGTCCCGCCATCCAGGACGTCGTTACCCGACCCACCAATGATTGTATCGCTGCCGCCTCGGCCCCGAAGGGTATCCGCGCCAGCATATCCGATCATCGTGTCATCGGTGCTGCCGCCATTGATGCTGTCCGCATCGCCTGTGCCAATGTATGAATCCGTCGCCACGTTCTATCTCGCTTTGAATATGGAATGTCGGGGAAATTTTTGCCTCATTCTAGGCAAGTGCCTGATCCGTGCCAATCAGTCACGAAAAAACATGGTAGGCGACCAAGAAGAGAGAGTCGTAAACCCTGATATCAAAACGGATTCTCTTCGTTGAAATACCGATGCACTAAGGCAGAAATGTTTCACATCAATTAACTGTTTTTATTGAATAAAACCGAAAACCACAATCCGCACTCAAAACCAATTCTTGCAAACGGCTGATACCGGTCAACCGTTGCGCCAGCACCATTAACAATTCCCTAAGCCGTGGCGTGAAAAATATATCGCAAAGGGTGACGGTTATTTCTAAATCCCGAACGGTTGGCGCGATTTTTCCCGCTAGGGCTGTGCGCGACTCAGGAGAATCGGGCTAGTACCAGCCCAGATCATCCAGAATTTGATCGGGGTCCAGATCCCCTAGGATCAGCAAATCCCCCGCTTTGCCCCAGTCGAACAGATAACCTGTTTTCGTCTCCGATATCTCTAGGTTTTTGTGCGCAGCCCGGAGCCCGCGATCCAACATCAACTCATCGAAATTTGGATCAAAGTCCTCGATCCGGTCGTGCCCTCCGACGAAGACAAATGTGTCACGACCTGCGCCGCCGATCAGAGTGTCCCGTCCCTTGCCACCGCTCAGGGTGTCATTGCCTGCGCCCCCATCAAGCGCATCATTCCCACCGCCGCCCTCTAAGACATCTCCACCTTCGGCACCGAGCAGGGTATCGCGCCCTCCACCACCAAGCAGGCGATCAGGATAGGTCCCGCCATCCAGCCAGTCATGTCCCGCACCACCGGACAGCAAGTCTTTGCCGCCTCCGCCAGCCAAATTATCTGACCCGCCATTGCCATAGAGTCTGTCATTGCCCGCGCTGCCTTCCAGCGTATCTGAGCCGGCCCCACCATACAGGCGATCGCGCCCGCCCCCGCCGGAAATTTGGTCCACACCACCGCCGCCTTTGACAAGATCGGCGCCGCCGCCCGCAATGATGGTATCGTTTCCGCCTCCCCCGATCAGCACATCCTTGCCATTCTGGCCGGAAATATGGTCAGAACCGCCGCCAGATCGGATGGTGTCGTTACCGCCACCGCCGTTCACAACATCCGCGTCCGCACCACCAAGGATCCTGTCCCCGCCGCCTCCGCCGTCCAATGTATCTTCGCCTTTGGCGCCAACCAATAGGTCCTTGCCCGCGCCACCGGACAACACATCATCGCCGCCATGACCACGCAAAACGTCATTGTTTGCGCCACCGTTCAACGCGTCATTCCCGCTGCCACCAAGCAATGTATCGTCACCTGCACCGCCGAACAGACGATCATGCCCACCCAACCCGCTCAGCCAGTCATTACCGTCCAAGCCATTCAGCCAGTCGCCAAAATCCTTTCCCTTGATACGGTCGCTTTTGTCTGTTGGCTCGTCGACAGCGTAGAATTCCACCAGCGGCTCGACCCAACTTTGCAGTGTACGAGTTGGGCCTGTCACCAAGCTGGCCATGATCCGAGACCAAGGGATCGACCCGCCATGGGTGCTGTACAAGATCAACGTCTCGGTCCGGTCCAACAAGCTGTAAGAGATTGTCGCACCCGTCTCTGTCACCGTGATGTCTAGTTGATCGGGGTTTCTGTAGAACGCCCAACCAGACAGATCGAGGCGGTCATTCTTCATGTCAAAATCGCGAATTTCGTCTCTGGCGCCGTCCGAAACGAGCGAAAAGACATCCACCCCTCGCCCGCCATACATGGTATCTTCGCCGGCGCCATCGCGCAGGATATCCCCCGAAGAACCAGCTCTCAGACGATCGTTCGCCGAGCTCCCCATAAGAACTGCAGGGGTATCGTCGCCTTCAGCGCTTGCCCCTACTGCATGAATCGTCTGACGATCGAGCGAGTTGGAACTCTGATACTGGCTGATGCCCTGCTCCGAAGCACTGCCTGCGATAACGCCGATCTGCCCATCGTCAGTTCGGTATGCCGACAGCGCCGTCAGACCTGTCAAAGCGCTCTCGAGGGTATCCTCCACTTCCCCCTCGTGCAGGAGAGTGCCATCCGGCAAGAGACGAAAGAAGCTGAGGCCCGCATCCCTACCACCAACGATGACCATAGCTTGATCGCCCACATCGACCACTTCTAGCACCTGCGCAAACGCAAGACGCGATGTATTTGTATCGTTCAGATGATCCGTGACCTGCAAAGTTCCCGTACCGTCCAGCTTGAACACGCTCACCGAATTGCTCTGAGCGCCCGTAGCGATCACAAAACGGGTTCCCCCGACAACTGTCGTCGCGAGCTGCACCAAGCCTGCGATACCAGGATTGTCCTCAGCCACGAGGTTGGACACTGGATTCAAGCTGCCATCAGCTTGAGCTTTGTACACCGCCAGAACCGTATCACCGACGCCGCCCATGATCACCGTTCCCCCGAACGAGGCCAGCGAAGTCGGCGCCAAGCCATCAGGGTGTGTTAAATCGCCGAGCAATTCCAAACCAGAGTCGGACGCGGAATAGACACCTGCACCTGATGCGCCGGACAACGCAACATAGAGAGACCCACTGTTAATCAGGGTCAGGTCTGAAAGATCGGCAGAAACCCCCAAGACGCTGATCGAGGTCGGCGCGGTCAAAGAGAGAGATTGGCTGCCCATCCCCAAGAGCAGGATTTGACCAACACTATTGACCCAGATCTCTGGATCGACACCTGCCATACCGCTGCCAGAAAGCTCGATTTTTTGCAGTAGCGGAACGTCGGCGCTCAAATTCCACGCCGCCAGCCATCCGCCGGGGTTAGGACCCGTCAAGGATATCGTGATAGGTGCGCCGTCCACCAGAACCACTGCGACGTCTCGCAGAGCCTCCAGGACAGTAAAATCGTCGTCATCCGCCTCGTCAAAGGCAGAGCCGACGTGCACGAGGAAGTCCCCCATGACGCACCCAATCTTTCCACATTCCACCACAGATCAGGCTGAGGTGAGTCCGCGGCAACATGGGTGCCGATTTGCGGCAGGAACGTGCAGTTCCCACCGCTTTTCTTTTAAAGCCAGTACGTTAAGGTTACCTGCGACTGGTTAGGCTCAGAAGATAAAGTTATCCGCGTCATTCAGATCAGACAGGCTGGAGCCACGAACCAGAATGTCCACGCCTTCGAACTCCACCAAAACGAACTTCCCACTTTGTTCAAAGCTCAGTTCGTCAAAGGCGATGTCCGCTTCGGTCAGGTCAAACACATCGCTGCCAGTCTTGAAGCCCAGAACCTTGTCGCGGCCGGAGTCCAGATCAAAGACAAAAACGTCATTTCCGCCTTGGCCCTTGAGCTTGTCGTTGCCCGCGCCACCCTCAATGGTATCAGCGCCTGAGCCCCCGAGGATTACATCGCGCCCGTCCAAACCGCTCAGGATGTTGTTGCCCTTATTGCCGATCAGCTTGTCGTTGTAGTCACTGCCCAAGACGCGTTCGACTGAGACCAGCTTGTCGCGATCCCCAAAACCATCAATCGCAAATCCCTTGGCCAGATTGACTGTTACGCCATCTTCGCCGCCATAGCGCGCGTCGCGGTCGTAACGCACTTGGTCAGAGCCATTCCCACCCTTAATGGTGTCATCGCCCTCTAGACCGCGGAAAAAGTTATTTTGTTTGTTCCCGATCAGCGTGTCGTCGAGCGAAGAGCCGCGAACCGCCTCGACTTGTTTGACGGTGTCGCGATCGCCCCAGTTATCGATCGCAAACCCTTTGGCGAGGTTCACTTTCACGCCCTGCGTGACGCCGTCACTTTCATTGTAGCTGACCTGATCGAAGCCCGCGCCGCCGAGAATTTTGTCACGCCCTTGGCCCGGAACCAGATAATCGTCGCCCGCGCCGCTTTTGATCGTGTCATTGCCCGACAGGCCGTAGATTTCGTCATCGCCATCGCCGCTGACGATATAGTCGTATCCGGGGAAGTCTGCGATATAGTCATCCTGCGACACCGCGACTTCGGGCAGATCGAGCAGGCTAAAGGTTGCGCCCTCGGCGAATGTGCCAGAGAATAGATAGTCTTCGAAGTCTACCGAAGACCTCACATTTTCAAGTGCGTCCAGGTCGAAGTTTTCGTTGAAATAAGTACTGTAATCGCCCGCCAGCGGGATCAGGAACACATAGCTTTCGCTTTCGTAATCGCCGTAACGGACAGTCGCGAAATCGATTGTATCGCCGTTTTCCAAAGAAACTGTGGCGAAGGTCGAATACGCCTCGAGCAGCGAATAGATTTCACCGTCGATCACCACATTGTAAAGCTGGCCTTGCTCGATGCTGATCTCTACGAAAGGCCAATCTTCATCTTCGTACGTGTATTCGTAGGACATCTGCAGGTCGTTCGTCCCGACAAAGCCTACCTCGTAAATCTGCGCTTCAGAGATGTCCGTCGGATCAACGCTCTCGTTCTCGAACCAACCGTAAGCCTTCGTTGTAAAAGTCGTCATTCAATGTTCCTGCGTTTTCACTGTGATCGTCTGGGCCGAGCGGGCCCTATTAACCTTCGGTCAGAAAACTATCACAGGGATGTGAAAACGCAGAGTATCGTAAATCTTACTTTTTCGTTGATCTTACTGATTGTGGCAGCTCTGCCACCACTGTTTCTGGTTCAGTGCAAGGCATGCTTCAGTGCACGCAAACTTTCGCCTTCGCCCGGAATGCTGTCTTCTGACAACATCTCGGACAGATAACGCCGTACGGTTTTCAGATCCTCTCGGTATTCATCGAGCATTTCCTTGACCTTATAAAGCTCCACCTTGATTGAGCAGCGGTCTCGCGCCGCGCGGTCGCTCGCTGGCCTTTGCTCTAGCCGATAGAGACCCGTCGTGGTGACCACGACCTTTTCGTCGATGTCCACCTGCACGACTCGACCCGTTATGACGAAATCATCGCAGTGCCCAACATGTTGGCCTGCTGTACCGCAAACTTCGACATGTACGTTCGGCTTGTACACAAAGGTCCAGTTGTGCAGCACACGCGCTTTGGCGGCATCCTGCGATGACACTTCGCGAACAAGCGCAAACGTCGTCAACTCCTGCTGTAAGCGGGAGACAAGTGCGTCTCTGTGCGGAGGGACTGTCATGACTAATACGCCTTGGTCGTTCATTTTATGAAACGAAACTAACAAGTCAGTGTCACCAGTTCATCTGCGCACAAGGTCAATTGCAGAGCAATTTTCGGCACATCCGCCGTCCAATCCGAGCGTCTGGCATCCAAAGGTGTGCCGCAAAGATGACCCCAAACTCTCGGTTCGGATCACAACGTCTACCTAAGATGATAGCAACACCTACCTGACCGTCAGGGCAGATGCTCTTGAAGGATCGTCTTCAGTTTTTCGATAGAGAGTGGTTTCGGCAGATAAGCGGTTGCCCCAACCTCCTCGAAACGGCGTGTGTCATCCCCGACAACCGCCGCAGTTAGCCCGATCATGGGCAAATCAGGATACTCTGTCCGAACCGCTTGGATCAGCTCATCACCTGGCATTTCCGGCATAAAGAGGTCAGTCAACAACAGGTCCGGCGGATCGGCTTGGATCCGCGCCAGCGCAAGGGCGCCGTTTTCAAAGTGCTCAATGCTGCCGAAAATGCGCCCCAGCTGTTTGAGCGTAATCTTGGCGACAAGCATGTTGTCCTCGGCCAACACGACGCGCAGGGTTTTAAGCCGTTCGTCGAAATCTTTGTCAGCAGCTACGACAGATTTCGATCGGCCTGCAGGCGTCACGACCTCTGGCATAACGATACGGTAGCCTGCACCCCCCATCGGCGAAGGGAAATAACTCAGCTGCCCCCCAAGCAGTTCGATCATTTGCTTGGCAATGAAAAGCCCAAGACCGCTACCATCCGCCTGATTGCGCGCGTCCGCGCTGCCCCGCTCGAAGGGTTGGAACAAGCGCGCAACATCGTCGGGCGGAATACCAACGCCATCGTCAGTGATTGTCCAACAGACTTGGGTTAGGTTGGTCCCTTGAGGGCCGTCATCAGTACGGCGCTCGTAACCAATGCAAATCTCGGAGCCTTTGGAATGGATAATTGCGTTGCGCACCAGATTGCCAAGAACCTGTTTAAGGCGTGACACATCCCCCATAATCGACCGATCCGCGCCCTCGCCGAGACAGATATTGATCCGGAAGTTTTTGGTCTGCGCCATCATCCGGTAGGTTGATGACACCTGCTCGGCCAGTTCGGCTGGGACGTAGGGGCTGATCTTGATCTTCTGATTTTTCTCTGGATTCACTGCTTGGCGCATATCGTCCAGCACAGTTAACAGCTGATTTGATGCCTCGCGCATCTGCGGGCGCAGCTCTTCGACATCCTCGCCGCGTTCAAGCTCTGAGATGAGCATTGAGAGGACGGAGGCCGGCGTGCGCACCTCGTGAGACACGATCGAAAAGAGCTGGTTCTGACGCTCCTGGCGCAAAGACAACTCCTTCAGCGCATTCGAAAGCGCCTTTTCACGGCGGTACTCGTCGGTGACTTCGATCAGCAGGCCGTAGACGATACGTTCTTTCCAGATGCTGTTTTCGCCCCACAAATGCAGACGGACAAGGCGCTCTTGCCCCTCGGAAAACGTTCGAAGCAGCGGCACAACCATAGTGCTCGTCTCGTCGCTTCCGGCAACAAACGCATCACGGACAGCACGGCGATGATCCATCGCGATCGTTTCGATAAAAGCATCCAACGTGGTTTCGCTGGGAAGCCCGAGCAGGGTCTGGCCCGAAACCTCGATCCGGAAGCTATTACGAGGGATGTTTACCGCAAAGAGCCCGACACCCGCGAATTCCCGCACCAGAGACAGACGCCGCAAGCTGGCGGAGCGTTGCTCTCTTTCATGGCGGCCCCGCCCGCGCAACGCCATCGTGGCCACAATCAAGAAGAGCGAGCCGATCGAATAAATCTCGAGCAAGGCTGACTCCACATCGCCCGGCGGCGTATCTGTCAGGTATTGGCCGGTTAGCGCCGAATAAATGGTAATGCCACCAATCACGATGACGGGCGCCGCCCCCGCTGGCAGGATCATCGCGTAGACCAGCCCGACAATCGCCGTATCCAGCATCGGGTAACCTAAATACCCCGCGCGGTGCAGAATAGCGAGGAGCGGGAAGATTAGCATCGCAGGAAGGTAACGAACGACCGCGCTCAAACGATCCGTGTACAGCACCGCAACAAAAAACCCGACCACCACTGACGCACCGCGCAGGACACGGTTCATCGAGAAATCGACAAAATTCTCGTCAAAGCCCAAGGCCTTCAGGTCTTGGGCGGGCAAAAGTTGCGCATAGGCTTGGGCAATGTGGACTTGGACAAAACAGATTGCAGCAAAACTGATGGTGATGACCCAACCAATCAGCAAATCTGTGTCATTGGGCCGGAACATACGTCCAATCCGCCGATAGACAGAGCGGGCAATCACCCCAATGACCAAGCCCGCGATCAGGTTGGTGATCAGGAAGAAAAGGATCAGACTTGGGGTGACCTCTGGCATGACCAACCAGATCGGCTTGCCCGTAAAAGGCAGCACAAAGGGCACGAAGTACATAAAGCACAGCGCCGCAACAGGAACCCAGAGCAGGTGCCTTGGGTACAGCAACAGTCCCACGCAGATCGTAAACAGGCAGACCTGCGGGCTAAGGTTCACTGCGATAGTATTGGGCCCATGCAACGCGGACCCGTAGGACATGAAGACCGTCCAAAACAAGATCACAGCAAGATAGACCAGTGTCATCCGGACCGGGTAGGCACGGATGCTCTCGGTAATCATCCGGATCTTGGAAATTTCGAAGTCGCGAAAGACGAAGCCTTGGTCACGGGACAGTTCGGCAGCGCGCGCGAGACTCATGACCTGCGCGCTGGCGCTGAATTGTTCGGGTGCTCCGCTTTTCACAATTGACCCCACGACCTTCACGTAACTCAAGCGGGCTCAGATCGCAGGTTCCCCTTCGACCCGACACGCTCAAGCGCATCGCCCTAACACTAGCCCACACAAACGAGAAAACCGTTGACCGCTCAATTTATCTTCGGGCTGAAAAACCAGTCCGAATGGGTATCCATACACCCAAAAGAGTAGACTTGATGCTACTTAACACCGCGAAAATCGCAAGATACCGTTAAACGCCTTGATCAAATGGCGCGAAGCTAGCGCTGGCAGCGCGGCGCCATCGCTGCAGGTAACCAAACCGACCGTCGTCCTCGCGCAGCAGAAAACCCTCTGGCATATAGGGATAGATTTCCTCGCCCGTGACCATGTTGCGCTCTTTCTCACGCATCATCAGGTGATGCGGCAAGAAAGACGAGGGGTGATCCAAGCCCGCAGCGCCAGCCATGTCGCCCAACGCCTTGAGCGTGTTTTTGTGAAAGTAGTAAACTCGCTCTGCCTTGTCCGGCACGACAAGCGCGCGTTGACGCCGGGTATCTTGGGTCGCAACGCCCGTCGGACAGTGATTGGTGTGGCAAGCCTGCGCCTGAATACATCCGACAGCAAACATAAACCCACGCGCTGAATTCACCCAGTCCGCCCCAAGCGCGAGCGCCTTCGCGATGTCAAAAGCGTGGATCAACTTGCCCGAAGCGCCGATCGCGATCCGGTCACGCAGGTTCACACCACGCAGAGTATTATGGGCAAAGGTCAGCCCTTCTACCAAGGGCATGCCCATGTGGTTCGCAAACTCCAGCGGAGCCGCCCCTGTGCCGCCCTCTTTGCCATCGATGACAATGAAATCCGGCGTGATATCCGTTTCGAGCATAGCGCGGACGATACACATGAACTCGCGGCGGTGGCCAATACACAGTTTGAAGCCGACAGGTTTGCCGCCCGACAGTTCGCGCAACTGCTGGATAAAGGCCATCATCTCAAGCGGCGTACTAAAAGCGCTGTGCGACGCGGGCGATATGCAGTCTTTGTCCATCGGAACGCCGCGCGCCTCAGCGATCTCAGGAGAGATTTTTGAGGCAGGCAGCATCCCACCCTGCCCAGGCTTGGCACCCTGGCTGAGTTTAATCTCGATCATCTTGACCTGATCATCGGCCGCGACTTTGGCGAACTTATCAGGATCGAAGTTGCCCTCGTCGTCACGCACGCCGAAATAGCCCGTGCCGATCTCAAAAATCAGATCGCCTCCGCCCTCGCGGTGGTAGCGGCTAATCCCGCCTTCGCCAGTGTCGTGGGCGAACCCACCCCTCTTTGCACCTTTGTTCAGCGCGGAAATCGCATTCGCTGACAACGCGCCAAAGCTCATTGCAGAGATATTATAAACCGACGCGTCATAAGGCTGCGTACACGCAGGCCCACCGATTTTGACGCGGAAATCCTTGTCATCGATCTTGCGCGGTTGGATCGAGTGAGTCAGCCACTGATATCCCGCAGCATTCACGCGCTGCTTGGTGCCAAAGGGGCGCTTGTCCTCAACGTTCTTGGCCCTCTGATAAACGATCGCCCGCCCCTCACGAGAGAAGGGAACCTCATCTTCGTCGCTCTCGACGAAGTACTGTCGGATTTCAGGGCGAATATCCTCGAGCATGAAGCGAATGTGGCCGATGACCGGATAGTTGCGCAGAATAGCGTGCTTGGTCTGAAGCATGTCCCTAATACCAACCAGCGTCAGACCTGCGAAGACCAGCGCAAGCAGTCCCAGCCAATTCACCCAGACCGCGGCGATTGCGAAAATCAACGTAAACGCGACGCACAGGGCGAAGGTCAGGAATCGGATCCACTGGGACATCTTCGGGCACCTTTCAGCTGCTCTGTTGATGCCATTAGTTGATCAACTGCTCCGAGTCTTCAACCACCTGTTTGCCCGCGATTACGCCATGCTGCGTGCTGCACCCATCCTGACAGGTCGTGCACGCGTTGACCTTTTCTTGCGGCGCACAAGTATTTCTTGCCGCCTGAGCAGCCCCATCGCCAGACCTGCATGGGCAAAGAATACCACGTCAAGGTTCGGATAAGGTGCTGACATCATCGCTTGGATCAGGAATCCAATGCACGACGCTTGCAAGCCCGCGATCACAGCGGCTGTATGCGTGTCTCGCTCTGACTTTGGCGGCCGGGCGAGCAAAAACTGCGCGATAAATACCAGATACAACGCAGTTCCAACGATCCCGATGTTTCCTAAACAAGCATACAGAAAGCTGGAGGCGCGGACACTCCCGATTCCCGCCCCTAGCCCGTAGGTGTCGATCATCGCAGTCAGAGCCTGCGTGTTCCACATCATACGCTCAACGCCGGAATCGCTGGACATTTTGGTCAACAAAATCTCGTCCAGCATCCCAGAGAGGATCGGGTTCAATGTAAATAGCATGATGAAAACGATCATCATCATGGGCACCGCCACAATCGTGGAGATGTAGATCAGGAGCGCTCGGCGCGCCTTGAACATCGTGCGGAAGTGCCAGAGGAAGTACAGCCCCAGAAAAGCAATCAGCGCGAGATAGGTCGAACTTGAGGTGGAGCGAATGATCAGGGCAAACATCAAGAGCGCTATGAGCCCGCTCTTCCATGACGTTTTGTCCGAGAACCAATAACGCATCCAGTAAGCGAAGAGCCCCATCGTGTAGAAGCCAAAGGCCGACGCCTCGGCAAAGCCGCCTGCGATCCGCTTAATGCCCATGATCCGCTGATCATCCAGCATCGCCATGTTCGAGGTCCGCACCACATCAAGCAGGTCGTTGAAGCCGACCGCGTGCGAAGCAACGTCCAAAAACGCGAGCAGCACGTTGACCCAAGTCGCCAGAATCATGCCCTTGTGAATCTGCATCGCACTGCCGTGCTTGCGAAAGAGCGTGGTAAGGATGACAAAGGCCGACATGGAGATCATGAAGCGGATCGGCTGACTGATGTTCTGCGTCGTTGGCTCGAGGGGGCGAAGCCGGAAGGCCATACCCCAATCTGGCACTTTGACCAGCATGAACACTTCTGTGTCTCCTCGAAAGAAGCGCGGCATGAAAAACGCACTCAAGAGCGACACAATCAACAAAAACAGCAGGATAAAACCTGGACGGCCCGGCTTCAGTGTGGCGAAAAGTTCGGAAAAACCGGTCGGAAACAGCAGGAGCGACGCCCACATCGCCATGATGACGAAGTCTGCCATGTAGATCGACCCAAGGCCGGAGACGTTCATCGCCGCCGCCGCACCCATCGGCAGGACCAAAAACAGACACCACAAACCTTTAACCGGTCCGCGTACCATGATGTAGAGCAACATAAACAGCGCCAAAGGCGTTGTGGCGAATACCTGCATAGCAAACTAGCCGTCGATAAAATGACGCGCCGCAGCGACACGAAAATTACTAAATCAATGCCTTTTATCTAACCGAATTCACCAAATTCGCAACACACATTCATACGATTTATCGCTTCAGCCCCACGGTCACCCTATGTCGAGCGCTTAACGATACCACCTCTTTATGATATTTTTTCTTTGCTTGATCGAGGACCCAAACACCAACACTATAAGGCAAGTATTTTAACTTCTTTTATAGTAGAGTTTTCCAATGCATTTTTTCAAAAACATTACCGCCGTCCTTGCATCGACGGTATGTTTTACCGCGAACAGCCTGTATGCACAGGAAAATACAGCGCCCCTTCTGGGAATAGATGCAGGTTTATTCTTGGTTCCCAGCACACGCGTGATCGAAAGATTGCAATCGCTTGGCATCAACGATTTGCGAGATAACACCGTTTGGGCTCATATCGAAACCGAGAAAGGTAAGTACAATTTCGGTGTCGATCAACAGAAGGGTGTGGATGAGTTAAACCGCGCGGGTCTCGCTGGATCGCTCATCATTTGGGCAGACAATGCCAACTACGAGGACGGAAATACCGTTTTGAAGTCCGAGGGAATCGACGCGCTCGCTGAGTTTGTGTCTGCCTACCTCGAACATTATCCTGACGTGCGGTCTATCGAGATTGGGAACGAGTTCAATTCTCCGAGCTTCATTTACGGCCCGATCAAAGAGAAATCCGCGCAGGAATTAGCCGCAGTGCAGGTCGATTACCTAAAGGCGCTGAACGAGCACGAAAACGTACGGAATACGCGGATCATCGGGGCCTCGGCTCACTCGATCGCAAGCGCCTATATCTGGGAAATGTTGGATCTAGGGGCAGCCGATTACATGGATGCCGTCTCAATCCACACGTATACAACAGAGCCGGAGCATATCCCGGCTGAGCTTTCTGTCCTACGCCGCCACCCCAAGATGAAGGATATGGACATCGAAATTACCGAATTCGGGCAGCGGGATCTGGCCAGCGCACCAGACTTTTTTTGGCGGAACTACTGCACAATGGCAGCCTCGGGCGTAAAGCGTGCAGTCTGGTATCCCCTGACGCAGCGAGGGGACAACTATCCACCGGTGCTACAATCGGACATGTCGCTGACTCCGCTCGGACAAGCCTTGACCTACGCGCATACGAAACTTCAAGGCAAGCCAGTAGAGTTTTACCAGCCTGATCCTTTTACCTATGCCTGTGTTTTCGGCGGCAGTGACGCGGTGATTTGGGGCGCCCCGCGCGATGTGGCGATCCGACGTCATGACATGCAGCCGCGCCGCGGCGATATGCGTGAATATGATCGCGAGCTAGAACTGATGCGGGATCGTGTGATCTTCTTTCACACTGACGGCGCACCGATTGATCTGGAACTGGACATTGATCTAGGAGCGCAACCGGTCGTCGCCGACAGCTACTACCAGTTTTTCCGACCCGCAGAAGGAGAAAACGCACGGACCGCCGACGGTGTCGAAGGTTTCCGCCGCTATCTGCTGGTTGGATCTGATGACCGGATCGTGGACTTGGAAACCTGTCCTGGCCAACAACGCGGCGGCGTGCCGTGGCGTCCGTACCTCTGCACGACAAAAGAGCCGAACCTCTGGAACTTTGCGTGGCTTCCAACGGGCTTCAACATCGTCGGCGGCGAAGATGAGAACATGCGTGTCGTCTTGGAGCACATCTCGGAGAAAGAGCAGATGATCAACATCGAGACCGACGTAAAGCTGAATATGCTGTCATCGAGCGGAGTCACTCTGGACATCATTGTCGCGGGCGAAACCAAGGTATCGACGGTTGTTTCTGGCAGTGATCAAAGCAGCTTTGGCCCCTATGCCGTCCCCGAAGGCAAGGAGGTGAAGGTGATCTTTGGTCCGTCAGAAATGCCGCAACTCTACAACGGTGATTTCCGAGTCAAGCTGGTGAACCCGCTTTGCGCATGCGATCAAGAATGAAAAAGGGGCGCTGGCGGTTTCTCCGCTGGCGCCCCACTTGCGAATAGTGCGTTCCTAGCCCCTGCGCGCACCTAGCTCGAAAATACGCTCTGGATCGTGGCGCCCCCGAAGGACATCGAAGAAAGCCAACCAATTGCCTTTCGCCCGTTCCTTGCGATTGATCCAAGGCTCTGGAAACAATATCTTTCCGTGATTTGCCAAAACGTTTTTACTCATCAAAGTAAGGCCGAATTGCAGCGGCAAGGACCTCTTTCGCATCAAGTACACGGGGTTGGCGATCTGACTATACCCCAGTAAGACGCCGCTCGTTTCACGGCCCGACTTCGTCCCACAATGCACGCCAGCTAGGTTTCCGAGACGGATTTTCTCGCCGGCCAAACGGTAGGAAAAGTCCGTATCCTCTTGCCAGCCATACAACGGCAACCGAGGATCAAAACGCACCGCGCCAATCGAGCTGCAACGATAGGCCATGTTGCACCCATAGAGCCCAACAAGCTTGCGTTGAGCGGCCATGGCCGTCGTATCTCGCGGCTTCGCTTCATACGCCTCTATCAGTTTCCGCGCCTCGGATACGGAGACCCCTTCGGTATTGATTCCGTCTGCCAAGGGCGTACCGGTCAAACCCGCGGCGTCCTGGAACCTGCTAAAGCCACTCTCAAGCACCTCCAGCGCATCCTGAGCGGGAAGATAATCATCATCAATAAAGAAGACCGCATCACACTCGTTCTGAATCGCGTCCAAACCGGTGTTGCGCTGTTTGGTCAGCCCCTTGGGAGAATACAGTACCTGAATCGGAAGATTGTATTGCAACGCGCTTTCGGGCGGCAAATCTTCGGGTTTCGTCACAACGATCAGAACATGACTGGGTTGCTTGGTTTGACGGGCGATAAAGGGCAGCACCGACTCGATGGCCTCGGGACGACCGACGGAGCAAATGATGACTGAAATTCGCATATTTAATCGCACTCGTGTTCATACAAAAACGGCGCGAGCGTAAGGGGATGGACGCCCGCGCCTTGGGTGTGGTCGAAGGAGATTTAGGACTTAAACACCAGTGCGTTTTGTAATCGCACCAATCGTATTGAACAGGATGATCGCATCTTGCACCGCAGACACCTCGCGGCAGTAACGCGTATCCAACGCCACACGTTCGTCATAGCTAATGTCGTTCCGGCCCGAGACTTGCCACAGGCCAGTTACGCCTGGACGCATCATCAGATAGGCCCACTGATGAGCGCCGTAGCGCGACAATTCATCAGAGGTCACGGGACGCGGGCCCACCAAGCTCATTTCGCCGCGCAGAACATTCCAGATCTGGGGCAGCTCATCGAGGCTTGTTTTACGGATGAATGCACCCAAACGCGTGATCCTCGGGTCGTCACGCAGTTTGAAATCCCGTTCCCATTCGGCGGCTGCCGCAGGATTATTGGCAAGATGCTCGCGCAGGCGCTCTTCGGCATCCGGCACCATGCTACGCAGCTTCCAGCATTTGAAGATTTTGCCTTCACGGCCCACACGTTTGTGGCCAAAGAAGCCAGGTCCGCCGTCAGAGCGGATAATAAGATACAGCAAACCGATGATCGGAAGCAGCATAGGGAGGAGTAGGATTGCCAGAATAATGTCGGCGACGCGTTTCAACGCACCTTCATATCTCAGGAGATAGGCGACACCGGACCCGGCAGGTCCCCCGCGATTTCCAGCTGAAGTAGAGGTATTTGTCACAATGGCCCCCGGTTAAAGTCTTGTTTTATAAAATCTGGCGAAACGTTGCCGCGACTCGCGACCTAAGTCTTTGATGGCCAAGGAAATGATGGCCTGAAAAATATAACTTGATAACTAAATTACATATTAATTGAAACTTTTCCATGAAATTTGTCAAAATTAGCACATAAATTCACAGAGCAGACTCAAATCAAACACAATCAAAATAATAGCAATGGGCACCATATAAATTCAAATTTTGCAAATTACCATATAGCTTATGCGTAATCGTATTTCTGGGCATAGCTATCAGGATCTTCCCTAACATCGACCATGGTCATCACAAGGCCAATATTGTTCACACCAACGTTTTCGAGCGTATCGAGCCCATATTTAACCGATTTCTCAGAGGTATGGCGCCAGCGCACAAGGTACAGCACCCAATCAACCACAGTGGCAATCTGCAGCCCGTCAGACACCGCTAGGATGGGCGGTGCGTCAATTACCACCACATCGTAGCGCTCTTTTAACTCTGCCACCATATCACGAAGCTGCTCTCCATTAACGCCATCAGCCATAAGAGACTGATGTTTGCCCGCGCCGGTGATATCAAATAGAGTTTTCTGCCCCTTGATGATTGCCTCATCAATTGTGATTTCACCTTTAAAGTAATTCGATAGGTCGACCATTTGGCCTTCGGTGAATTCTGCCTGCAACGTGCCTCGGCGATTGTCCAAGTCGACAAGGATTGTCGAGACACCTGCCATTGCGCTGGCGTGCGCGAGCGCAACAGCGGTAGAGGTCTTCCCCTCGTCCGGTGCCGACGACAAGAGAAGGTAGCAATTCTTGCGCTGCCGTGTGGCGATCGGCAAAACTGCCCTCAACTGCCTGATCCGTTCATTCAGCAGGTGATAGCCACGGCTATTCAATAGACCGACGACGTCTTTAGGAGAAGTGACCTCTGCGCGGGGCAGCGCGCTCATGACAGGCAGACCTGTCGCGCTTTCTAACTGACGTGCAGTTGCGAAGCCCCCACGGGTCATCTCGATGATC
Organism: Donghicola sp.; assembly: GCF_025210255.1. NCBI lineage: Bacteria > Pseudomonadati > Pseudomonadota > Alphaproteobacteria > Rhodobacterales > Roseobacteraceae > Donghicola > Donghicola sp. The sequence goes on along the minus strand of NZ_JAOARZ010000026.1, from coordinate 123,262 downwards.
AACACTGCGACCAATCCTACTGTCATTCCGATCGCTGCGCCAAACACGGTCAACAGCTTCACGCGCGGGGACGAGGGCACCAGTGGGAAAGAGGCCGGGTTGATGACCTTTGCGTCAGCTCTCTGAATTTCGACCTGCGCTTGTGTCATGCCAAGGCGGGTGAGCATTTCATCAAATCGCAGCCGCGCTGCCTCTGCCTCCCGCTCAACTTGACGAAGGCGCAGAGACGAGTTCGATAAGTTAGAGAGCTTGTCTTGCAGGTCCGATACGTCTTCGCTCAGGGACAGCTCGCGCGACGCCAGTACATTGATGCGTGTCTCATAGCCTCGCATAATGTTGTCGACTTCTTGGGCTATGCTCGCGTCAATCTCTGCGATTTCTTTGGCGATATTCCGACGCGTTGGGTGGTTTTCACCGAGAGCCGAAGAAAGCGAGGCATCTTCGCGCAAAAGCTCCTGACGTGCTTCTCGCATCGCCTTTACGTAGGGCACATCCAGCGAATCCGCGACCGCGACTGCGCCTTGCGCGTCTTTGAGTAGTTGGGTCTGTCGCAAATTTGCAGATTCGGTCGCGCGTTCAGATCGCGCGAGCGCGAGTTGCTGGTTCAACTCACCCAGCTGCTGCTCAAGAACATCTTCAGACGCACCGCTAGACTGGAGGACTTCGCGTTTGAATTCCTCGACACGCGCCTCGGCGGCCAACACTTCTTGGCGTGCGACTTCCACCTGATCAGACAACCAGCGCGTCGCGTTGCTTGCAACCGCCTGACGATCATTCAGCTGATCGGCAATGTAGACCTCTACAAGTGTGTCAGCGACAATAGTTGAAAGCTGCGGATCAATTGTCGTCACAGAGACTTCGATCACATAAGATTCACCAACACGGTAAACATTGATCCCGTTCTGTAGCTCTTCGGCGACGAATTTAAGGCGTTGCTGATCACGCGACACGATACTGTCGTCAAAGTACTCATATCCATCTTCGCCAGCTAGTATATCAAAGCGATCCAGCCCTATGCGCTCTACTGCTGCACTCAGTAGTGCCATCGACCGCAGGACCGTCACTTCGCTTTCTAGCAGCGCGTCATCCAGCTTCAGATCGCCAACGACCTGTTCTTGCATAGAAACAAACTGCTGGCCCCGTGTGTCCAACATGATGGTTGTGTGCGCCGTATATTTCTTGGGCTGCATATAAGCAGACAGGAAAAACACAACAGCAAAGCCAAAGATACAACCAAGGATAATATTCTTACGAACCCAAACCGACCGCAACATGCGGCTCAAATCTGCCCGATCATCTTCTTCCGGGCGAATGAAATCTGAGTCGCCCATGGCTCGTCCAGCAACCTGCGCCGAAAAATGTGGGCTTTGGGTGCCAAAATCAGTCATAAATAGAAACTCCAAAAATGCACGATTGTGCACTTATCCGAACAAATACACCTTCGGGTTACGGTTAAAGAACATGGTTGCGCCACGGCTGACAAGAGCGCTATCTCTTAATTATCACAATTTTTCCTCTTTGGGCGCCTTTCCTCTCCCGCCCTCTTTTGTTTCCGTAAGATATATTATCGGAGTGATATTTTGCTCTTTAGTAAGCTAAAGTCATCTTTTGCAAAAACAGGTGGCACAGCCGCGATATCCGTTTTTGGCCTCGCATCTCAACAAATTGCATCGTTTGTTATTACCCTATTAGCTGCAGGATTTCTGACAGCGGCCGATTACGGCACCTACACCATTGCTATTATCGCAGTTGAGTTTGTAATTATGCTGACTCACTGCGGATATTTTCATTTCCTCGTCAATTCCGAGAAGGACGAGACTGCAGTTTTGTCGACTGTCTTTTGGATCATGTTGGCAATTGGCTTAGTGGGTGGCGCTGCCATGTATCTAGGCAGTGAGTGGCTGGCCCGACTCTTTGATGCGCCCGATCTCGCAGAGGTTCTACGCTATTTCGGGATATTCCAACCGTTTGTTTCAATCATAGGTTGGGCTTCGGCGGTGCTTACGCGCATGGGATTAATGAAGCGGTACTTTCTCATTTTGATTGCAGGAAATTTGGGCGGACTTTTGGTCGGTTGCATTATTCTAGTTGTCTGGAAGTCGCTTTTTGCATTGGTCGCCTATCGCGGTATCCGCACCCTGTTAGAGCTTGTCCTATTTGTCGCAGCATGCCCCAAGCGCCCTACACTCCGATTCGATCGTAAGATTGCTTACGAAGGTCTGCGATTCTCCAGCGGTCTCTATGGCTCTAGATTCCTGTCTTTTTTGGCCAATTTCGGCACGGACCTGATCCTTGCCTACGCGCTTTCCACGACTGAGGCTGGCCTTTACCGCTTTGCCAACAGACTGGCGACCGGCACCGTGGACATCATCGCACAGCCTTTGCGCAGCTTCGCCATCAAGCTATTTGGCGCCGCGTCCCGCTTTTCTCAACCTCTGGATCCGATCTTCAAAATCATGCTCGCTGGCTCTGTTTTCCTGACGGGCGGTTTTGCGATCGCAATTTCAGCGTTGGGCGGTGGATTGATTGAGACATTCTTCCGCCCCGAATATGCAGCGGCGCTTGGAACCCTCTATGCTTTTGCCCTTCGGGCAGTCGCGCGCTCTGGCAATGACCTGATCGAGCCGGTTTTCGCAGCCCGACGCTCGACCCAAGTGACACTGCACACCAACCTCGTCTGGACCACGTTAATGCTGGGGACGATTGTCGTCTTTGCCCCCATGGGGTTTGAGACCATCGCGTGGGCGCAGGCGGGTGTCCAGATCCTCTCCTTTATCGGGTCCTTGCTGGTGTTCAAATACTGGGGTCGGATTGATCTGAGCAGCGCAATGCCGCCGCTTTTCATGGGCTTAGGGCTGCTTGGCGTCTACGGGATCGCTGTCATCACTGGGATTTTCGCGATTGGCGCGTTCGAATTTAGCCAAGAAATTCGCTTTGTTCTGATCACGTTGGTCACGTTGATCCTCGCAGCGCCGACAATCTATATCGGCATCCGCTCAAGTGTTCTTGAAATGAGCATTTTTGAGTCGCGCTAAAGCCTATCGGCCATCAGCTGACGCTGGTGGCCTACTCTGCCAAGCCCCATGCCTCTAAGTGTGCAAAGGCTTTTTCAGCGGCGATTTCCCACGTGAAAGCCCGAGCACGCGCAAGCCCTTTCGCGCGCAGGTCCTCGGCATACGCCGGATCGGTGTTGATCCGCGAGATATGGGCTACGATCTGGTCGGGCTGTCCGACTTTGGCAAAGAGGCCAGCCTCCCCCACCACTTCTGGCAGCGCGCCGCAGGGCGAAACAACAGCAATCGCCCCACGCGCCATGCCCTCTAGCGCGGGCATACCGAACCCCTCTTCCAAAGAAGGGACACAAACCGCGAGCGCCTTGTCGTAAAGTGCGGCAAGTTCTTCGTCTGACACAAAACCAGGGAAATGCACGTTGTCAGGAACGTCATGGCCCGCTGCGACAAAGTCCGCGCGAGACGCCTTGCCGAAAAGTACCAACTGAATGTTCGCCAACTCTGGCCGCGCGAACGCGCTTAAGAGGTCACCGATATTCTTGTGTGGCAGCAGGCTACTGAGGCCGACGCAAAATGGGGTTTCGTCGTTGAACGATAACCGCTTGAAGATTGCGCGATCCCCCTGGACGCGCCCGACATTCCCAGGACCATTAGGTACAATGCCGTAGTGTTCAGCTCGTCCGATCCCATGCTCCAATAAACTGACCTTGGAGTGTTCTGAAGGGGTCAGCACGTAGTTGCCCGTGGCCCCCGCTCTTCGAGAAAGAAACTCTCTCCATCTCCGCGTCGGACGGCTATAAGAGTCCGGAGACGTCATGACATGGGCATCGTGAAGCATTGTCACGTAGCCGCGCCCAAATACCGGCACCGTATTGAAAAGGCTTAGAATTACGCCGTCATAACGCAAACTCGGAAGTTCGGTTTGCTCCCAGACGATACCTGATCGACGACCATGAGCTCGCGATGGAATGCCGGTCGCCTCTGCCTTTGACAAAAGAGCCTGAGGCACCACGAGCTCGACCTGCCAACCATTCGGGTGCGCGATACTGTGCTGATGCAACGCAGCGCTCAACTCTTTGGCAACAGCATTAACGGCCGTTTCGCCGCCGGACAGGAAACGCCCGTTGATTAACAGCTTCCGCATTGGCCTGCTCGCAATAAAATGTACTGGAAAACAAAACGGCTTCGGGGCACCCAAAGGGCGCCCCAGAGCACTAAGCAAATATCGACTTAACCCTTGGCACCCTGTCCACGGGAATACACATCGTCGTAGCGCACAATATCATCTTCGCCGACGTAAGAGCCTGTCTGGACTTCGATCAGGACCATCGGCACCTTGCCGGGGTTCTCCATCCGGTGGACAGAGCCAAGAGGCACATAGATAGACTCGTTCTCGGTCACCAGACGCACTTCGTCATCGACGGTCACCTTGGCGGTTCCTTCAACCACGATCCAATGCTCGGAGCGATGGAAGTGGCTTTGGAGAGAAAGAGATGCACCGGGATGCACTTGAATCCGCTTCACCTGGAAACGCGAGCCAACGACGAGGCTCTCGAACCAACCCCACGGACGGTGATCTTTGGGGAAAGCTTCTGCCTGCAGTGCAGACTTTTTCTTCAGTTCGGATACCGCTTTTTTCACGTCCTGCGCGCGATCTTTGTGCGCAACTAGAACCGCGTCGTTCATTGCGACAGCGACGATATCTTCAACCCCGATGCCAACCAGTTCGACCTGAGGAGACTCGGACCGCAGCACGGAGTTCTTACAGTCGATTGCTGTCACACCGTCAGTGGTCGCAACGCCATCGTCGTTCCGGTCCATTGCGCGCCAAACAGCGTCCCAACCGCCAAGATCCGACCAAAGCGCGTCATAAGGTACAACTGCCAGATCCGAAGCCTTCTCCATGATGGCATAGTCGATCGAGACATCTTCGGCCTGCTCCCACGCCTCTGGCGCCAAGCGCAGGAAACCGAGGTCAGGTACGGCGTCTGCGACAGCCTTTTCGACCGGAGCGATCAGATTCGGTGCGTGCTCGTTAAAGGCTGCAATGATGTCCGCCGCACGGAACAAAAAGATGCCCGCGTTCCACAAGAACCCACCAGCATCCACCATCCGTTGCGCATTTTCTGCGTCAGGCTTTTCGACAAAGCACTTGAGCGAGGTCACACCGTCCTCAGTCTGGCCGTTCAGCTCCAGATAACCATAACCGGTCTCGGGACGGTCAGGGCGGATTCCAAACAGTACAAGTTTGCCTTTCTCTGCTGCTTTGACCCCCTTCGCAACCGCACTGCGGAACGCATCGGAATCAGGCATCATGTGATCGGACGGAGCCACCAGCATGATCGCATCAGGGTTTGACGCATACAAATGCATCGCGGCGGCTAGCACGGCAGGAGCAGTATTACGCGCCGACGGCTCAATCAGAACAGGGCCGGGATCGACTCCCATCTCAGACAATTGCTCGACCACAATGAACCGGAAGTCAGAGTTGGTCACAACCATCGGCTTGTCATAAGCGATCCCGTCGCCCACGCCACTCAGCCGTTTTGCTGTTTGTTGGAACAGGGTGCTCCCACCCACAAGCGGTACAAACTGCTTCGGGTAACTCTTTCGAGACAGCGGCCAGAGCCGTGTACCTGAGCCGCCGCACAAGATAACCGGAGTAACAGAATTCATCAGAAGAACGCCTTCAGTGTTTTTTAAATACTACAATAGAAATACTAAAATTCTACGAGGCCAAGCACGGTGTTTCGCCCGGCACTCTCAGACCTCTCTCACCTTGTACACAACATATTTTGAGCATGCCACAGTTAGCGAAGTCTTGGGCCATTAAAATAGGACCTGCACAACAAATGACCGCACAAATATTGGCGCTTGCTTTTGCAAATAGTTTCCTTCTGGATCATTTTTTCTGATCTAGGATTTTTGCCTTGCAACAGCTTCGCTGAACAATGAAGTTCGGTCTAAATCTCGATATTCGTAGTCTCATTTTTGGTCCAAAAGCGTTAGGCAGAGATAGCAGGATCTGGTTATTCTCAGTCACGGTATTTCTTTATGAATAGTTATGTATTGAACGCGCGATTCTTGATGCGCCCGCTCACTGGCGTCGATCGCGTCGCAACCGAACTTATCTCTGCATCGCTGGACGCAGGCATTCCCTCTCGCTTCAAAGATATTTTGGCCGTCCGCCCTAAGGGCACCGTCGTCGCGGCGAGTGAACGACCTAAGGATTTGCTATCGATCACCAGCACCTCTGCGTCGAAATTGACTGGCCACCCGTGGGAGCAACTGGCGCTTGCCAAAGAAAGTCCTGAGTCTTGGCTGATCAGCTTATGCAACATGGGACCTGTTTTGAGGAAAAAGCAGGTTGTTATGATGCACGACGCGCAAGCGTTTCGGCAGCCAGAGACCTATTCTCGCGCTTTCCGCAGTTTTTACCACTTCGTTCAACCCCGTCTGGGGCATCGCGCGCAAACTATTCTGACAGTCTCTGAGCATTCAAAGAGGGAACTTGAGCACTTTGGCGTGGTTCCGAAAGACAAAGCTATCGTCATCCCGAATGGTGCCGATCACATCCTTCGGCTTGCCGCCGATGCTCGTATCCTTGACCGGCACAGCCTAAGCACTGGCGGATATTTTCTGGCGATCGGCAGTCTCGCCCCCCACAAGAATTTGAAAATGCTCGTCGACGCATCCAACGCGCGTTCAGACAAGCAACGACCACTGGTGATTGCAGGCGGTGGAAATTTAGCCGTTTTTGGCGCCAATGGCCTGAGGGAATCCGAGCACATCAAAATGCTCGGGCGCGTTACCGATGAAGAACTTCGTGCGCTCTATGAAAACGCTTTTGCGCTCGTATTCCCTTCGAAAACAGAGGGTTTCGGCCTCCCCCCCGCAGAAGCTATGACGCTAGGATGTCCCGTAATTGCCTCCACGGGCGGAGCGATCCCCGAAGTGACTGAAGGCGCAGCCGTCAGCGTGTCCCCTTCCGATCAAGGTGCTTGGACAAAAGCCATGGAGAATCTGGAGCAATGCACCACTCTCTCAGACGAATTGAGGGAGCAAGGACGAGAGCGCGCGAAAATGTTCACTTGGGCTCGTGCATCTGACAAGTTCCTGAGCGTTCTAGACGATTTGCCGTCGGACTAACTTCGCTAGATCGGACCTCTTAGCAAATCACTCGTACAACATGCGTCAGAAACCTTATCTCTCCTAAAGGGATGAGATAATGCTGCGCGCGCAGCAGCGGGCGAGCTCGGCTCGCGACTTTATAAAAATGCAATCTCTTTCACTCACGAGTTGCAAAATCGGGTTTGCGGATTGTCGAAAAATAACTTATACTTACATAAAGCATTGTAAATTAGTTACCCGTGAGATTACAGCACCCAAGTTTGCCGCCTCGCGCATTGCGATTTTAATCAATCCGAACAACAGATTGTGAACACTGCTCTATCAATTTGCGTCAAACAGTTAAACGTCGGCAACATTTGGCCGTATTTCAAAAGAGTGAATGCGGATTTCCACCGGCAAAAAGTCTATATCAAATTTAGGAGTTGAACCGCATTTGATACACCTATATTTCTGCAATAGACAGCGATGGTAGATGAGATGTTCAGCGCAAATATAATAAGAAAAAAGCAGACGGCTTCGAGAGCCAAGGTGCAACACGATCAGCGTGATGTATCAGGTGAGAAGCCGCGCGCTGTTTTACCTGGCGCTGCGTTCTTTGCGATTCCGGTATCGCTTGTTTTCACCGCTTGGGTGATTGCAGAGCTCGGCATCTCACTTTGGTGGGCCTTGCCGATTTACAGCCTGATCGGAGCGTCGGTCATCTTCTTGTTCGCAGTTCTACCGCGGACTTGATCACATAATTTTGGCGAGCGAAGCGTAAACGCCCTCACGGAACGCGTTTTCGTCAAACAGACGGGCGCGGTTGACACAAATCTGAGGATCAACGGCATCAAGACCGGCATTCTCGAACCGTTCAACCGCGTCCACCAACTCCTCAACGGTCTGATTTTTAAAGAACAGACCAGTCTCGTTTTCCACCACAGAGTCCAAAATGCCGCCGCGCCCGTAAGCAATTACGGGCCGACCAGAGGCCATTGCCTCAACCGGTACGATTCCAAAATCCTCTTCTCCCGGAAAGATGAGCGCTTTGCACCGCGCCATATGGTCTTTCAAAACATCGAAGGGGGCTTTGCCTAGGAACTTGGTTTTAGGACCGGCGATAGCTTGCAGCTTTTTCACCGTCTCGTCTGGACCACCAATGACGACGAACGGCTTGTCCAATTCCTTGAAGGCTTCAACCGCAAGATCGGGCCGCTTGTAAGGCGCCAATTCTCCGACCCAAAGATAAAAATCCCCAAGCTCGGACGATGCAACAGGCTTGAAATCGTCCACCGCGACGGGGGGCGCAACAACATCGGCGTCACGGCGCCAGTACTTTTTAATCCGGTTTGCCACGTGTCCCGAATTGGCAGCGAAACCATCAACACGCGCGGCACTCGTTACGTCCCATTGCCGCAATGAATGCGCAAGCAAAGGCATCGCCATCCGTGTGATAAACCCTGCTCCATTTCGGTACACATGATACTGGTCCCACAGATATCTCATGGGCGAATGACAATAGCACAAATGAGGCGTATCCGGCGGCGCGATCACGCCCTTCGCGGGGCCAGATTCGGAAGAGATAACAAGGTCGTACCCAGTTAAGTCCAACTCTTCCAACGCCCGAGGCATCAGAGGCAGATATTTCTGGTACATCTTGGTAGCCATCGGCAAACGGCCGACCCGCGTCTCAATAATCTTGTGCTTCGTTAGCGTAGCACTCAACTTTGCGGGATCGGCCACGTGCGTAAAAATGTCGGCTTGTGGAAACATACGGCAGAGGGCCTCTATGACCTTTTCGCCGCCGCGCATTCCCACAAGCCAGTAGTGAATAATCGCTACACGGCCAAACTCGTTACCACTCACGTCCTTGTCCTTATTCTGCCGTCGCTACGACCGGAGAGAGATCCATCCCCTCTAGGTACACAACGAGCGTATCGCCAGGCAGCAGTGTAGTCGCGTCGCTGATATCCTCAGGGGCAACACGGTCCGCACGCGGTCCCTGCAGCACATACGTCAGGTTAACAGTGTCAGAATTGAGCAGCGCGCTGATACTACCGCTGGTTAGCAACGCCAACTGCTCGAGGATATTCGAGTACTGCAAGGACAGAGAATCCACGCGAACCTGATCCTCCTTGAGGAAGGTCAACGCTTCGGTCCGGCGAGTGCTCTGGTACTGGCTACGCTCGGCTTTGGCATCAGCCACCGATTGGGTCGCAAGGACGCGCGCCGACTCCAACTCGATCTCGCGCGACCGCGCGTCGGCGTCCCGCTGCTCGGCGGCAGCCAAGCCAACGTTGGTCTGCAGGCCCCGCGCCTGCAGATCCCGTGCCTTGGCCAAATCATCAGCAGCGCTGGCAACAATGTCTTGCTGGACCTGAATGCGTTCACCAAAAAGCTGAATCTGCTTCTCAATCGAGGCGATCTCTTCGGCCCAAACGGACATCAACTCTTTTTCCTGCGCGGCCTCTGCTTGCAGGATCAGGTTTGATTTACTCATAATTTCGCTCAGATCGACGGCGTCTTTCGCAGGAATGAGGGCCTGAAGCTCAGGGCTCAATTCAACGACATCCTTGCCATCCAGCACGGCTTGATATCGCGCAATGTCCGCCACTGTAGTCGCAATTTCCAAGTTAGCAGTTTTAAGCCGTGCCTCTAAGTCACTACGCGTGGTTTGGAGTTCGTATCGCGAAATCCCCGCCAGTTCACTGCCGCCCGACAACGCCAGCGCCGATGCGACCGTCATGCCTGGAGTAAACTCGAAACGACCTGGTCGCGCCACATCCCCCGCCACGACAACAGGCGCATACTCTGTCAACTGCAGGCTCACAATCGGCTCAATGAACATGCCAGAGTTGATGATGTCCGCCTCGAGCTTTTCTTCAGCCTCATCGAGCGTCAGACCAGCAACCGTCACACCGCCAACGTTCACGACGCGCATCTGGCCATTGATATCAATCTTGACCTCGGCCGGCTCACCCAAACCCGAGTACATGAACTCTAGCGTGTCCCCCGCCACCAAGCGGTACGAGTCAGCCATAGCGCCAGAGACCAACAGAGAGAACGAAGCGATCGAAAAGCCCGCAACGCGCAGGAACTTTGAACCGGTTGAGTATCGCAAAAGACACCTCGGAATACTTAAATTTTCACTTACAAAAAGGCAGTAGAGAAATGTAAGCCGATAAAAATTCTAAATTTACATGTCCAAGAAGACATTTCATTAATCGTGTATAGACATACTCTCTCGCCACCAGCGTTTAAAGCGAAAAAGGCAAAATTGTGCCGAGTGACTCTATTTTACCCATAACGCCCCCAAAGTTTGCGCAACGTCGATTAATGCAATGCTCATCCTTTCATTTACTCAATCGCTCATCGTATCAAATTTTTACCTTTTTGATATTTTTAATAACCCTAGCGTTTCGAAAATTCTCTCCAGCAATAATACTTCATCAACTCTCATCGCAATTCCTTCCCTAGTCGGCTTCTTTACTATAAAGTTTAATCTCAGATCATCGTATCCTCGGTTTTAAATGTTTTCCTTCAATCGCCTTTTCGGCCGCGAGGTCGAACCTGCAAACTCCAAACTATCGAGCCCGCAGCTCTCAGAACCGCTGTTCGTCATTGGCGACATTCACGGATGCCACGATCAACTGGAGACTTTGCTCGAGAAAATTTGGCAGGCCGAAGGGTATGATGCGCGTATCATCACGGTGGGCGACATGATTGATCGCGGGGCGGACTCCTCTGCCGTGCTTCAACGCCTCATCGCGCTCCAACGTGTGGCAGGGTCCCGCCTGACCTGCCTCAAGGGGAACCACGAGCAAATGATGCTCGACTTTCTCGCAAAGCCTGAGTCGGCAGGTCTTCGCTGGATTCAGGCAGGTGGCCTTAACACACTCGAGTCGTTTAACGTTACTTGGGGCGGGCAGTTAAATAGCCTGACAGCGATCGCTGAACAGTTATCCGAGGCGCTGGGCTCGGATCTGCTTGCCTGGCTTCAGGGGCTGCCAACCTTCTGGGAAGAAAGCAATGTTGGCGTTGTCCACGCGGGTGCAGATCCCATTGCGCCCCTCTCGGATCAAAAGGACGATAACCTGATTTGGGGGCACAGTGATTTTCGCAAAGTGCGACGCCCTGACGGACAATGGATCGTTCACGGGCATACCATCGTCAAAGAGCCGCGGATCAAGAATGGGCGCATTTCGATCGACACAGGCGCCTACACCGGCCGACCGCTCACGGCCGTCGAAATTAACGACGGGCAAATCATGTTCTTGCAGAGTTAATCAGATCTGGTCGCGCCTGTGCTGAACAGCGCTCCGGGTGTAGGGTGTTGGCGCGATCTCTCGACGGTAAATGGACCCTTGCCGATACTCCTGCGCACTCCCCTCCACAGGTTCATTCTCTTTTTCCGGCGATGCCCTAAGAAACCAAGCCCCGGCACCGAACAAAAACGCGATGTAGGAATAGCTCCCTGCCCACACATGGACTGTGGTCAAGGTCACGCACAGCCCGCAAATCGTGAACACCCAAGCACGCCGTTTATCCGCCAGCGACGATCCCTCTGGTAGCGGTCGGAAAGCCACGCGCAGTACCAAGTACAGCACGCCGGCAGCCAAGGTCATGAACCCGGGGATCCCCCAGCGCATCGTCGTTAAAAGCCAAAAATTATCGACACTTGCTCCCATATAAGCTGGACGGACCCAGTCATTCAGTCCAATCCCGAACAGCGGGCTCGTCCACACGTTCACCATACCCCAATCAAAGATGTAGAGCCGTGTGTAAGCCGAATGCGCTGAGAAGGTTGCATAAGTCAAAAAAACGCGCATCGGAGAACGACTAGAGGCGATGTCCACCACGATGTAAGCCAATACCAGCAACCCAAGGAAAATCAGCCAGCGGGCACGGACGGTACGGAAAACCCATTGCCATCCTATCAACATAAACTGCAACGCGGCTGCCAGCAGCGCTCCGCTGGATAGCGACAGAAACGTGGCAAAAGACACAAGCCCTGCATTTCGGAGCCGGTGGGTCGGCGCGATATCCTGCTTGAGACCAACCCACACTAACGAGATCGCGGTCGAGCAAACGAGCCCGTATAGAATGGGGTGTGGGAACACGACCAGCACACGGTGCAGCCCCATCCTCTGGTCCATCTCAAAAGGGAGCGAGGCAGTAAAAAACGGAAGCCGGTCAATCAGTTCTGGCACCAAGGCACGCCCCGTGAGCGCCTCGATAAGAGCAGGCACAAGGCTGAGGACAACAATGGCAGCAAAGAACCGACAGAATGCGCCAAAGCTCTTCTGGTCTCGGATGGACGCGCGCGCGATCAAATAACCGCCTAGAAACTCAACGGATGCGGACCCCGTCGCGGAAACAAGGGAGGCCGGATTATTGACCGCCAGCGACAGGCTCACCCAGCATAAGTGCATCACGAACAAAACGTCGGTCACGATCACGCGTCCAAAATGCCCGATCACCAACCGGACGAAGAGCGGTCCCGCCACCAACAAGAGGTAAAACCTCAGTGCATTCATCGCCAACGGCCCGAGTTGAAAGTCGACCGGCAGAAACAAAGCAATCAGGTACAGTCGCATCAGCCATATCGCGCCCGTTCCGGTCTCGTGGATTGCGGGTGCAAAAGAGCGCGTGGTTTCAGGATTTAGACTTACCATCGCGTCCAGTTATTCCCCCCAGCGAAATATAGACAACGGTGCACCCAGCTCTGAGCGATCCAACAGCGCCCCGGAGACAGGCTTAAAATTCTCAGGTCGATAGGGTTTTCCAGCGAATGGGTTTGCAAAAACGCGGGGATAGTAGCCGCCCTCAAACGCCTCGAGGTCTTGTACAATTGCGTTTCCCACCTGTTTCCAGCCGGCCTGAACCTTTGGAACGCGTGACGCAACGTTGGCTGTGACAATCACATTCCGAGACGAGTCGGCGACTTGAATTCCAGGCATATTGGCAAAAGTGCCCCGAATCCCCGGCTCAGAGCGACGAGGCACACGAATCAAGGTATTCCGTCGGATGGTCAGGCCATCGGTCTCCCCCACAGTGATTCCATGAAAATGGTTATTCAGGATGAGATTTTCTTCGATTAAGATATCGCGGTAGTACATCGACAGATCGCCACCCTGCATATCGACCGCTTCATTCCGCATGAAGATCGACTGCGTATGATCGCCAATTCCGACCGTCAAAAAGTTCCGCCGAATGACAACATCGGTGGTCGGATAATCAGCATTCATTGACCAAAACTGAATCATGTCAGCATGGTCGCGCGACGCAAAACTGCGGCGGAAATCACGTATGACGTTGCCCTCAACCCGCAAACCGGTGGCTTTGACAAAGTTCATGCCGTCTGACCGCAGGTCATGGAGGTCGTTCTCGGCAATCAAGACATCCGTCCCTTCACCCACAACCAAACCTCGGTAGAACGACCGGATCTCGCTGCCCTGAAGCGTGAACCGTGTCACGTGCCGAGCGCTTATACCTATGCCAGCCGCATAACCGTTATCCTCGGGGCCGCGCCCTGACGCGACATCGCCGTCGAAAATCACATCGGTGAATCGGATATTTGTCGAGTCTTTGATATGAAAAGGCCGGGTCTGACCCGGCGCGTCTCCAGGCGCAAAGATGTAGTCAAACAGCACGCCCTCAAATGCCAGATTGCGGGCGCCGGTAAGTTTCAACCGCGTAAAAATCGGCGGCGATGCGGCTGCAGCTCGCAAAATCACGGGCTCTGCATAGACTGGCGGCACCGGCCCGTCAGCCGACAGATCAAGCTCGCCATAATCACCCGCTGCCAGCAACAAGACCTCGCCGCCTTTTGCCTGCTTCAACGCCTTGAACAAGGCTGCACGATCTTGCACGAAAATCTCCTGCGCCCAGAGGCTTATGGGCAAGCAGCACATTACAAAGAGCAAAAGCCATCGCATCTAGAACTGCCCCGCAATGCGCTGCGCGACATAGGCTGCGCCTTCGGAAGTGTAATGGTTTGAGTCGAACAGAAACGGCACGCCGTCGACCTCGGCAAGGCATTCTCCCATCGGACACGCGACATCCAAGAGCGATACATAGGTGGCGCCAGCCTGCTCAACCAGCTCATGCAGCGCCCTGTCCCGCGACCACAAATCGGGTTGAAGATGAACAGCCTGCTGCGCCTGAATGGGGGCCCCCGACATCGCGGCTCTGGCCAATATTTTCGGGAGCGTAGCAGTGTATGTCACCGTGTCTCCCAGAACGACGACCTGCTCAACACCACTGGCGCGCAGATGGTGAATTCCCTTTACCAAAGAGTTTAGTTCTGACGGTCGCCAGACACCGCTGAGGGCAACAATTTTGGGCCGGTGGTTGGGCACCCAGTCATAGTAGATGAACCTACTCAGATCAGTGCAAAAATCTGTCGCATTGGGATCTGGCAGGGGGCGACAATTGGTTGAGGACGCCTGCATGACGTTCAAATCGGGCCGCGCAGCCGCCAAAGCCTGCCACAAATGCGCGGCGTGGCTGTCTCCGAAGAGCAGAAGCGCGGGACGATCGTCTTTTTTGAGACAAGCGGCTTTGTCATAAGCCTCAAATCCCCCACTGTGCGGGTCAAGGTGACACGTATCGTATCGCCAACTTGCTTTGAACGACGGGGCATCGAAGTAGCTGTCGTATCTGTCCAACTCAGCGACCTGAGGCACATAGCCTCGGAGCATTGTCGGGGACACGCTCAACCCCCAGCCGACGCCAATCCCCGCGATTATGGCCAGCGCTGCGGGCCGAAGAATTGCCCCGTTCGTCGCACTCGACGGCAGAGAGCGGAACGGCCGCTCGACATAGCGCGAGGAGACCACAGCAAGTGCAATGGACACCGCTCCCAGCGCGATCATTTCGGACAAATCAAGAACCGGATCGGTACGCAGCTTCCACAGAACGATCACGGGCCAGTGCCAGAGATACAGAGAATACGAGATCCGTCCGAGCCAAACTGGTACTGGCCAAGATAGAACCCGAGAGACCGAGCCCCCATGCCCCGCAATAACGAAAACCGCACCGACGACTGGCAGAAGCGCCGCCGCGCCGGGGAACACTGTGTCTTCACTCAAGCCAAAGATTGCGACTGCGAGTAGCGCAAAACCTGCCAGACCGCTGATTTCGGCCACGCCTTTTGGCAAGCGCGGCGCAAAGAGTGCCAGTAGTGCACCCGCACCCAACTCCCAATAGCGCGTTGGCAAAAGATAGAAGCTGGCGCGGGGCATCTGATCACTTGCGTAGAACGATAGCCCAAGGCTGATCGCCACGCTTAGCCCTACCAGTTGTAAAAGCCATGGTCGTGCGTAGAGCCACATCAGCCAAAGTATAAGTGGCAAAATGATGTAGAACTGCTCTTCAATGCCCAAGGACCAAGTGTGCAGCAACGAGTTCTCTTTGGCATCCGGCGTGAAATAATCGACTTGAGACCAGAAATGGAGGTTTGAGATGAAAAGCAGCGCCGCGATAATGGACTGACCCATCTCGCGCATTTCAGACGGCAACATGACACGTGAGCCAACGAGGGTCGTTACGGCCAAGACGACGCAGAGCGCAGGCAGGATCCGAAGCGCACGTTTTCGGTAAAACCCAACAAGGCTAAACTGCCCCGCCTTAAGGTCGCGCATCAGAAGTCGGGTGATCAAGTAGCCCGAAATGACAAAGAAAATGTCGACGCCAACAAAACCACCCGGCACCCATGACACCCCGAGGTGGAACAGTAGCACCGACAGCACTGCAATAGCGCGCAAGCCATCGATATCAGCGCGATAGCCCATCTCAACAAAACCCGAACAAAACACCCATAAACATGGATCAAAATGGTAAAATCATTAATAATCTGTGATTTAGCTTAACAAATCAGCCGAGATTTGTCGCCAAGCTTTCTGCGGCCTAAGCGGACTCAAGCCTTCTTTCGCCGACGACTTTGGCTGGTACTCCGGCGGCGATGGCAAATGGGGGAATGTCCTTGGTCACAACCGCACCCGCCGCAATGATCGCGCCATCCCCGATTGTGACGCCTGGCATGACCATAACGCGCGCGCCGAGCCAGACGTCATCGCCAATGACCACATCGGCTTCGTCCATCGCTTGCGAGGTTACGGGCTGCCCATCATTAAATCGGTAATTCGCTGCCGTGACCAACACGCCTGGCCCCATCAGGACGTCGTTCCCGATATGGATCGCCCCAAAGGCAGGGCCCGCCCATAACGTGCTCTCTGCGCCCAAATGCAGCCCCCGTCCCGCAGTGATGCGCTCGGGATTGGCAAAGCTTGTCGTCGGACTGATTTGCGACCCTGCCCCCAGTTTCAATTGCCGCCGCGGCGCCACATGCGTGTGATTGTAATGATTCACGATCCGCAGCAGATGCAACCATGCTCTGGGGTCGAGTACGCCTGACAGCAAACGCCAGAACCTTTGGCCTTTGCTCAACCGAATTTTATGCGCAGGGCCGGAGAAAGGGGCAGAAGAATTCAAAGCATTCTCCACAATACAGAAACAATACCTCGGGCACCATACCCCATTCCGCACAAAGCAAAGACACTTTTTGCATCCTCGCGCGGGCGTTACGACATGTCAGGCACATTTGCTTGACCCTCAGGACAAAACAGACTTTGAGTGGCCCCATAATTTCAGCGTTTTTGGGGCTATTTTGTTAACCCGCCGTAAAATTCTTGTCGCTTTTCTGCTCGGACTGATTCCTTTGGCATCATGCGCCGCACCCCGTATTATTGAGGGCGGCCTGACGCCTTATAATCCTGTAGGGACCGCATTACTGGAACCGGCGGGCCGTGTCTGGATCCCCATAGAGGCGCCGATTACAGGCGGGCAATCAGGAATCCTGCCGATCAACAATGGCGACGGGTTCTGGATGGTCAGTGACCGCGGCACATTGACGGAGCTACAAGCTGACCGAGCCGACGATGGGCAGCTCGAACAACTCAAATTGGTGCGCAATTATGATCTCCGCATAGGTCATCCCGATGCCAATGTGGCACAGATGACGAATGACGCCGAGGATTTAGCCTATGGACCTGACGGGGCGATATATGTCTCGTTCGAGGGATATGGTCAGGTTGCGCGCCTAGGGGCAGATCACGTCACACGCGAGAATTTGGTAAACCCTGATGCGTTTGTCCGTGCCCAGGGAAACCGTCTTTTCGAAGCGCTGGCACGAATGCCTGACGGCAGTTTTATTGCCCTCCCAGAAGAGCGCCCGCAGCATCTTAAACTCTTTGCATTCGGTTCAGCGCCGCGTGATGACAGCTCAATCCCCGTTGTCCACATCCATCCTGACCGGCGCCTAGAAAGCGGCTATGCGACACTGACCAGCGGCGGCTGGATTCCGATGTCGGACGGGTGGGCGATCTCTGCGGCAGATACGGCGGATGACGGCTCGGTTTGGGTTTTGGAGCGCGCGATCGGATTCACAGGTTTTTCGAGTCGCATCCGGCGATTTTCCTTAACCGCCGATGGCCTACCGGACTGGGAAAACGGGCAGGTCATGCTAGAGACCCGCCCGGGAGATTTGGGGAACATGGAGGGTATGGCGCTGTGGAGACCCGCCCCTGATGCCCCTCTGCACATCACGCTGGTGTCCGACAACGACAACTCCAGCTTTCGCACCACGCTGGTGGCAGAGTACATCTGGCCAGACGCCCCCTGACTACCACATCGCTAGGATCGCGCTCGCTTCGGTCCCTGTCGCCCAAACACGCGCGGCACGGACGGGCAGCAGCGTTCCTGCAGGGACTGCGGCATAGGTCACTTCTTGCCCGCCAGCCATCGTCACATGCAGATCACCTCCCGCCCCTACGTATAAGGCGCGTGGCAACACTGTCAGGTCCCCTGTGTCATTGGGTGTAACGCTCTGTGCCGAACGAATGGGCGAAGTCAGGCTATCGCTGTAGTCTTTGAAAGTATCCATGGTCTCTTGCTCTGATTGTTTGCAAATGCGCAACATTTCTGGTCAACCATTCTTCCCAGCGGGTTTTTTCACCGCACGGTGGTAAAACATCGTTAATTTTTAAGTGCTGTTAATATTTTGACCCTCTTCGGACCACGGTCCGAGACATCTGATTTATCGAGTTTTCCGTTTCATGCCCTCTTCGCCCGCGTCGTTTGAGCCAAAGTCCCGTCGTGTCTTGATTGTTGTCGAAAACCTACCCGTCCCGCTGGACCGCCGTGTCTGGCTCGAAGCGACGGCGCTGACAGCCGCGGGGTACCAAGTGTCAGTGATCTGCCCGACGGGTCGTGGCTGGGATGCCGAGTTCGAAGTGATCGACGACGTACATATCTACCGCTACCCCGCCCCGCCAGAGGCGCACAGCGGCGCCAAAGCCTATGCCGTCGAGTATACTCTGGCGCTTTGGCATATGTTCCGATTGGCGCGAAAGATCTGGAAAGAGCGTGGCTTTGACGTGATCCATGGCTGCAATCCACCCGATTTGGTCTGGCTTCTGGCTCTAGCGTACCGCCCGCGTGGGGTGCGCTACCTCTTCGATCATCACGATGTTTGCCCAGAACTCTTCGAGGCTAAGTTCGGCAAAAAGGGTCTCTTGTACAATGTGATGCTTCTGTGGGAACGGCTTACTTTTGCGTGCGCCAAGACCTCAATCGCGACCAACGAGAGCTTCCGGCAAATTGCGATCAGGCGTGGGAAGATGAAGGCCAAGGATGTCTTCGTCGTCCGATCTGCTCCCAAGGTCGAGAAATTCGAGATCCGGCCCGCCGACCCTGCCCTGCGCCAAGGCTTCGGCACCGTGCTGGGATATGTTGGCGTGATCGGCCAGCAAGAAGGCATGGACCTGCTTGTTGAGGCCGTTGATCACCTTGTGAACCGTGCGCAGCGCCCCGATGTGCATGCCATCATCGTGGGCTTCGGCCCCGAACTGGACACCATCAAAACCGATGTGCAGCAGCGCCGGCTGACAGAGCACTTCACTTTCACCGGCGCGCTCTACGGGGATGATTTGCTCCGGGCGCTCAACAGCTGCGATATCGGGGTCGCGCCAGACCCGAAGAATGCGATGAACGACATCTCAACCATGAACAAGGTCATGGAGTACATGACGCTGGAGAAGCCCGTTGTTCAGTTCGATCTGACCGAAGGTCGCGTTTCGGCTGGGACCGCCTCTCGGTATGCCAAGGCAAACGATGCCACCGATTTCGCTGCCCAGATCGCTTGGCTCATGGATCACCCCGACCAGGCCCGCGAGATGGGCAGACGCGGGCGCGAACGGGTGTTCGAGGCCCTGTCGTGGGATCATTCTGTGCCGCAGTTGTTGGCCGCCTATGACCGTGTCTTCAGCTAAACCGCGCGGCACGGCCCCGCGCCCAGCCGTGCAAAACGGGCAGACGGCTCAGCACGAGGTGAGCCCACAGCCGTGGGTTGCGCGGCGTGATGCAGCGCGCCGCCTCAAAGTATCGACGCGCCAAGGCCGGACGCCCGATCCGCATCAGGTAACTGCCCGCCGCAGCGTAGTGACCAGCCATTTCCGGGCCCTTGTGCCCAGCACGGCGCAACTTGCCCGTAATGTAGGAATAGCTCAGCACCGAGTACCTTGGGTTGTGACTAACGTGGTCGTTTCCATGGCTCACGCGCGGGACATAGCTAAAGACGTAAAGTGGCTGTGGCACAAAGCCAAACTTGCCCTGCTGGGTCAGCCGCAAGGTAAAGTCCCAATCCACGTTATTCCTGAGCCGCTCATCAAAGCGCCCCGCTGCCAGAACTGCATCCTTTTTCAACAGCATGGTTGGCATGTCGATGAAATTACCGCGCAGCGTTTCGGCAAACAGATCACCACTCAGGATCCGGCGGTGGGGCGGCGGCAGCACCCGCGCAGCAGCCATGCTGCGCATTTGTTCCGTCGTGTCCGTGTGGGCGATCGCCGCGCTGTAGACCCCGATATAGTCCTCTGGCAGCGTGCAAAGCAGGCGCATCTCTTGCTCGAACCGATCGTGCAGACTGACGTCGTCGCTGTCCATAAACGCGATCAGATCGTGAGTAGCAGAAGCGACACCAGTGTTGCGCGCCGCCGCTGCGCCCCCGTTCTGCGCACGTCTGACCAGCCGGACACGCGGGTCGTTCAGCGCAGCAACAGCACCTTCGATATCGTCGGTCGAACAGTCGTCGATGACCAGAATTTCGAGATTGGGATAGGTCTGCCGGCAGATGCTGCCAACCGAGCGCGCCAAGGTTGCCGCGCGATTGTAGACCGGGATGATGACACTGATAAAATCACCGTACTGCAAAGGATTGCCCCGCGGTAAAACTAATTAAAACAATACAATTCAATATGGCTCGCATACGGCGATCCTTGGTCAAAATTACTGTGAAAGCGTTTACGGTGCTACAAATTTATCGAGATATCTGGGGAATTCTGACCCAATCCGAGCGGAGGCAATTCCTGCTTCTCTTGGGAATGACGCTCTGTATGGCACTGTTCGAAGTCGCGGGCGTCACCCTGATTATGCCGCTTTTGTCGCTGATCAACGATCCTTCTTTGGCTCAGACCGACCCCCTGATTTCCTCTTTCGCGAACCTGACCGGGTCAGAGGATCCGCGGCAAGTGACCCTGACCTTCGGGATGACCGTACTCATCTTGTTACTTTCAGGGATGGTCGTTAGGGGGGCAGGCACCTACGCTCAGACGCGGTTCTGCATCATGCGCGCCTACGGGCTGTCCTTGCGTTTGCTAGAACTGATCCTCTCACAGCCTTATGTCTGGTTCTTACAGAGAAACACGGCAGAGTTCGGCCAGTCGCTACTTTCTGAAATCGATCAGGTTGTTCGCCGCACGTTTTTACCCGCCGTTCTGCTCATATCAAACGTGACTGTCGTCGCGCTGATCAGCCTGACGCTGTTTCTGGCCAATCCCTATGTTGCTTTGGGCGCGGCGGGTTTGCTGACCGCACTCTATCTGGGCCTTTACGCGGGTCTGCGCGGGCAGCTTGATGCAATGGGCCGCGCCCGAGTTCAACACAACCGCGCCCGCTTTCAAACGGTCAGCGAGATCGGTCAAAGCCTAAAGGAAATCAAGGTCATGGGCCTTGAGGATTTTAGCATCACGCGCTTTGATAAACCTGCCCTTGGAATGGCACAAAGCCAAAGCACCGCCGCGATCCTGACGCGCCTGCCGCGCTTTGCGATCGAGGCGGCGATCTATGGCGGCTTTGTCGGAATTGTACTGTTGATGGTTGTCTTTTCGGAACGGGATCTATCGCAACTGGTTCCGCTGTTCGGGTTGATCGGCGTGGCCAGCATGAAATTGTTCCCCGCCCTGCAGCAGATCTACGGAAACCTTGCCTACATTAAGTTCTCCAATGCCGCTTTACAGGACCTTTGTCAGACCGCACGGACGCTGAAACCACGAGCAAATCAGGACGATGGCGGCAAGCTGGAGGTGAAAAAAGGAATTCGGATTGATCACGTATCCTTTAAGTACCCAGATGCCGATGGGCCTGCGCTGCAGAACCTGTCCCTTGATATTCAAGCGGGCAGTTCTGTAGGATTTGTTGGCGGGACCGGAGCGGGCAAAACCACGCTGAACGACATCCTTCTGGGGTTGCTGCATCCCGATCAAGGCGATGTCAAAGTGGATGGCTTCCCAATAAACGGCAAGACGCTCGCAGCTTGGCAGCGCTGTGTCGGGTACGTACCCCAATCCATCTTTCTGAGTGACACGAGCATTGCGGCAAACATCGCTTTTGGTGCAGAGCAGATCGACATGGACAGAGTTGTCCGCGCGGCCAAGATTGCGCAAATCCATGATTTTGTGATGGACACCCTGCCATCGGGCTATGACACGCAGGCAGGTGAGCGTGGGTCCAGTTTCTCCGGGGGGCAACGACAACGGATCGGGCTCGCCCGCGCGCTTTATAATACGCCAGAAGTTCTGATCCTCGACGAGGCGACTTCTGCCCTCGACAACATTACCGAGCGCGCGGTTATCGACGCCATTCACGCGTTGGACGGAGTGACCGTCATCATGATCGCGCACCGCCTTACAACCTTACGCGACTGCGATCAGATCATGCTTCTAGAGCAGGGTACTATTGCAGAGTGCGGGACATATTCCCACCTGGTGACCAATAGCGCGCGCTTTCGGCATATGGCGCAGCCCCAATCGGCCACTTCTTAAAAACCATTTCAACTATGGATCAAAGGAAGCGCGTTTCCCGCGCCGATGCCGCTTGTCTGCCACATTTCAGGTCAGATTTCTCCGGTCAATGAGCCTGCCTGCGTGGGGCAGGTGCAAGACGGGTAGGACCGGATATGACTGACCTTTATGTGTCCTCGGCCGAGGACCTTTATGCGGCGTTGGCACACGCCAAAGCGGGACAACACATCTACCTAGAGGCCGGAGAATACGATGATATCGCGATATGGTACGGTCTCGGAATCGATTTAGACCTGAACGGCGTCACACTCGCGTCCGCAGACCCGAGCGCCCCCGCAGTCATTCATAATTTCGAGGCCAAGGGAGTCTCCAATCTTACCATCTCCGATGTCGTTTTCGACTACGACTACAGAGTCGGACAGCCCACCTACAAAAGACCGTTCGAGTTTATTGACTGCAGCAATATCACGCTGAGCCAAGTAACATTCGAAGGAGACATGGCGACAGATCTCTCGCCCGAGGCAGACGGGTTTGGCACTGGAATTGGCCTTTCGGTCAGGGGCAACGACAGCTTCACCCTCACAGACAGCGCCTTGCACGGTTTCATGATCGGCGCGAGTTTCGGAAACAGCACGAATGTCAGTGTCACCGGAAACGACATCAGCGAAATGCGCATCGACGGACTGACTTTCACCAAGATGCAGAACGTTACGATCGCGGGCAACACGATCCACGATTTTCTCCGCAGCCCCACGGCTGGCGACCATGCGGACATGATCCAGTTTTGGACGAACGGAAACGTGACGCCGACCACAGACATCCGCATCCTGAACAACACACTAATGACTGCAGATGGCGACCCGAGCCAGGGCATTTTCATCGGAAACGAAGCTCTGGCCCAAGGCTTTGGCGAGGAGATGTTCTATGAGGGCCTCGAAATTTCTGGAAACACCCTGCTCCTTGAGCACCTGAATGGAATATACGTGGGTGGCGCGCGCGATCTTGTTGTTTCGGAGAACACCGTGCTCAATCCCGCTTCTCAGGCAGAAGACAGTGCGCTTCCGCGCATTCGGGTCGATCCCATTTCAAGCGAAGTGACGATTACAGGGAACCTCGTGACCGACATTTGGGGCGACAAAGGTCAATCAGACTGGCAGGTTTTCGACAATATAGAACCCCCCAACGCAAACCCCGAAACTCTGGAACTGGTTAGTTCAGACACGACCGTCTGCCGGCTTTTGCCACCAACCCCAGTGAGCGATAGTTTTCGCTTTGCACCTCATCAGGACGATCTAGAGCGGGCCGCGCCACAAGATGACATCCCGATCACCTGGGACCAAATCTCCGAGGCCGCCCATATCACCGGGCAAATCGAAATGGCGATTATGTACTGACCCAGTGATTTCCTGCTCATGCTATAAAGGAAGAAAGTAGCCATGAGTAAGAGTATGGACGAGACCGTCAAACGCTGGACAGCGAAGCGAAAGACCGCCCTTGTGATCGAGATCATTCAGGGCAAAACCACGGTGGCGGAAGCCAGCCGGGCCTATGATCTGACGCCGTCCGAGATCGAAACTTGGGTCGACGACGCCAAGAAGGGGATGGAGAATTCCCTGCGTGCGACGCCGCAAGACATCCACGCGCGGTACGAGAAGCAGCTCAAAGACCTACAAGAAGCCTATGGCGAGGCCATGCTCGAGTTGCGCGCTCGAAAAAAGTTCCAGGCCCTCATGGAGCGGGAGGACGGCAATTGATCCGGACGCTCCATGAGGGCCTGCTGGCGGACGGGATCAAGGTCTCGATCACCAAGCTCTGCGCCTGGTTCGGCGTTCCAAGGCGGACAGTTTACTACAGGCCCACAAAGTCAGCGGCCAAGATCGATCCGCGTTTCGCAGAACCGATCAAAGCCATGATCGAGGAAGAGCCTTCCTTCGGTTATCGAACCGTGGCTTGGCTGTTAGGGTTCAACAAGAACACCGTGCAGCGGATTTTCCGCATAAAAGGATGGCAAGTTCGCAAGCGTGCCATCGGAATGCGCCCTCGTATTCAGGCTGTGCCCTCAGTTGCCACAGCTCCAAACGAGCGCTGGTCCACGGACCTAGCCCGCGTTTGGACAGGAAAAGACGGTTGGGCCTCGCTGGCCTTGGTCATCGATTGCCACACGCGGGAGCTTCTGGGCTGGCACATCTCCAGATCCGGAAAAGCGACCACCGCCAGCGCGGCTTTGGAACATGCTTTGATCAGCAGGTTTGGCGCCCTTGGCCGCGTCCAGAACGAATTCCTGCTTCGCTCAGACAACGGCTTGGTTTTTACAAGCAGACACTTCACGGCACTGGTCCGCAGCTATGGCCTGAAACAGGAGTTCATCACCCCGCATTGCCCGCAGCAGAATGGCATGGTCGAAAGGGTCATCCGCACCCTCAAAGAACAATGCACACACCGACATCGCTTCGAGAGCATCCAGCACGCCACGCGAGTCATCGGCGACTGGATCAGCTTTTACAATAACCGCCGCCCTCATCAGGCCCTTGCTATGCGCACGCCTGCCGAGGCATTCAGATTAACGGCCTAAACTGAGCAGAAAACGCTGGGTCATTACAATTACGCAAGCCGATAACACAAATGTTCACCTATATCTCGGTGAGCCTGAATTTATGTAACTCTGTTAACCAAATATATACTGCTCTTTTGTGATAAATTGATCGAAAGGCCCAATCCAGCGTCACTCTGCAACCCCAACGAAATCTCGCAAACTTTCGCCTCTGATTTTCTTGTTTTCCAAAAAATTCGCGGATAACTTGTGCTCTATATAGAAATCCCATTGTTTTTATTTCGTAATTTTTGATTAAGGGATGCATCACGTGGAAGCGCAGCACGCAGCTGAGCGACGTCTCAAAGTACTGGTGATTGCCCCGTCCTTGGACGGCAATGATCTAAGCGAGCCCGAATGGGCCTATCGCTGGGTCGAGGCTTTGTCGCGCAAAGCAGATGTGACGGTTCTGGCATCCTCGCGCGAGGGCGCGGTGCCACTGGAAAAACAGCTGCCCTCGGCGCGCGTGATCACATGGCCAGAAATCCGCTGGCTCTACCAGAAATTCGAACGGTTCAACGCGATGGCCAAACCTGGCCTGCCTTTCTTCGTGCGCCAGTGCCGCCGTTGGATCAAAGCGGCGCTTGCCAATGGCGAACACTTCGATGTGGGCCATCAAATCCTGCCCCAAGGGATGCGCCACGCCTCAGCTTTTGCGGATTTTGACATCCCCTATGTCATCGGCCCTTTGGGGGGCGGTCTCAAAACGCCCACAGGCTTCGAGGCCGAGGTGAATGCCTCGCGTGGATTGGCGAACCGGCTACGCGATCTCGATGACTTCCGGCTCAGGCACGACCCTGCCCTTCGCAGGACCTATCAGAAAGCCGCTCTGGTTTTAGGCGTCGCACCATATGTCCAAGATCGCTTGGCCGAGGTTGGCTTGCAGCGGTTCCATGCGTTGCCGGAGCGTGGATACGGCAGCTTTGCCCCCCAGATTACCCGCCAATCCGCTGTGGGCCAGCTCACCCTTTTTCACGCCGGCAGGGTCATCCGCACCAAGGCACTGCGCGACACGATCCGCGCCCTAGTGCATCTGCGTGATTTGCCTGGCGTGCGCTTGGTGACGGCAGGCGACGGAGAGGACTTGCCGCTCTGCCGCGCCGAGGCAAAAAGCCTTGGCGTTGCGGACCGGATCAAGTTTTTGGGCCGCATCCCCAGAGGCGCGGTCGAGCAGCATTATGCCGCCGCCGACGTTTTTTGCTTTCCCAGCTTTCGTGAACCCATGGGCGGCGTCTTTTTCGAGGCGATGGCCCACAGTCTACCGATTATTACCGCCGCGAATGGCGGGCCCGATTTCCTGATTGATGACAGCTGCGGGATCAAGGTTCCAGTCACGACCCCCGATCAATTTTCGCGGGGAATTGCGGATGCAGTCCGCAAGCTTGCGATGAACCCTGACCTACGCCAACAGCTCGGCGCTGGAGCTCGCGCACGCCTGCAGTCTTTTGGCAGCTGGGACGACAAAGCTGACCTGATGTTAACCTTTTACACACAAATCATAGCGCAAGCTCACTCTAGACCTCTGCCCGAGCTGGAAAGAGCCACCTCATGAACACACCAGATTTGTCGATCGTGATCGTCGAATGGAATACCATCGATCTGCTGCGGGATTGTTTGCGGTCCGTATATGACAACGCCGCCGGTCTGGATCTGGAAGTGATCGTCGTGGACAACGCCTCGACCGACGGTTCCCCAGCTATGGTCGAGTCTGAATTCCCGCAAGTTATCCAGCTCAAGAACACCGACAACCGCGGTTTTGCTGCTGCGAACAACCAAGGGTTTGAGCACTGTTCAGGGCGGCATGTCCTGCTGCTGAATTCCGACACCTATGTTCTGTCTGACGTTCTACTGCAATCGGTCAAATATCTGGATACCCACCCCAAGGTAGGCGCGATGGGTTGCCGCGTCCTGAACCCTGACAAAACCATGCAGCGCACCTGTTCTATGTGGCCGCGTCTCTTGGATCTCGTGTTCATGTCTTCTGGGCTTTGGAAACTCAAAAAGCCACAGTTCTTCGGCCGTTACCAGATGACCGGCTGGCAGCGGAACACTGAACGAGATGTTGAAGTTATATCTGGATGCTATCTGATGGTGCGCCGAGAGGTTTTGCAAAGCGTCGGCCCGCTGGATGAGGATTTCTTCTTCTTTGGCGAGGAAACTGATTGGTGCCGTCGCATGCGCGATGCGGGATGGCAGCTCAAGTTCGCGCCAGTTGGAGAGATCGTGCATTACGGCAGTGCATCGGCGCGTAAGCTTAACCACCGCCGTGATCTTATGCTGACGGATGCAACGATCCGCTTACACAGGAAACACGGCGGCGCTGGGTCTGCGGCAGCAGCATGGGCGATACTCTTTGGTTTCAACCTGTCGCGCGCCGCATTCTGGAGCCTGCGCTCGGCCTTGCGCGCCCAAGGGGCATCGGATCGCGCCCGCCACTTCCGCAACGTCGTCTTTGGAATGGTCAAAGCTGAAATATGAAATCTCCCAGATTGCACATCGTCGGATCGTCCCCACGATCCGGCACCACTCTGCTGTTTGAACTGATCTCTGCATGCTTCGACATTCAGAAGGTCGGAGACCACGAAGTCAGCCTTTTCAGCGCGCCGCGCACGATCACCGGACCCTATGCGTCGAAAAAGCCGACCGATTTAATCCACGCCGCACGTGTCCTGCGCTGGGACCCACAGCTGCACGTGATTTACATGCAGCGGGATCCTCGGGACGTGATCGTGTCAGAACACGGAAGCCGGCCCGGAGAATATTGGTGCGACTTTGATGTCTGGCGTCGGAATCAAGCGCTGCGTCACAAGATTGGGAACCATCCAAGGGTTTACGAGTGCCGCTATGAAACGCTCGTTCGAGATCCGGATGCAGAGCAAGAGCGGATTGCTGAAGCTTTCTCTTTTCTCAACCCGCTTCACCGCTTTTCGGAATTTGAGCGAGTGTGTCATACCACCGACAGCGCAAACCTCGCCCTGAAGGGGGTGCGATCCGTCTGCGACAGCAGCGTCGGTACATGGCGCCGCTATCTGCCACGGATCGCCGCCCAACTTCAAAGCCATCCGGACATGGCAACTGCGCTCGTCGACGCGGGCTACGAAGCAGATCTGTCTTGGACAGGGGAGCTACAGAATGTGGCGCCAGATCACCGCGAAAGCGTACGCAGTCTGCATAATGTGCTGCGGGACAAGTCCCCTTTGGCCAAGGCGACAGCTCGGCTGATACGCCGCGGTCGAACCCTACGCGACGAAACTCTGTACGCGTTTGGCTATCGCCGCGCACTCTGAGATCAGGCCGATGCAAGCTTTCCGAAGTCTGCGTTCGTCTCCAACAGCTCATCATATGAGCCGCGAGCGACAATACGTCCTTTGTCCAACATAATGATTTGATCGCAAGCACGAACTGTCGGCAGCCTATGGGCGATCATGATCACCGTTTTCATGCCTGATAGTCCGCGAATAGAGTTCATCACGGCCTGTTCCGTCGGCCCATCCAAAGCAGATGTCGCCTCGTCCAGTACCAGAACGTCAGGATCGTGATACAGCGCCCGTGCCAGGCCGATCCGCTGCCGTTGACCACCTGACAGGAGCGCGCCCCCTTCGCCGACTTGGCTAGCATAGCCTTTGGGTAATTTTGTCACGATGTGCTCGTGAATTTGCGCAAGCTGAGCGACGCGTCGCACACGGTTCGGGTCAATGTCCCGTTCAGGCACACCAAACGCAATGTTCGCCGCGATGGTATCATCGCTTAGGAAGATGGTCTGAGGAACATAACCAATGTTCTGTTGCCAAGCACCGAGCTTTCCTTCGCTCAAGGGAACCCCGTCAACCAAGACATGCCCTTGAGTTGGCAAAAGCCCAAGCAAGATGTCGAGCAATGTGCTCTTTCCAGCGCCCGTCCCACCCACGATGCCTAAAGAAGACCCCGCGGGAATGGAAATTGACACGTCGGACACTGCAGGCCGTATTGCACCAATGAACCTATAGCCAACGCCCTCTGCACGTAGGTCACGCTTTAGTCGAAGCCGTTGATCGGCCAGATGCGTGCGCGAAGGCATGTCCTCGTTCAATTGGCGATGGACGCGCTTAAGCGCATCGTGTGAAAACCGGAGTAGACTAATGTCAGCGAAAATCTGTTGGAGGGCCGGGAAAAGCTTGAGGCTCGCAACCCCGAACAACCCAAAGAGCGGCATGAGCTGTGCTAAAGCTGCGTTGCCAGTGGCGTAACTCGTCAAAACGAGCGTCACGAAGCCTCCATAGATCACCGCTTCCAAGGCGAATTTTGGCAGCTGTCCTAGAACGATAGCACTGGTGTGTGCCTCCGCCATACCCTTGGCGGGGCCGCGAAATCCCTCCAGCGCTTCCTCTTCTCTCCCGCTCGCTTTGAGCTCTTTGATCCCTTCGCCGATCTCCGACACATGTCGAAAGCGCGCCTGATTATGCTCTACTCTTTTTGCACCTGCTTTTTTCAGGGGTCGGCGCAAAATAAGGATGACCAAACCGTAAACAAATGCGAGCAATGCGGTGGCAGTCGCGGCGACAGTTGGGTTTGCGACAAACAAGACTGCCGCGATCAAGAGCGCGACGACCACGTTTGTCAGCAGCATGATGGCAGGCAGAATGGACTGCTGCACCACCAGATCGACTTCGGACAACAAAGACTGGCTTAGATCCACAGATGTCCGGCCAAGATGCCAATCATATGGCCGGTGCAAATGCCGTGCGAGAAGGCGCCGCGCAATAGAGCGCCCGCGCATCATCGCAAATTTGGTTTGAATATATGACCCAAGGGCGCGAAACCCCATGCCTAGCAAGAGAATGCAAAGAACACCCAACCCGATCATAGCTGTGAAACGTTTCGCGTCCTCGATGCCAGTCATCTCTGCCAAACGGGCAAATTCGCCGCGCTCTGCGATCAAACTCGGGTCACCAACAAGCGCCAGAAAAGGGAAGATCGCGGCAACGCCACCCATTTCGAAGGCAGCCATCAGGACCGACAGAGCGATTAAGGTTAGGAAACGCTTTCGTTCTGCGCCCTGCAGCACGCCCCAGATCAGTCGGTAGTTTTGAAACATCGAACTGGACACCCGTCCGACGCGGGAAAATACCCGCCGGAAAATGAGAAAGAATGGGCTGAGCTTATGCCTTAAAATCAATGGGGTCCAAACAATTGTGCAGCGTTCTCTGCCTTGCGGACGGACGACAGAACCGCAATCGGTGGCGACTGTGGCTGGGTCGCTGGCAAAGCGTTCATCAAAGCAGGCAAGACAAGCTGCCGCGCACCTTCTGGGCTCAGGTGGTCATCATCCGCATACTGTAATGGAAGGCTGGTGAGGTCTTGTTCTGTTTGATCCTGCGCGCGGAGGCTCATGAATTCAGCCCCGTGCTTTCTTGCGATTCTTGCCAGTGCGGCATCGGCTGAAGCCAAGCGAGGCATCGGATCATGGGGCAAGTCTACGTCGCTCCAACGTCCTAGCGTCCTGCTGTGCGCCAGATAGGCTTGCGGTAGATCCAGCCCAAGCTCGGGCACAGAACCGATTAGGACAACGCGCTTGCCCATCATACGGAGGTTCGAGACAGTGGCAGAGAGGGCCGATGCAGCCTCGATACGCTGACCATCAGACGATGCGAGGCGGAACTCTCCGCCCGCCTCTCCGGGCGCGCGTCCACCGGTAAGCATCAGCGGCCATCTCGCATGCATGATGATGGTTTCTACAGACCGGTTCTGGCGCAGCCAAGCCATGAGCGCGGCGTTTTTCGCAGCACACCCATGCTCCGAAGCACGGTCGCTCCTGTTCACGCCAAGGATGGGTGGGCACCCTGCTTTGGTCGCTGCAACGGTCGGGCGCCCCGTGACGATTGCCCACTCCGAGAATGCAGGCAGCGCAGCGCCCGCGTGGGAGTCGCCCCATACCAAAACCCGGGGCACCCGCTGCGGAAAATTCAGAGTGCATGGCGCGTCCATCGGGCCGCGCGACATGCAATCGGCGTGCAGCGCGGGCGCTTCTGTCGCAGTTTCGTAAACCGCCAACACGTCCGAAGGGATCCGAGTGGGCGCGCCACCACTACCGAATGCAGCCACAGAAAGACACAGAAGCGAAACGCAAATTGGGGTCAGAACTGCCGCTGTCACGGGCAAACTGCGGTGCCTCCGCATAGGTTCTTCGACCAAGCGGCGGGTCAGGTATGCTAGGGCAAAAGAGATAGCGATCGACACTAGCCCCAGCACGATGGGAAGATAGTAGATACCTGTGAGCAGCCGGAGCCCAACTTGCACCGGCCAGTGCCAGAGATATAGGCTATACGATAGCAGGCCGATCGCCACAAAAGCGGTGCTTCCCAGGACCTTGGATACGCTGTTTTCACGTACCCCGCCGGCAATCACCAATGCAGCCCCAAAGACCGGCAAGAGTGCGTGATAGCCGGGCACCTCTGTGCCTGCGTCAAAAGCAATGACCGCACCAAAGATCATCGCCAAACCAGTACCAACCGCGATAGCGGCAACCCGGTGTCCCAGTATTGCCGGCGCTATGGCAAGCAGAGCGCCCACGCCGAATTCCCAAGCCCTAGCGGGCATCAGGTAGAAGGCCGCTGTGGGATGCTTTCCAGTGACTTCCCAAGCCCCCAAAAAGCCGGCCCCGGTCAGGAATAAAAGCAAAAAAGCGGCTGTCCTGTTTGAGAAACGGAGCAGCCCAATAAGCAGAATGGGGAAGATAAGATAGAACTGCTCTTCGACCGCAAGCGACCATGTGTGAAGAAGCGGGGTGATCTCTGCAGCCGCGCCGAAATAGTTGCCGGTGTTTTGCCAAAGCCAGACGTTGGACCCCAGCATCAGGACGGAAAGAACAGACTGCCCGAGGGCTTCTAGCCCGTTGGGTGGCAACAAGAGCCAGCCCATCAAAACCGTCGCGACCAGTACAGTGAATAGCGCGGGCAAGAGCCTTCGGATGCGCCGAAGATAGAATTCTGCGAGGGAAAATCGCCCTTCGCGCAACTCATCACGGAGCAGCGCGGTAATGAGAAAGCCTGAAATGACAAAGAAAACGTCCACACCGACGAATCCACCCTCGAAACCCGGCAGACCGGCATGTTCCAAAACAACAGGCACCACCGCGACTGCTCGAAGCCCATCAATGTCTGGTCTATAGGAAATCGCCAAGGGTGCAGCCTCCGACTGGGAACTCCGGTCAAAGACTGCGTTGCCTTGGTTAAAAAAAGGCTAAAACGTCAGGATGCGATTGGAACGCCAATCACCCCGCATCCATGGCTCGGTATTCTCTGTGGTGTGATTGTCACGGCGCCACCGGCAGCCACCAGACCCGCCGCAAAAGAGGTAGCGTAGACGTTTCCCGCACCTTCAACCGAAACGTAATCCATTCCCGAAAACCCCAATTCGCCTGCGGTATCAACACCGTATGCCAAAGCTGCCGCGACTCCTCCGCTCGCACCCTCCAGAGTCAAAGAACCCGTACCAATATCTGACTGCGGCAGTCCGATTTCACGCCCCCGAATGCGCCAAATCGAAATTGCACCGCCTAACGGCTGCTTTTCCCAACTGCATTGTAAGGAAACCAAAGGCGTTTCTGGCGTCTCGAAAATCGTCACCACTGACGCAGAGAGCGCGACACGGGTCGTGACCTCTTGAACACCGCGATAGAGCACCTGCGCCGTTTGACCGTTCAGCGAAACACTGTCGGGATAGGCATTGCCACTTGATCGGTGCGCCGCTGTCAGAAAGAGAAGCTGGTCACCCGACTGGATGTCGTACGCGGCAACGTCAAAGCTGTTCCAATCAGGGATGCCCGCACTTTGCCAAACCAAAGCGACAGCAGGATGCGACACCGCACCAGACAGCTTTGAAAACGCTTCAAAATACATTTGACCCAACGCTTCTTGCCCCGCGCGGTCAAAGTGCATGCCATCGCCGATGTCCGTCAAACTGTCATACTGCGCCCCGTCCTGCGCTCGCGCTGTCGACAGGGCAGGCACGCAGTCGGGCAGCGCTCTGATCTGCGCGCGCACTCGGTCAAAATCAGAGCTGGACGTACCGCTAAAATTCCCTGGTTCGCCCCAAACGAATGGCAACTCTACTCCATAGCGCTCCCTAAGCTGTGCAATCAATTCCACCGCATTCCACTGATAACACGCATTCTTCTGGCCCGCGTCACGCTCTCCGTTTTGCATGATGCCGGCGATGATTTCAGCTTTTGG
Organism: Donghicola sp.; assembly: GCF_025210255.1. Taxonomy (NCBI): domain Bacteria; kingdom Pseudomonadati; phylum Pseudomonadota; class Alphaproteobacteria; order Rhodobacterales; family Roseobacteraceae; genus Donghicola; species Donghicola sp. Next base: position 90,201 of record NZ_JAOARZ010000026.1, on the reverse strand, counting down.
GGCCTGAGCAAGGAGCGCATCCAAAAGTCGTGTTGTTTCGTTGTAGAGCGGCCCAGTACCATCCGCGTACCACTCATCCTTGAAACCCGTACCGCCTCGCGCAACTGGCAAAATGTAGAGCGGACGATCCGGATGAGCCTGACACCAGTGTGTTGCAAAGACGCGCACCGCATGGCCCGGTCCCCTGTCAAAATCCGTGGTTGCACCGGGGACGCTTGGCAACCAAGTCAGATTCTTGGTCGGCGGCACCAAGGCCTCTGAAGAAGGATCAAAAATCTGGACCTGACTTGGCCAAACCGCTGTTGTATCTGCCCCTGAGCGGTCCACCATGTTGGATTGCCCCATCGCCAATAACACGGCGGGCCGAACGGTGGCCTGAACGTGGCGGTGATTTGAAACGCTAGAGCCTACTGAAATCTGCATGCCGCACCTCTTTGTTGCCCCGAGGGCATTGGAAATCCAGCAGAGTGTTTGTGAAGAATTCTTAAGCGGCAGAAAAAGCGCCGCGCGCTACGGTCGCACGCCAGTGATTTGCCCAATCATCCAGAGCCCACGCACCGCACGCAGTCGAAGCAGCGTTAGAGCCGTAAGAACTTTTTCAGACACACAGAGTTTGTCAGTGCTCACAACTCGGGGCAGATGCGCGATCCCTGAAATCATGACCAACGCGGAGCGCACTGCCCATCGGATTTTTCCGTAGGGCTTTCGCCTTTGATCTGACCATGCTTCTTGCGTCAAACGCCGCCATTTCCGCCGCAACGCCATCCAATCCGACCGCGAAGGATGCCCCACGCGCAAACGCGGCTCGTAGACAATGTTCGCGCCCGCCTGAACGGCGCGATTGCACCATTCTTTGTCCTCTGGCACGCCATCGATGAACGGCCCCGCGCGCTCGAAAAGTTCTCGTGTTGTCAGCAAGTTCGCTGTCACAGCGAAGCCCATCTGTTCGACATATGCCTGGCAATCAAAGGCAAAGAGCGCTTCGAACCCCTGCGCGCCGCTTCTGCGGCCCATGCTTTCATCAAAAATCTCGACCTCGCCTCCGACAATACTCGCACGATCACACACCACACGCGCTTGATCCAGCCAGTCCAGCGCGGGAACGCAATCAGCATCCAAGAACCACAGGCGCGGTGCGGTCGTCTCTGCGACTCCGCGATTGCGGGCGCTTGCGGCACCTTTGAGCGGCTCTAACACCAATCGAAGCCCCGGAAATTCACCTGAAACCACAACGGCAGGTGACGACCCGTTGTCCACGACCACCACCTCGACATCCTCTGGGACGCCAGCATGCCAAAGTGCCCCAAGGCACCGCTGCAACCGTTCATGATCATTGAAATGGGGAATGATTACAGCGGCGAAGGGTCGCCTAGTAATAGTCATGGTAAGAGCCGGTGTACTCGTCGGAATAGTTACATTTATTCAAGACGATCCCCGCCACGTTGGTTAGATCTGCCACCTGACGCTCCAAGATATCTATCTGCTTAAGAGGTGTTTTTTCTGCCTCAATCACGATCAGAGCCGCATCAACCAAGCGCAGAAAACCGTGGGCGTCGTCTGCCACCATCATCGGCGGCATGTCGAACAGTATCAGATCGGTAGAGTATTTTTCCTCAATTTGACCGATCAATTCCGCCGTCCGTGCGCTCTGCAACAATTCCGCAGGTTGATGGACAGGCAGGTCGTTCATCGCAAAGCCCATGTTCGTGCCGAGCCGCCGTACATGCTGCTCGAACGCCACTTCCCCGCGGATCACTTGCCCCATGTTGGTCTGCAGATGCTGGCCCAGCAGACGCGCCATCGAAGGCCGCCGCAGATCGAAATCGACAGCAAAAGTCCGCAGGTCTTTTTGACGGGAAAAGGACAGCGCCAGATTTGCGACGGTTGTCGATTTTCCGGCGTCCGCGTTCGCGGAAATGATCGCTACTCGTTTCCAGCCATGTTGACGCACAAGCCGCAGCAACTTCGTTCGAAGCAGGTCAAACGGAGCTGCGTCCGCCCCGCCTTTGAAGGCGAAAAGTCGGTGGAGCTGCCATACGTCAGTATTCACCTCTAGCTCTGGCAGAGCCTGCCAAACGTCGTCGATCATCGAAGAACGGCGACGGCGAGTTGGTATCACACTCCCGCGCGCTTTGCGGCGGGGCGCTTCTGCCGCTCCGCCTTCGCGCTGTGCTCGCGCCTTCTGCAAGGCGGCCTGTAGTCGTTCCATCGCCGTCTCCTCAGCCTCTGAGATGCAGTTTGTCCATGACCCGCGCCGCAATCAGGTCGAGCGGAAGGTAATGAACGTGCAGTAAGTAGATCATCGCCGGAATCACCGTGACCCCAACCAAAACCGCAGCCCCAAAGGACAGCCGCCGGATCATCCTCTGGCGGCGTGTGCGCAAATAGGGAATGGTCGCAATGGGTGTGACCCCTAAGCGCCGAACGAGGTCAGCCGGACGACGCACCGTCCGGTTCAGCATCTCTAGCGCAAAGATCAGCCCGAGGCCGACCGCGATGCCCAAGAAGGTGCCACCGCCCGCGATCAACGGCCTATTCGGCTTGGTCGGAGCTGAGGGAGCCGTTGGCTGTTCGACCACAGTGATCCGACGCCCGCGCGACAGCGCCTCAATCCGCTCGCCGGTCGAGGCACGCGCCAAACGATCGACCGCTTGATTGTACTGTTCTTGAATGTTCCTGTGATCGCGCTCCAATGCATCTAGCGCGATCGCATTCGCTGGGGTGACAGCGATGCTCTCGGTCAAAGTCTGCATCTGGGCCTCCAACTGCGCCTTTTGCTCTTCCAAGAAGGCAAGGCGCGTGTCCGCTTCTTCCATCTGCAAGCTAAACATGGCACGCGCCGGATCCTGATCCGCCGCATCATCCTGATCGATGCCAGCGCTCACCAACTTTTGCGCTTGGGCGACTTGAGCCTTCAGCGCCAGCACACGCGGATGGTTATCGGAATATATCGAAGAAAGGCCGCTCAGCTCCGCTTCTAGCGTTCTAAGACGCATTTCTTCAGGCGTTTGCGCCGCCCCCGTCTCCACCCGGCCCGTTGAGTTAAAGACGTGTACCAACCGTTCTTTCTGCTCACTCAGACTGGTGATCTCGTGCTGAATTTGCAGTAGGCGTTCTTGCTGGTTCAGCAATACCGTTCGGCGATACTCCAGACTTTCCGGCAAGGCATCGGCGTGTTCGTTCTTAAAGCTCAAGATTTTTGCACTCTGAGCGCTCAGTTCAGATCCTAGTCTATTCACCTCTTGGTCGAAAAACTCTTGGGTCTGACCCGCACGCGTTGTGCGGTACTGCGCCTCTTCGCGCAAAATCAGCGTCAAATACTCGTTCAGAACACCTGCTGCCTTCTGCGCATCAGTTGCCTCAAAGCTGATGAGCATCAGCGTCGCCTCTTGGCGCCCGCCTGAGATGCGAATACTCGTCCGCGCGCGCATGGCGTCGACGATCTGATCCGGCGACATTTCACCAACATTTTCAGGCACTTGAATCCTGCGCGATATCTCGAGCAAGTTTGCCCGTGTCAGCAATCGCGTCTCAAAAATCTGCAATTGCTCCTGTGCCGAGGTTTGAACCGTCGATTCGGCCAGATCTCCGGGGATTTGCGAACTTTCGACCAAGAGTCGCACTTGGCTCACATAGGCCGGCGGCAAACTGATCGCAGTGAGAATAGCGAGGGTGGAAATCCCCCCTGCCACCACCAAAAACCATGGCAATCGTCTAAGAAAGATCGCAAAGGCGTACTTCACTTCGTGCATCAAGCTTGTTGCTCCTTCTGAGCCCCACCCAAAAGTTGCGCGCCAAAGAACACCTTGTCCTGAAGCACCGCCTCGACCGTCTCGGCCGACACAACTTCTTCGTCATCCGTCCAAGCGTACATCAGGGACAAATCGCATAACTGATTGACTAACCGCGGAATTCCGTCGGTATTCTTGTGGATCAGTGCCATCGCGCCGTCCGAAAATTCATCGCCAGATCCGCCAGCTGACTGCAGCCGGTGACGCACGTAATCCTGCACTTCCTCGCCGCGCATAGGCCCCAAGTGGAAACTCGCGGCAATCCGCTGCGCGACCTGCTTGAGCTTGGGGCGCAGGATGCGATCACGCAGTTCGACTTGACCCACGAGGATCAGCTGAAACACCTCATCCTGACCTGAATTCACGTTGGTCAACATGCGCAACTCCTCAAGCGCGTCGACGGACAAGTTCTGAGCTTCGTCGATAATCAGAATGACACGTCGTCCGCTCGCATACTCCTGCACCAGAAAATCCACAAAAACCTGATACCGATGCACATCGTCTGGATGATCTTCAGGCACCTGAAGGCCAAAGGCATTCAGCACCCAGCGCATCAGGTCCTCCCGCGCACCGGCAAAATTCGAAATGAGACCAACCGACAGATCCTCTTCCATGCGGTTCATCAACTGTCGCAGCAAAGTGGTCTTTCCCGACCCAATTTCACCCGTGACCAGCGTAATCGGCGCGCGTGACAAAATTCCGATTTCGAGAACCGAATACGCACGGCGATGCTCAGGGGACCAGAACAAGAAGTCGGGATCAGGAAGCAGGGTGAACGGGCGCTGCTTCAACCCGAAATGGGCAGCGTACATGGCACCGGAAGACATACACAAAAACCTTTTAGAAAAATCAGCTAACACGTCACCTCGCCCGAAAATACGGAAGGCGATAGTCGGTCGCAGTGCTGCTAGCGTAGCCGTCCCACCCAATGCGGAATGGCAGCGCCAGATCAGGCGCAGCATTCAAATCCCTATGGCGAAGAAACAAAACAACCACGACACCGACCCGCGAAACACATACGAATAACGAAGCAATATTGTGCTTAACTTACAATTAATGCAACAGAGCAAATAAATATCAATTTCATAGTGTCTCTGATTGATAACTCAAAGAAAACAGTCACTCTGAAATCACGCCATTAACCAAATTTAAATACGCCGCGATTTATCTTGACTGGTTGGACCCAAACTCGCTGGACCACAGCGCACCAAAAATTCAACAAACATCTGATTTAATTTAAATATCTTGGCTTCACGCAGCCCGAAAACTCAACACAGAAACGCGTTCATCCGAAAATTTCTTGAAAAATCAGACGTAAAATCAGAGGATTTAAATGCGGCCATACCCGCAAATATTATTTTAGTACATTTATGGTTCATCGTTAACCAAATTTGCATGTTTCTCGGCACGAATTGTGCCGGCTCCGTATCGATTTCTATCGGACGAGCATCGTCGCTGGTCCTGTTTTGTGTTTAATGAGTTGGGTGTCATGATCTTATCAGACAGTTTTTCGGCCTCCCAAAACCAGCCTCTGGGTTACGTGAGCAGTCCTCCACCAGCCTACTTAAGGCCGGATCAAACGTATGCCCTATATTACAAACGCGCCTTCGACATTTGGCTCACAGGAATGCTCCTGTTGCTGGCCGCGCCTTTCTTGCTTCCCATCGCGCTGGGACTGAGCGCGCTCATCTCCTTTGACGGATACAATCCGATTTACACTCAACGCCGGGTCGGGCGGCACGGGCGGATCTTTCGAATGTTCAAGTTCCGCACCATGGTGCACGACGCAGATAAGCGGCTCGAAGACTATTTGGCGCGCAATCCGGATGCCCGCGAAGAGTGGGAAACCCATCAGAAACTACGCTACGATCCTCGCATTACGATGGTTGGCCGGTTTCTTCGCAAAACCTCGCTCGACGAGTTGCCTCAACTGCTAAATGTCCTGCGTGGTGAAATGAGCCTTGTCGGTCCGCGCCCCATGATGGTGGAACAGTCCGCCTTTTATCCCGGTCGCGCGTATTATCTGACCCGCCCCGGGCTCACTGGTCCATGGCAAGTGTCCGACAGGCACAGCACCAGCTTTATCGATCGGGCGGCGTATGACGACGCCTACCTGCACAAACTCAGCTTTCGCACCGATCTTCGCCTTCTTTTCAGTACTATTTTCGTCGTGCTGAGAGGGACCGGGGTCTGACCCCTAATAGACATTCTTCAGGGACGCTTTTCAGTGACCAGACTTTTCCTTGCCCTTTCTCTCATCCTGACTTTGACCGCTTGTGACTCGTCAGAGGAACGCGCTGAAGAGCATTACCAAAACGCACTTTCCCTAGTGGCCGATGGCGATTCACCAAGAGCGCTGATTGAGCTTCGCAATGTACTCAAGCTGAACAACACTCATTTGGAAGCAAGGCGGCTCTACGCGGACACTGTAATCGCGGCAGGCGAAGTGGCCGAGGGTCTGGCGCAGTACATGCGCTTGGTCGAGCAGCAGCCGGAGGATGGCGCAGCGCAACTTGTAACTGCGCGTCTGCTGATGGAAAGCTTCTCATACGAAGAAGCCGAGCCGTACGCGTCCAATGCGTCCACGCTGCTGCCCGACACCCCAGAAGCGCGAGCGATCGACGCGGCTGTCGACTACCAACTTGCCCTCCGCGCGAAAGATGCGCAGACACAGCAGAGCGCGATCACGCGTGCCGATCAAATTCTTCAAGATCACCCAGACCAGTTTTATGCCGCCCAAACAGTGATGGCAGGCCTGATCGAGGGGGGACACTGGTCCAGATTGCTTGATCAAGCAAATGCGACCCTAAAGTTTCATTCAAAAAGCTTACCGATCCATCGCGCGCGCCTCATGGCGCTCGAACGACTCGGGGATCTGAGAGGGATGGAAGACGCCTTACTCCAAATGGCGGAGAACTTTCCCGAAGATCCCAGCCTAGGTGTGAAGCTCGTGAATTGGTATACGCGCCAAGGTCGCTTGGCCGACGCAGAACGCTGGCTAAGAGAGCAAACGGGGACCGAGCCGGAAGCACGCGAATTACTGATTGCGTACATCAAGGAAACCCGCGGACCAGAGGCCGCTTTGACCGACTTGAACCTATCACTTTCCGCGGAACCTGAAGCCTTTGACATCGCCGCGCATCGGGCGCGTTTTCAGGCGCTTCGTGCGGCTCTGCGCTATGAATTGGGTGAGACAGCCGAGGCGACCTTGGAATTAAAAGCTCTGCTCAAAGACGCCCCCGAAAGCGAAGCCACCGACCGCACACGCATCGCCCTTGCCGCTATCCTGAGTGAAACGGATCAGCATAGCGCGGCCCAAAAGCTTGTGACTCAAGTCTTGAACCACGACCCAGCACAGGTTGATGCGCTGCGCATGCAGGGCGATTGGTTGATTGATGAGGACAAGACAGGCGACGCGATAATCACGCTTCGCAAAGCGTTGGATCAAGAACCCGATAACGCGCTGGTTCTGGCGACCCTTGCGCGCGCATACGAGCGCGAAGGCAGCCAAGACCTGATGTCAGACGTACTCATGCGGGCGGTTGAGTCTGCAAGTTACGATCCCACCTTAACCCTACAGATGGTGGAGGTGCTGCGGACCCAAGGCCAATTGCCCGCCGCTGAAAATCTGACCTTGGAAGCGTTGCGCCGTCAAAATGCCAATCTCCAACTCCTTGGCACGCTGACGGAAATCCACATCGCGATGGAGGATTGGGGCCGCGTTACGCAAGATATTCACCGCCTGCGACAACTTCGGAGCGACGCGGCAGCCCACCTTGCAGACCAGCTCGAAGGGCAGCAGTTGATCCAGCGCCGCAAGACCAAAGAGCTGATGCAGTTTGTCGAGAACCAATTGGACAACGATACGACCGGTGCCGCTATGGTGATCCGGAGCATGATCCTAGACAATCAGATGGCCGAAGCTGCGGACTACGCCAAGGCGGCTTACACCGCACAGCCAGAGGATCCGGTTGCCTCTTTCCTTTATGCAACAACATTGGGGCACATCCATCAGGACGCGGAGGCCATCGCGCTCTTTCGCTCGTTGGTCACAGATGATCCAACGCTCAGAGACGCATGGATGGCCATGTACAATCTGCACCAGCGCGCCGGTAAGATGAAAACTGCCCTTTCGGTGATCGAAGAGGCGCTAGATCATCTGCCCCAAGACGCGGGCCTGAAATGGATACACGCAAGCCATATGCAGGCGATCGGGGAGACGGATCAGGCAATCGCCATTTACGAAGACCTATACGCCCAAGACAGCGGCCAAGAGATGATCGCAAACAACTTGGCAAGCCTTCTTTCCACCGAACGCGATGATACGGACAGCCTGAATCGCGCCTATCTAATCGCGCGTCGACTGCAGGGCTCGACCTACCCCCCCTATCAGGACACGTATGGCTGGATCGCTCTGAAACGGGGCGAAGTCGCGCAAGCTCTGGAGCATCTGGAGCCGGCGGCTTCTGCGCTGAACGGAGATCCAACCGTTCAATACCATTTGGGCATGGCGTATGTCGCGGCGGGTCAGGCACAAAGCGCTCAAACCACCTTGGTATATGCCTCCGAATTGCTGATGGATCATCAGGACGAAATGCCAGAACTACAGGCACAGGTGACAGCCGCGCTGGCCTCTTTGGCAGCCGCCCCGTCAGAGATTGTCACCGAGTAAGCAAATATCATCGCAGATTTGCAGAAAAGCGGCGAGACTTGCGTCTGAGTTGTTTATTCGAAAGCTGATATAACGTATACTTGCAATGGCTTTTGTTTAGGTAAAACGGCGACTTTGCAGCGATCTGCCACAGCGCTCTTCTCATCCCCCGCCGTGTTTAACGAGGAAAAAAGATGGCATTTCTCCGGACCCTGCGCAGTGTCCTGCGCCTCGCGTTTTTGGCTTTTGTACTGGCGTTCTCCGCCATCGGGTCAGGCGCGACTGCTGATAACTACCGGATCAAAGCCGGCGACACCCTCCAGATCGAAGTCCTCGAAGATACAAATCTGAGCCGTCCGGTTCTGGTTCTACCTGACGGCAACATAACCTTTCCGTTTGCGGGAACGATCCGTGCGGCAGGACGAACCATCGGCGCTGTACAATCTTCGATTGTGTCGCAATTAGCGCCAAACTTTAATGTCTCGCCTAACGTTTTTGTCAGTGTCGCGTCGCTAGCCCCACCCCGCGCACCAACCGTCCCGATCATCCGGACCTACGGTGTTTACGCTATGGGGGAAATCAACACACCTGGCCGTTTGGACATCGACACCAAAGAAGGCGTTACCATCCTGCAGGCTATCGCGACCGCCGGCGGCTTTACCCGTTTTGCAGCGACAAACCGTATCGAACTGCGCCGCGTTAATCCCAAAACGGGCCTCGAGACGACGTATATCTTCGACTACAAACGGGGGCGGGGTATCTCTGGCGCAACACCTCTCCAAGAAGGAGATGTAATTGTGGTTCCCGAACGGCGGCTTTTCGAATAAAGTTGTTTCAAACCCGCAAAATAGCGGGAGCTCTGGAAATTAGGGCGTTTGAGGCAGCATAGTAGGTCGATCCAGTGCGATCACCTGCGCATAGGAAAGTTCAGGCGATGAGGTCGAGTCAGCGGCTCTATCAAGTATTCTCGTTTTCGACAGTTACACTTCTGGCCTATACGGCGTCCGCTCAAGAGGACGGCTCGTTGGGCAATGAGACGCGATTTGGCATCTCCTCTGAACTAAGCAGCGAAAGCAATGCCGCGATGGACCGCCCGTCCGAGGGCGACACCAACACCTTTGCCACGACCCTAAGCGCGGGCATCAGCCGCCGGACCAGCATCGAACAGTTGGACATCGAGGGCTCTGCCGCTCTGACCTTCTCCGAAGAGCCGAACGACTCCGTTCAAGATGTCACAGATCCGAGCTTGCGTCTGTTCTACCAGCGCGAGGGCGCTGGCAGTACTCTGCGCGCCGTTAGCCGTGCCGAAGAGCAGGACGTCACCTCGGTCTCATCGATTTATGACCCCGAAACAGGCGAAGTCACGATCACGCCGGACGACGGGCGGCGGCGTCTCCTGAATCAGTCGGTCACGCTGGAAATGCTCAAGGATATGCCGATTGAGCTCGACATCTCTGCCGAGCGCGGGGATGTGCGCTACTACGACACAACCGCGCCGACCTATTACGACAGCAGCACCGCTGGCGGAAGCTTGGCCACGCGACTTCGGCTTTCTCCGGTCACTACGATGAACGCACAGCTTCGGTACAAGTACCACGAGGCCGACAACCTGCAAAACACCGAACGCGAGACCCGCAGCGGCGAAGCTGGCATCAACTATGCCATCGATCCGACGAGCGCGCTCAGCTTTGCCACGGGGTACACCACGGTCTCGACCACGGCCTCTGGCCTAGAAGAGGAGGAAGCGGGCGCGACTTTCAACCTCGGCTACGACAAGGAACTGATCCGCGGCACAATTGGTATCGATCTCGATCGTGAGATCGCGGCCACGGGCGCGCGCGATGCCCTGACTTTTACGCGCAGCGTCGAAATGCCGAGCGCTGCATTGGCAGGCGAATTCGGCCTGAGCCAAAATGAATCCGGTGATAGCACTTGGATCGGGAAGATGACCTACAGTCGTGAATTCAAGCGCGGCACCTTCGGGATGAACTTGATGCGTGACGTCAGTGCCACGGACACTGGCGGTGACCGCGTCGTGTCGACCCTTGGCTCCGCGTGGACCCACGAAATCAACAGCTTGTCACAACTGTCGCTAAACGGAAACTATGGAGAGGTTGATTATCTGAACGGCAGCAACCCAACCTCGTGGCAGGCCGATCTGTCGCTGGATTACGACCACCAGTTGACACGCGACTGGGTTCTGACAACGGGCGTCAGCCAGCGACGCAACATGCAAGAAGGCCTTGATGACGCAATTTCAAACAAGGTCTACATGCAGATCAGCCGCGATTTCACGTTTAGCCACTGATCCTACATTAACCGAATATTAGGAACAATCTTGCCTGATGGGGCAACATTGGTTCCGGTTTCATTAGGCGCAGTCAGTCTACTCTGTTAGGGTGACTGCGTTTTTATGAGTTTTTTTCGGGTAGGCACGATGGCATTTTCATCGACAGAAGCACGCGCTATACGCGGCGGGCAGAGCCGCTTTTCGGGCGGGTTTTGGGGAATTCTCCTGCTCTCGCTCAGTTCGCTGCCAATCTTCTGGCTTGGATTTGCGGATCTATTGGACGCATGGAGCCGACCTGAATACAGCCACGGGCCACTGATCCCGATCATCTCGCTCTATCTGTTCCTGCGCGAACTGCGAGAGCTTCCTCCTGCTGACCCTGCACCAAAAGACCGTGTACTCGGGATCGGCGTGACCCTCGCTGCACTCTTGGTCGCCCTACTTGGAAATGTGACCCGAATTCCCGATATCGTCACCTATGGGTTCATCCTGTGGATGGCGGGAATCGTTTTGACCTATTTTGGCGCGAGACGTGGGCGTTTGCACATGCTGCCCGTGTTTCATCTGATCTTTATGCTGCCCCTACCGCAGTTCCTATACTGGAACCTAACGACATTCTTGCAGGGCGTTAGCTCTGAAATGGGCGTTTGGATTGTGCGTGCGTTTGGTGTCCCTGTTTACTTAGAGGGCAACATCATCGACCTTGGGGTCTACAAACTGCAGGTTGCCGAAGCCTGCTCTGGCCTGCGTTATCTATTCCCAATTCTGAGCTTTTCATACCTCTTTTCAATCCTGTACAAAGGGCCGCTCTGGCACAAAGCCATACTCTTGCTGTCTGCTGCACCGCTTACGGTCGCTATGAATTCCGTGCGGATCGGGATCATCGGGTTGTTGGTCAATAGCTATGGCATCGAGCAAGCCGAAGGCTTTTTGCACTTTTTCGAAGGCTGGGTCATCTTTCTGACCTGTATCGCCATCCTCTTCGCGATGGCGTGGCTTTTGCAGAGGACGGAACGTGCACCCCGCCCCCTTCTTGATGCGCTTGATCTAGATTTCGACGGACTGCTGCCAATTGTCAGTCGCGTCACCCAGATTGCAGCATCGCGCGCGGTCTACGGGAACACGGCGGTGACGATCGGACTGGCCGCGACTTGGGTCCTTTGGCCAAGCACGGCGACGACAACGATCCACCGCGAGCCATTCGTCCTCTTTCCAAGAGAGATCGGACCTTGGCATGGGAGCACCTCGACGCTCGAGCCCGAAATTGAGCGTGTGCTCGCAGCAGACGACTATCTGAACGCGCATTTCGTTGACTCGGACACCGGTCGCGCAGCAAACATGTTCGTGGCCTACTATGCTCGTCAGACCGAAGGCCAAGGCATCCATTCCCCTGAGGTTTGCTTGCCTTCGTCAGGTTGGGAAATCTACGAGATTGCGCCCTATACGCTACAAACTACGGGAATGTATGGGGCATTCTCAGTAAACCGCGCGATCATCCAGAACGGGACCGCGCAGCAACTCGTGTACTACTGGTTCGAACAGCGTGGCAAACGGCTCACCAACGATTTTAAGGCAAAGCTGTCTGTCCTGAGCGATAGCCTCATCCAAGGCCGCACCGATGGCGCCTTGGTCCGCTATGTGACACCGATCTATCCGCACGAAGTCATCGCGCAAGCTGATGCCAGACTACAGGATTTGGTAGAACGAAGCCTGACCCGCTTGCCAAACTTCGTTCCGTTTTAGGATAGCTTAGTCAGAACCGAACAGATCGCGGCTAAAGACCTTATCCGCAACATCGGCAATATCGTCCGTAATACGGTTCGCCACGATCACGTCTGCCTCGGCCTTAAAGTCATCCAGATCATTGACCACGCGCGAGTGGAAGAATGTATCTTCCTCCAGCACGGGCTCGTAAACAATAACCTCAATCCCCTTAGCCTTCACCCGCTTCATGATGCCCTGAATCGAACTTTGGCGGAAGTTGTCTGATCCAGCCTTCATAACCAATCGGTAAATACCCACGATTTTGGGACCTTTAGCGACGATGCTATCAGATAGGAAATCCTTACGGGTCCGGTTTGCATCCACAATCGCGCGAATGATGTTCTGCGGCACTTCCGAATAATTTGCGAGCAACTGCTTGGTGTCTTTGGGCAGGCAATAGCCGCCATACCCAAAGCTTGGGTTGTTGTAATGGCTGCCGATTCGAGGGTCTAGGCCGACGCCCTCAATGATTTGACGGCTGTCGAGGCCAAGCGCCATCGCATAGCTGTCAAGCTCGTTGAAATACGCAACGCGCATCGCGAGGTAAGTGTTCGCGAAAAGCTTGATCGCTTCAGCTTCGGTCGAGCCGGTGAACAAGACATCGACATCTTTCTTGATCGCGCCCTCGAGCAGAGCGTCCGCGAATTTCTTTGCCCGTTCGCTTTGCTCACCCACAACGATCCGGCTGGGATGTAGGTTATCATACAGCGCCTTGCCCTCGCGCAGGAATTCAGGGCTGAAGATGACCTGATCCGTGCCGAGTTCCGCAGAAAGACGCTCTGTGTACCCCACTGGAATCGTTGATTTAATGATGATTGCGGCTTTGGCATTGACGGCAAGAACGGATTTGATCACTGCCTCGACACTGCTTGTATCGAAGTAATTGTTGACGGGATCGTAGTTGGTCGGCGTCGCCACGATGACGAAATCCGCATCCGCTGCTGCGCCCGACAGGTCTGTGGTCGCCGTGAGATCGAGGTCTTTGTTAGCCAGATATTCTTCGAGCTCTGCGTCGACGATCGGGCTTTTGCGGGCGTTCACATCTGCCACTCGCTGTTCCGAGATATCGACCGCAACGACCGGGTTGTTCTGAGCCAACAGAACAGCGTTCGACAAGCCCACATACCCAATGCCAGCGACAACAAATTTCATCTCTTGTATCCCGTCTTCAAATCTAGACCCGTCTTTCATGTTCACGGGCATCGGGAACGGTCTATCAGCATCGACTACTATTGGAAAAGAGCGGGTTTTCAGAACCCTGCCAGAAAGTACCGGAGAGCCCGGCGCAAGCGCCAAGCCCTCCGGCGAGCGGCTAACTGAAAGGCATAATTCCGCTCCTGCGCATCACAGTGTGCGCGGGCAACTGCCTGTTTCTGATTCTGCGGAGGAATGGCGCCGCCTTGGCAGCAGTGACACGATAACAAAGACCGCGCCGCCAAAGACGCTCGCGATCAGACCGGTGGTGCCGAACGCAATTCCCAAGCACCACAGAAGCAGCGCAGAAGAATACACGGCAATAATTCCAGAAACCAATCCGCCTAACATGGCCAACCTACACAAAAACACCGAAACGGTGTGGAACAATCCCTTGTAGATCGCCTCAATGTTTCGGCGCGTTCAGGGCGAAAATACGGCAAAAATTAGGCCGGAGTACTTTATTCTAATCAGACTTACAAAAAGCCCTGCACCCGACGTTCATGCAAAACCCCCGTGCAAGCGCATCCATCCGAAGCATCAGCACGCGGCCTTTGAAAAAGCCGGATTCATTATGATATTTTAGATAGTTACATTCAAAATACAGCATTTCTGTCGCGTAAACGGAATTTAAAAACTGTCAGTATTTTTGTTGAGTTATGCTGTTGAAAGGTGGAAGCTTTTTTCGACAAGCTGACCTGAGTGAGAAGACAGGCCTTTTTTATGACTGATTTTGAGCGGACGCCTTTGTCCGACGTGATCCTTGTGACTCCCCGTCGATTTGGGGACCACCGCGGATTTTTCTCGGAGAGCTGGAGCTCGCGTGCGTTTGCCGAGCAGGGTCTGGACTACACCTTTGTTCAGGACAATCATTCGCTGTCGTCGCAGGTCGGGACCGTGCGGGGTCTGCATTTCCAAAGCCCGCCCCATGCGCAGGCCAAACTGGTGCGCTGTGGGCGCGGGCGGATCTTTGATGTGGCTGTGGATGTGCGCTCGGGCAGTGCGACCTACGGGCAGTGGTTCGGGGTCGAGCTGAGCTTCGAGAATGGCAAGCAACTCATGATCCCCGCCGGGTTTTTGCACGGGTTCATGACCCTCGAGCCGGACAGCGAGATCATCTACAAATGCACAGATTTCTATGCCCCCGAATGTGACGGTGCCGTGCGCTGGGACAGCTGCGGGATCGACTGGCCAGATGTCGGCATTGACCCTGTCTTGTCCGAGAAAGACGCGGTCGCCGTGCCGCTCTCAGAGTTCAAAACCCCGTTTTAAGACCAAGGAATTCCCATGAAGCTTCTCGTCACAGGCGGTGCAGGATTTATCGGCTCTGCCGTGGTGCGCTTGGCCATGTCCCGTGGCCATCAGGTCGTGAATGTGGACGCGCTGACCTATGCTGCCTGCCTCGATAATGTGGCGATGGTGGCAGACAGCCCCGATTATGCCTTCGAGCAGGTGGATATCCGCGACCGCGCCGCGCTGGATGCGGTGTTTGCCAAGCATACGCCTGATGCGGTGATGCATCTGGCGGCCGAGAGCCATGTGGACCGGTCCATCGACGGCCCGGCGGACTTTATCGAGACGAACGTCACTGGCACCTTCAACATGCTCGAGGCCGCGCGCACCTACTGGACCGCGCAAGGCAAACCCGAAAGCTTCCGCTTCCACCACATCTCGACCGATGAGGTCTTTGGATCGCTCCCCAATGATCTCAGAGTGCAGTTCACCGAAGACACGCCTTACGATCCGCGCAGCCCCTATTCTGCCTCCAAGGCCAGCAGTGATCATCTGGTTCGCGCCTGGCACGAGACCTATGGCCTGCCGGTGGTGTTAACCAACTGCTCGAACAATTACGGCCCCTATCACTTCCCCGAGAAGCTGATCCCCGTCATCATCCTGAATGCGCTGGCGGGTAAACCGCTGCCGATTTATGGCGATGGATCGAACATCCGCGATTGGCTCTATGTCGAGGATCACGCGGACGCGCTGCTGCTGGTCGTGGAAAAGGGCGCGGTGGGCCGCAGCTACAACATCGGCGGCGAGAACGAGCGCACCAATCTGGAGCTGGTCAAAACCCTCTGCGCCATTCTCGATCAGAAGCGCCCCAAAGAGGCGGGCAGCTACGCGGATCAGATCACCTTTGTCACCGACCGCCCGGGCCATGACGCCCGCTATGCGATCGACCCCTCGCGCATATGCGAAGAACTGGGGTGGCGCCCGAGCGTCACCGTCGAAGAGGGTCTGGCGCAAACTGTTGACTGGTATCTGGACAACGAACGCTGGTGGCGCGCACTGCAAGACCGCCATGGGGTAGGCGAGCGTTTGGGGGTCAAGGCATGATCCTCGTCTTCGGCCAATCGGGACAAGTGGCGCGCGAATTGGGGCGGCTGATCCCTGACGCGACGTTTCTGGACCGTGCGGCCTGCGACCTGAGCGCGCCGACCAATTGCATCGACGCGATCCTCTACAATCGCCCCCGCGCGGTGATCAACGCAGCGGCCTACACCGCCGTGGACAAGGCCGAGAGCGAAGAAGAGCTGGCCACGATCATCAACGGCCACGCCCCCGCCGCCATGGCCCGCACCTGTGACGAGCTGCGCATCCCGCTGGTCCACATCTCGACCGACTACGTATTCGACGGCAGCGGCACAGACCCGCGCGGTCCGGACGATGCTACCGCTCCGGCAAACGCTTACGGCCGCAGCAAACTGGTCGGCGAAGAGGGCATCCGCGCCAGTGGCTGCGCCCATGCGATCATGCGCACCTCTTGGGTGTTTTCCTCGCACGGGAACAACTTCGTCAAAACCATGCTGCGCCTATCGGACACGCGGGACATGCTGAACGTGGTCTCGGACCAGATCGGCGGCCCGACGCCCGCCCGCGACATCGCCTATGCCGCCATGGCCATGGCCGAGGCGCTGGTGGTCGACCCCACACGCACCGGAACCTACCACTTCTCCGGCAGCCCTGATGTGTCCTGGGCCGACTTCGCCCGCGAGATTTTCCGTCAGGCGGGCCGGAATGTTACGATCAACGATATTCCAACCTCTAATTTCCCGACCCCTGCCAAACGCCCTCTGAATTCGCGGATGGACTGCGAGAGCCTGCGGAATTTCACCCTGCGCCGCCCCGATTGGAGGGCCGCATTGACCACAGTTTTAGAAGAATTGGACGTCATCGAATGACCCAACGCAAAGGCATTATCCTCGCCGGCGGTTCCGGCACGCGCCTCTATCCGCTGACCCTCGCGGTGTCGAAACAGTTGATGCCGGTCTACGACAAACCGATGATCTATTATCCGCTGTCAGTCCTGATGCTCGCAGGCATTCGCGAAATCTGCATCATCACCACCCCCGCAGACCAATCCCAGTTCCAGCGCCTGCTTGGCGACGGCAGCCAGTGGGGACTGAGCCTCGAATACATCGTGCAACCCTCACCCGACGGACTGGCTCAGGCGTATATTCTCGCCGAGGATTTTCTGGACGGCGCGCCCTCGGCGATGGTCCTCGGGGATAACATCTTCTTTGGCCACGGGCTGCCGGAAGTCTTGCAAAGCGCAGACGCTCAATCAAAGGGTGGCACGGTGTTCGGGTATCACGTCGCCGATCCCGAGCGCTACGGCGTGGTCGACTTCGACGCCGATGGCACTGCCCGTGAAATCATCGAGAAGCCCGAGGTTCCGCCCTCGAACTACGCGGTCACCGGACTCTACTTCCTCGACGGCGAAGCCCCTGCCCGCGCCCGCCGAGTCACACCCTCTGCCCGTGGGGAGTTGGAGATCGTGACGCTGCTTGAAAGCTATCTCAAAGAGGGAATTCTAACGGTCGAAAAGATGGGCCGGGGTTACGCGTGGCTCGATACTGGAACCCATGGCTCTCTGCTTGATGCAGGCAACTTTGTCCGGACCCTATCGGTCCGCCAAGGCATGCAATCCGGCTGCCCCGAAGAAATCGCCTACCTGCAGGGCTGGATCACCGACGACCACATGCGCCAGCACGCCGAAACCTACAAAAAGACCGAATACGGAAAATACCTCCAAGGCCTGATCAAAAACTGAACCCAGCGAAGACGAGAGTTTTGTCCACGGTGGCGAAACGGTCCTGTCAGTCAAACTCAAAGATTCGCACGCGTTCGATTTGAGGCATATCTCATCCATGGCGATCACATGGAGGTAGACCGGATGGACTGCCTTGGTGCTTCTAAGCCACCTTAACCGCGGGGCCTGAGCACAAGGCATCTCTGGAAGCATTCCTTTGGGACCAAAGCAGCGCGGACTTCCGCCGCGCACCTAACTTTGAACCGGATCGCCAATTTCAGCCAGTCTCTGCTTGCATACTCTCGAAGCACCGCGAAATTTTAAAACACGCATAAGCTGTACTAACGGTCAGAAACCAATCCGGCACCTTTGTCGCCTCGAGTTCGAAATCGTCAATAAAATAAAGTAGATTTTTTGCGTCTAGTCTTCATGACTTGCCCTCACAAACCTCTGTATGAGACGATTGTGCAAAAGGTGGGGAGCGAAAGGTAAGAACATGCTCAGAGGAATTCTTCTCTTGTTGGGATTGATGATCCCTCTGACCGCCTTGGCCGAAGCGTTGCCCGAGCGCCGCCTGAACGTCGCGCGAAATGTCGATTACTATGGCGGTGATTTGCAGGCTGTCTTCGATACGGATTTCGACTCCTGCCAAAGGGCCTGTTTGTCCAATCCACAATGTATCGCTTTGACATTTAATACACGCACGGGTTCGTGCTTTCCAAAAACCGGAGTGACCCAAGAGTCTCCCTATGACGGGGCGCTTTCGGCCAAGGTCATTGTTACCCCTGCCGCGACATTAATTGCTGCTGAAACGGCGCGCGCTGATCTAGCCTTTCTGGACGAGACGATGCTGAATCGCGCGACGGAACTCGCGTTGGATATTGGAGTGCGCTACGCGCCTGGCAACTTCACGGTCGAGGATTACACGCGCTCCGCCGCGCAGCGCGAGCAAAATGGAGAGATCGCCGTTGCAATGTCGTTTATCGGTTCCGCGATCGCCCTCACGGACCGCGCGGGCCTTTGGACCGAGTATGCGCGCCTCACGCTCATCGCCGCAGAGAAAGAGCGCAGCCGCGGTGCGAGCTTGCGCAGTGACGCGCTGAGCGCCGCGATCAACGGCTACCTCTATGCGTCAGACGCGGGCACGCGCGCCAGCGCCCTGTATCAAATGGCGCTTGCGCTCGAGGGTATGTATGAAGGTCGCCGCATGATCCCTGCACTGCGACTGGCCCAAGACGCGCAGCCGCGAGAAGAAGCCGCCGATCTACTGGAACATGCGATCAACCGGTACGGATTCCGAATCACGGGCAACACGGTCGAGAGCGACCTGGCCGAACCACGCATCTGTGCCGAATTTTCCGAGCCACTGGTCGAGGGCGGTGTCGATTACGCCAATTTTGTCAGAAGCGCGACGCAGGGCCTTGCCGCCGAAGCGGATGCCAATCGCCTTTGCGTCACAGGCGTGACCCACGGCGCGCGCTACCGGATCACCCTGCGCGAAGGCCTGCCAGCCGCGAGCGGCGAAACACTGCAGCGCGATGTTGATCTGACAATGTACGTACGCGATCGCAGCCCGTCTTTGGCCTTTACCGGTCGTGCCTATGTGCTGCCACGCGGCGCAGATCCAGCCATTCCGATCACAACGGTTAATACCCAGTCTATTGACCTGACACTCTATCACGTGAGCGATCGCAATCTGATGCCCGCCATTCAGGACCGGATTTTCGGGCGCCCGCTGAACGGATACGAAGAACGCCGCCTCTCCAATGGCGTCGGCGCTAAAATTTGGGAGGGCAGCGCAAAGGTTGGGATGGAACTGAACCAGAGCGTCCTCACGCGCCTGCCAATGAAGTCGGCTTTGGCGGGTCAGCCCACGGGTATCTACGCCCTGCAAGCCAGTATCCAAGGCGATCCCGAAGCTGCCGCAACCCAGTGGTTTGTCCTGTCCGACATGGGACTGACAACACTGAGCGGTGTCGACGGCCTGCATGTCTTTACCCGTAGCCTGACCGATGGCACGGCGCGGCGCGGGGTCAGGTTAAC
Source organism: Donghicola sp. (assembly GCF_025210255.1). Lineage (NCBI taxonomy): Bacteria > Pseudomonadati > Pseudomonadota > Alphaproteobacteria > Rhodobacterales > Roseobacteraceae > Donghicola > Donghicola sp. The sequence continues at coordinate 70,435 of NZ_JAOARZ010000026.1, read as the reverse complement.
GCTCATCTCGCGGTCAAACGCCATTCTTGGCACCGCTCAAACGGACGAGGACGGCTACGCGCGGTTCGCCAGTGGTCTGCTCCGAGGCACGTCAGGCGCCGAACCTGCGCTTGTCATGGCGCGCAGCAATAGCGATATCGCTTTCTTGTCTTTGCTCGATCCAGAGTTCGACCTTTCAGACAGGGGGGTCGCGGGGCGGCCACCTGCGGGCCCAGTTGACCTTTTCCTAGCGACCGATCGTGGTGCTTATCGTGCGGGCGACCGAATTCGCGCGACCGCCCTAGCCCGTGACGAAGAAGCCAAAGTGATCTGGAACCTGCCGCTGACCGCGCTTCTGCGCCGTCCTGACGGGGTCGAATACAGCCGGACTCTGTCAGGGGTAGGTGCAGCGGGCGGGCATGTTTTTGACCTGCCAATAAGTCAAACTGCACCGCGCGGAACATGGGAACTGCAAATTTTTGGCGATCCAGATGCTCCAGCCTTGGCCAGCACCAAGGTTCTGGTCGAGGATTTTCTACCCGAACGCTTCGACTTCGGCCTTAGCCTGCCGCCGCTCTTGCGGGCGGGTGAGATGGCCAATCTGGATGTCGATGCAATGTATCTCTTCGGCGCGCCAGCGAGCGGCTTGCCAATCAGCGGAACGCTTCGTGTGACTGCCCGCGACGGTCTGAAGGACTATCCGGGTTATTTCTTTGGCCGCCATGACGAACCCCTGCCACCCGCCTATGCCGCCCTGCCAAACGGAACGAGCACCGACACCGAGGGAATGGCCTCTTTGCCAATAACGCTCCCGTCGGTTGAGGCCGCAGATCGCCCGTTGAAACTGACGGTCACCGCGCAAATGACCGAAGGGTCAGGCCGACCGGTCGAGCGCGAGATCGTACGCGATCTGGCGCCTGCCACGCCTTTGATCGGCGTGAAGCCCCTCTTTGAAGGCACCCTGTCCGAGGGCAGCGAAGCGGCTTTTGACGTGATCGCGCTCAATCCCAGCGGGCAGCCTATGCCCATGCCGGTCACGTGGACCCTGAACCGGATCGAGACGACGTATCAGTGGTACCAGCTCTATGGTGACTGGAACTGGGAGCCGATCACCACACGCACCCGCATCGCCGCAGGGACAGTCGAACTGGGGCTAGAGCCGGTCGAGATTACAAACCCCGTCACATGGGGCGAATACGAATTGGTGGTCTCTCGAAATGATGGCGCGGGCTATCTCGAGACCTCGGTTGCCTTCGACGCCGGATGGTACGCCGCAGCTGATGCCGCCAGCACGCCCGACACGCTCGAATTGTCCTTGGACGCAGAGCGCTACGCCGCAGGCGATACGGCGAAGCTACGGCTCGTGCCACGTTACGCAGGCACCGCATTGATTACCGTCCTTGGCGAAGGGCTGATCGACATGAAGGCGGTCAAAGTAAAAAAGGGCGAAAATATTGTTTCGTTGCCCGTGACATCTGGCTGGGGGGCGGGGGCCTATGTGACCGCCAGCGTCGTCCGCCCGATGGACTCAGAGCAAAGCTTGATGCCCACTCGCGCGCTAGGGCTGGCCCATGCAGGAGTCGATCCAGAAGATCGCGATCTCGAAGTGTCCCTGAGCGTGCCCGCCACCGCCCGCCCCAGAGCCCCTCTGACCGTTGATTTGCAAGTCGAGAATGCGGGCGACAAGCCGCTTTATGCGACAATCGCTGCGGTTGATGTGGGTATTCTGAACCTGACCCGATACGACGCGCCAAAACCAGAAGCGCATTACTTTGGCCAGCGCCGCCTTGGAGTTGGAATCCGTGATATCTACGGCCGCTTGATCGACAGTCTGAACGGCGCAAGCGGAACGGTCCGTAGCGGCGGCGACGCCGCTGGCGCGATGTCGATGCAAAGCCCACCCCCGACCGAAGATCTTGTGACTTTTTTCACAGGAATTGTCGAATTGGACGAGACGGGCAAAGCGCAGGTGACCTTCGACATCCCTGCATTTGACGGACAACTGCGCTTCATGGCGATTGCGTGGGGGGCCCAAGGCGTGGGCAGCGCCCAAGCCGATGTCACGCTGAGCGATCCCGTGGTCGTCAGTGCGAGCCTGCCGCGCTTCTTGGCCCCGAACGACACCAGCACCATGCTGCTGGAGTTGACCCATACCGAGGGCACATCAGGCGAGATGGCACTAGAGGTCACCGCCCCCGAAGGTATTATGCTGGGGGATTACCCTACGACCATCCTGCTGGACGAAGGAGACAGTAAGTCGATCAGCATCACGCTGAGCGCCTCTGCCGTCGGCGATCCCGACGTCAAGGTTGCATTGACCACGCCGGATGGAGTGCGGCTGGAACGTGTGCTTCGGATGCCCGTGCGTGCGAACGATCCAGAGGTTGCGACCACGCGCCGGTTTGAACTGGCCGCTGGGGACACCTTCACCTTTAGCGATGACGTCTTTGCAGGGCTTCGCAAGGGCACGGGCCGCGCAGTGCTTTCGGCTGGTCCTCTGGCGACCTTTGACGCGCCAGGCCTGCTCGCCACCCTCGACCGCTATCCCTATGGGTGCACTGAACAAATCACCTCTGCCGCGCTGCCACTGCTTTATTTCGATCAAGTGGCGAACGCCCTCGGGATGACCGAGGCCGAGGATTTATCTGCCAAAGTGAACCACGCGATCACCGAGATTCTGACGCGCCAGTCCAGCAATGGTGGCTTTGGCTTGTGGTATGCCGATAGCGGGGATTTCTGGCTGGATGCCTACGTGACCGACTTCCTGACTCGCGCGGATATGGCGGGCCACGACGTGCCACAACGCGCTCTGCGCTCCGCCTTGGATAACCTACGTAATCAGGTGAACTACGCTACCGACTTTGACGAGGGCGGTCAGGATATTGCCTACGCCCTCATGGTGTTGGCCCGCGCAGGGGCCGCGAATATGGGTGATTTGCGCTATTATGCGGACGTGAAGGCCGAGGATTTCGCCACCCCGCTGGCGGCAGCGCAGCTGGGTGCCGCTTTGGCCGCCTACGGCGATCAAACCCGCGCAGACCAGATGTTCCGGCAGTCGGCCCAGATGATTGGCACCGCCGCAGTCACCACCGCCATGCGTAGCGACTATGGCACCACATTGCGGGATACAGCTTCCCTCCTCGCGCTCGCGACCGAGGCGGGCAGCACCGTCATCGACAAAGAGGCGCTGACCATGGCTGTCACCCGCGCCTCGGACCCACGCTCGACCCAAGAGGCGGCTTGGACCTTGCTCGCGGCCCACGCTTTGGTCGATGACCCCGAAACAAATGCGCTTCAGATTGATGGTGCGCCCGTCAGTGGCCCCCTCGTGCAATTATTAGAGGGCGACGAAGAAACCGATCCAGTCGAGATCACGAACACAGGCGCGGACACGCCCCTGACGCTGACCACCTTCGGGGTGCCAGAAGTTCCCTTCCCTGCTGGGGGCTATGGCTACCAAATCACACGGCACATCTTTGATCTGGACGGGAACGAGGTCACAACGGGCAGCTTTGTATCCGGTAATCGTTACGCAGTCGTGTTAGAGGTCACACCAACCGAGCCCCACGAGGCCCGCCTGATTGTCGATGATCCGTTGCCCGCTGGATTCGAGATCGACAATCCCAGCCTGATCCGCAGCGGCGATGTCAGTAGCCTGTCTTGGATCGAGCCAATTGACACACGCATGACACAGTTCCGCAGCGATCGCTTTGTCGCGGCAGTTGACTGGACACGCCCCGAACGATTTAGGCTGGCATATATCGTGCGCGCCGTCACGCCAGGGGGCTATCACGCCCCGGCTGCGAGCGTGCAGGACATGTACCGTCCACGCTATCGCGCAGTCTCTGAAACCGGCCGGATCACTGTCACACCATGAGATATGCGCTGCTGGGATTAGCCGTCGTGCTAACCCTGCTCGCAGGGGTGCGCGACCGCTTTGACCAATGGATTGCAGACACAGTTTTGCCCCCCTTGGCGCAGCAAACCTCTGTAGAGGTACTGGATCACAGCGGGCAATTGCTGCGCGCCTATACCGTGGATGACGGGCGTTGGCGTCTTGAGGCCAGCGTGGCCAGGGTCGACCCAGATTTTCTAAAGATGCTGGTTGCTTACGAGGATGGCCGTTTCTATCAGCACAAGGGGGTCGACCTGTGGGCCATGGCGCGCGCACTCGGCCAAGCCATCTGGCATCGCGACGTGGTCTCTGGTGGCTCTACCCTAACGATGCAGGTCGCGAGGCTCATTGAGAACAGCGGGACAGGCCATTTGCAGGGCAAACTCCGGCAAATGCGTGTGGCGTGGGCCTTGGAACGCAGGATGACGAAGGATGACATCCTAAACCTGTATCTGACCCGCGCGCCTTACGGAGGGAACATCGAAGGGATCGCCGCCGCAACGCGCCTTTATTTCGGGAAACCGCCCAAACGCCTGACTCCATCCGAAGCGGCGTTGCTCGTTGCTCTGCCTCAGTCACCAGAGACGCGGCGCCCCGACCGGAACTACGATGCGGCCTTCGCGGCTCGATCCCGCGTCCTCGACCGGATGCTCGCTGAAGGAAGGCTGCGGCCCGAACAGGTCGCCTCCGCCCGTGCGGCACCTTTGCCGCAGCGGCGGGCGGCGATGCCTATGCTGGCGCCCCATCTCGCGGACCGCGCCGTCTTGGAACGACCGGACGCTGCGATCCACCGTACTACGCTGCGTGCTGACCTGCAGGCGCAACTCCAACAACTCGCCAAAGAGGCTGTCAAAAACCAACATTCTGGTGTGTCCTTGGCAATCATGGTCGCCGATCACCGCACAGGCGCAGTCTTGGGCTCTGTTGGCTCTGCGGGATACCAAGAGGCAATCGGCGGCGCAGCTTATCTGGATATGACGCGGGCGGTTCGATCCCCCGGATCGACGTTGAAGCCCTTGATTTTCGGGCTGTCCTTCGACCAAGGCATCGCCCATCCCGAAACGATGTTTGACGATCGGCCCATGCGCTTCGGCCAGTATGCCCCTCAGAATTTCGACGGGGCTTTCCGTGGGCCTCTGCCACTCCGCAAGGCTCTGCAGCTCTCACTGAACATCCCTGCGGTTGCCCTGACCGAGTCGATTGGCCCCGCCCGCCTGATGTCTGCATTGCGCACTGCGGGGACCGATCCGAAACTTCCGTCAGGGCAGGCTGGACTGGCGATCGCCCTCGGCGGCATCGGCCTGACGCTCGAGGATCTGGTAACCTTGTATGGCGGGCTCGCACGGTTGGGGCGGCCCATGCCCCTCCATTGGCGGCAAGCCGATGTTCCGGCGTCGGCTCACAGGCTGATGGCACCGCGTGCGGCATGGCAGGTGGCAGATATTCTGGCGGATTTGCCCCCGCCCGCCGGAGCGCCGCGCAGAACGCTCGCTTATAAAACAGGGACGAGCTACGGACACAGGGATGCGTGGGCCATCGGCTTTGACGGGGCACTCGTGGTCGGAGTTTGGATGGGACGACCAGACGGTACCCCCGTGCCCGGCGCTTTTGGCGGTGATCTCGCGGCACCATTGCTGTTTTCGGCCTACCAACGCGCAACGAACCGGCCCACGCCTTTGCCCCCTGCACCGCCGGACACGCTGCGACTGTCGGGTGCAGCACTGCCCCCGAACCTGCGCGAATTTGTTCCGCGCAACGGCAGTGTTCTGCCGGATTTCGACGCCCCAAAGCTTGTCTTCCCACCCGAAGGCGCAAAGCTCACCGCTCTTCCCGAAGGGCTCTTTGCCAAACTTCAGGACGGAGCTCCGCCGTTTACGTGGCTCGCTAATGGCGCGCCGGTAGACGTGAATCCGCGTGCACGGCAAATTACAGTGCCTCAAATTGGTGCGGGCTTCAGCAGGCTGACTGTGATCGACGCCAAAGGGCGCAGCGCCAGCACGTCCTTCCAAATCACCGAAAGCCCATAAACCTGAATGCTATCTGCAGGTTAAGCCAGACATTTCCGCGCGATACGCGACGGAAAGTCCAGCTTTGCGCGTTTCATCAAAACAACCTGATTTTTGGCGGTAGCCAGCCATTCCCGCACCCAAAAAGGATCGTTTTTATGAAATCGACACTGATGCGCTATGCCACGCCGTTTATTACCGGCCTCTTCCTTGTTTCCCTGATTTCAGGGGTTGCTCTGTTCTTTCACATCGGGCCGTCCGGCTTTCACGGGATGCATGAATGGCTGAGCATGGTTTTGATCATACCCTTTGTGCTGCACATGTGGAAAAACTGGCGCCCCATGACCGCCTATTTCAAGCGCGCGGCCTTTGGCATCGCGATGGGCGTCTCAATTGTGGCAGCAGCAATCTTTATGGTTCCCGTCGGCGGCGAAGGCGGAGGCGGGCGCCCCGCCGCGTTTACCCTGTCTGCAATGGTGATGAAGGGCTCTGTCGCTGAAGTTGCATCTGTTCTGCACCAAGACTCGGCAGATCTGACCGCCGCATTGGAAAGCGCAGGATACTCCGTAAACTCCGAAGATGAAACTTTGAGCGCAATTGCAGCAGCAGCAGGCAAATCCGAAATGGACATCGCAGCAACGCTCGTGGCGAGCGCACGCTGACATCTCCCAAAAGAAACTGTATATATCACAGCGCCTTAATCTTGATCCAGACGCGTTATACCTTACGAGCCATCGCGTCTGGCCTCGCGCTACAGCTCCGATGTGATCTCATCAAAGCGAGTAAAACGCTGTACTGAACACCTTGTCCCCGAGTTTGAAATTGCAATAGATCGACGCACCACCTAAGGTTGACTGGCTTATTCTTGTCTGCTTCGCGTTTTTCAGGAGCGATTTTATGAAATTTATTAGTGTTCAGGACATGTCGGCTGCGATTTTAGCAAACCGACGCAAACTGCCTGACAAAATTGATCTGGTTGTCGGGATTCCCCGCTCAGGCATGTTGCCTGCGACAATGCTCGCGACACAGCTGAACCTGCCCCTTACCGATCTGGACGGACTCGTGTCAGGCAAAGTTTTTGGCTATGGCGCGACCAAAGACGCGCCAGACGTGGACAAAGCCATGTCAGAGCAGCGGACGGTGCTGGTGATTGACGATACTGTTGGCTCGGGCCGCGCTTTCAAAAAGGCGCGGGTCGCGCTAGAAGGGGTCTCTGGCAATATCGTCTTCTGCTCGGTCTACTCGCAGGTCGCTAAACACCCCGATGTGGATGTGGTTTTGGAAACCAATTCACTGTCTCCGGTGTGCCAGTGGAACATGATGCACCACGCCGTGCTTCAGAACGCCTGCGTCGACATTGACGGCGTGCTCTGCTGCAACCCCGAGGCGCACGAGGACGATGATGGTAAAGCCTATCGCAAGTTCTTGCAGACCGCTGAGAAGCTACATGCTACCTCCGGCGAGATTGCGTGGCTGGTGACAAGCCGCCACGAAAAATACCGCGCAGAAACCGAGGCGTGGATGCGTGACAACGGTGTGCGTTACGGCAAGCTGATCATGACCCAGACCGACGAAGAGAAAGCGAACTCGCCTGCGTTCAAGGCACGAATCTACGTCGAAACCGGCGCTGACCTCTTCATCGAAAGCGAGGCGTACGACGCAGCCGAGATTCAGAAAATCTCCCAGCGTCCTGTCTTGTGCGTGGCAACGCAAAGCATGATCCACGACGGCAGCCCGATCCGGATGCGCAGCGCAAACGGCTCCAAAGGATCGGCAGCGCTTCTGGCCAAAGTCAAACTTCAGGCGCGCCGCATGGCAGGCGACAAGTTTTACTATGCGATGAAAACGCTCGCCGGTCGCGGCTAAAGAACTCGATTTCCGGCCAATCCGTACTTGGGTTGGCCGAATCTCGTGCCATTTCCCCCAAGCTTGGTCCATGAACACAGTTCACGATCCCGCGGGTTCGGGGATTCTGTGCATTAACGCCCCTTGCAACTGATTGCGCCAGCGTTCGTTCTGCCGCATTCTGTTCAAACCCACTAACATCCCGCTAGAATTTAGGCTAGGACGCCGCAAACCCGCAGCACCAGAGGCCCCGATGTCTGTTTCCATGCTCTCGACCTTTGTCAAACCGATGCACCCCGAGGGGCGCAAATTCGTGGCGATTGCCGTCGCGATCACGGTGATCCTTTTTCTGATCTGGGAGCCGCTTGGCTGGATCGGCGTCGGTCTGACCGTTTGGGTCTACTACTTTTTCCGCGATCCGGTGCGCGTCACCCCATCGCAGCCTGGCCTGATGATTTCGCCCGCGGACGGGATCATTTCGCTGCTAGAACCCGCTGTGCCGCCCGCTGAATTGGGTTTGGGCGACCAGCCGATGACCCGCATTTCGGTCTTTATGTCGGTGTTCAACTGCCACGTGAACCGTCTGCCCGCAGCAGGAACCTTGGAAAAGGTCGCGTACCGTCCCGGCAAGTTTCTGAACGCTTCGCTCGACAAAGCGTCCGAGGACAACGAACGGAACGGCCTGACAGTCGCACTCGAAGACGGTCGCCGCTACGGTGTCGTGCAGATCGCGGGCCTCGTGGCGCGCCGCATCCTGTGCTGGTCCAAAGAGGGGCAGACGCTGGCGACCGGCGAGCGTTTTGGCCTGATCCGCTTTGGATCGCGTCTGGACATCTACCTGCCCGACGGCGTCGAGCCCAAGGTGCAAATCGGCCAGACTATGATCGCCGGTGAGACCGTTCTCGCGGATTTGAACGCAAAGTCCTGATCCCATGACAGATCACAGCCCACGCCCCCCGGTTCAGTCCGAAAAAGTCCCCTTCCTGCTGCTGCTGCCGAACATGGTCACGCTGGCAGGGATGGCCTTTGGCTTGACCTCGATCCGGTTTTCTATGGACGAAAACTACATCGGGGCTGTGGGCCTGATCTTGCTCGCGTCCTTGATGGACGGGCTGGATGGCCTGCTGGCGCGGCGCTTGAATGCGACGTCCAAGATGGGCGCCGAGTTGGATTCTCTCTCTGACTTCCTGTGTTTTGGCGTTGCGCCCGGTGTCCTGCTGTATCAATCCATCTTGAACCAGCTTGGCACGATAGGCTGGGTTTTCGTTCTGATCTTTGCAGCCGCGACCTGCCTGCGATTGGCCCGTTTTAATGTGATGAAGGGGCAGGCGCTGGACGACGAAAAGACCAGCACCCACTTCATCGGGGTCCCCGCACCCGGCGGTGCGTACTTGGCTCTGCTGCCCCTCTTCCTCTGGCTTGGCGAAGTCGTCGACACCAACGCGGTGCCTATCCTTGTGGCGCTTTGGACAGCGTTTTCGGCGCTGCTGATGATCTCGACACTCAAGACCCTGTCACCCAAGGGGCTCCGCGTCCCGCGGCCGTTGATCGTTCTGTTCATGTTCGCGGTCGTGGTCGGGATTGGTGTATTGTTCACCCGACCCTTCTTGCTGCTGATCGCAGTGGATACGGCCTATGTCGTCATCCTGATCAAATGTGTGATCGACGCCAGAGGCCGCTTCTTTAGCTAAACGGTCAGAAGAAGATGTATTTGCGGGCATTCTTGCAGTCCGCAATCAAGGTCATCTTTTCTTGAGCCGGAAACTCTGTTCCAAAGAACTCGACATCGTCGTATTTGGGGTCGAACTCAAGCCGCACGCGATTGCGTTCTTTGGTCTTCAGGATCGCGACACCCCCGTAGAACTTGGCAAAGGCATCAGTGTCCTGGTCGCGCACGATCATCACGGAGTCGCGGAATTCACAGCGATTGTCTAACGTGATCTCTGCAGAAATCTCGCGCCGTTCAAAATGTAGAAGATCCCCGATCTCGTACCGGAAATTATAGGCCGTTAGGCCAGCAATCGTCGCACCAAATACCCAAACAACAACCTTGCCAGCATCCATTCGCCTGTTCCGCCGTCATGTCAGTCGCGCCAAAATCACTGGCGCAGGGGTCTCTTCATCTTTGACGGAACGGCGACCAAGGTCAATCGGGGGCGCTGTAACGCGTCCCCCTAGCGCTTAGGCAGAGCGTTCTAGGATATCTAGATAATCGCGCTGGGTTGCATTGCGCGGGTTCGTGGCGTGACAGTGATCCTTGAGCGCATCCTGAGAGACTTTTTCCATCATCGCCGGAGTCACGCCCATTTCAGATAGTCCCGACGGCATGCCGAGCCGCTGGTTCAGCGCTGCGCACTGTTCAGCGGGATCGCCGCCCATCCGTTTTGTCAGTTCGTACCACTTGTCCCCGATGGCGGGGCGATTAAAGCGCAAGACTTCTGGCATCAGAACTGCGTTTAGCGTGCCGTGGTGCAGGTTCAGTTCGCGGATGGCGCCGAGCGGGTGGGTCAGAGCATGCACCGCCCCGAGCCCCTTTTGAAAGGCCATTGCCCCCTCCAGCGCACAAACCATCATGTCACGGCGCGCCTCACGGTCCAGCCCGTTGGTGGTCGCCGCCTCGATCGAGCGCAAACCGCAGTCCAGACCATGCAGGGCAATCGCCTCGGCCGGAGGGTTGAAGGCAGGTGCCATATACGTCTCGAGGCAGTGCGAAATCGCGTCCATGCCCGTCGCGGCCGTCAACATCGGCGGCAGCCCGTAGGTCAGCTCTGGATCGCACAGCGCGATGGAAGGCAGATTGTACGGCGACAAAATCCCCAATTTCCGGCCATCTGCAGTAATAATCACAGCTCCTCGCCCCACTTCGGAGCCTGTGCCCGCGGTTGTGGGCACGGCGATCAGCGGTCGGATTTTACCGTGAATACGGGTGACGCCACCATTGATCGCTGCGTATTGCCCCAAAGGCGGCGGATGGCCTGTCAGGATACGAACGCCCTTGGCCAAGTCCAAAGAGGACCCGCCGCCAATTCCAACGATCCCGTCACATCCATTGGTTCGGTACACGTCCCAAGCATCCAACACGGCCTCTTCGGTTGGGTTGGCGGGCGTACCATCATAGACCGCGTGGTGCTTCAGCTCTGCAGTGGCGCGCGCGATCAAGCCGGTGGCCACCAGCCCCTTGTCCGTGCAGATGAGCGGCTTGGTCACCCCCAGCTCGTTCAAGAGCGAGGGCAGTTTCGCAAGAGCGCCCTCGCCGAATTCGATGCGTGTCAGGTAAGAAATAACTCCGGCCACAGACTCTTGGTCTTTTCCGATCGTGGCTTGAATATTCATTAAAAATCCTCCAATCCCAAAATTGGCTACAAGGGGCCCCTCCTCGTTGAAACCCTTTGCATCCTTTGGCTATGAGATTGGTCTGCGGGCGATCATCCGTCAACGAAAGATGGCGTCATCTGCCCGTATTTATTGCCTTTCAGACACTGTCTTTGTTTCATACAGAAACAAAAAGCCAGCATGTGTAATGCTGGCTTTCGTGGTCAGATATGGGGCCAACCTTAGAACGTCTTGGTCAGCGTCAGCTTCAGATTGCGACCGGGGGCAGACCGCGTCGCGAGGTAAGGCGTGTAGTCCAGATCCCCCGCATTTTCGAGCCCGACACGCACTTCGAAGCCCTCCATTACGCCGCTTTGCGGGCGGTAGGTAGCGCGCAGATTGTGAACGACGCTTTGGTCGGTGGTCACGTCGTTAAATTCGCGCTCAGCGTTTGCGACCACTTCCCAGCTTAGGTCGAACTCCTGCCCCCAACGCTTGCCAACAGCGACGCTGAGCGTGTTTGCGGGCGTGTATTGCCAATCATTCTCGGCACCGTCAGTGGTGTCACGGCCAAAGCTCCACGTGCTGTTCACGTCAGTGTAGAACCCACTGTCCGTGCTGTAAGAGCCCTCCAACTCGTAGCCCTGCAGAGCGATGTTGGTGACGCCCGAGTAGCTGGTCAGATCCCACACCTCGGTCCGATAGTGGGTCAGCTTGATCGCCGCACTATCCCCACCAGAAAACAGGCTGCTCCGCTCATAAGCCGCACCGAGTTCAAAGGTGTGCGCCTTTTCGCTGCGCCCCATGTAATCGGCATTGGTCAGATCATCAAGGATCGGCAGGTTCTCGGAATAGGCCGCGCTGCCAAACACCGACATCCCATTGTCAAAGGCATACCGCGCAGACAGCCCGCCCATCAGCGCCTCGTTTGCGTAGTCGCCGTAATCGCTGCGGATCGCCTGTTTTTCATAGCGGATCGCGGGCGTCAGGGTCAGGCCGCCCCACTGTATGTCATCGACCACAAAGAACGCATCGCGCAGATCCTTACCCCCCGGCGCAGAAGAGGCATCCAGACGGTCTTTCTGGATGTGCTCGTAGCCGTAGCGCAGATCGTGGCTCAGCACGCCAGTCTGGAACAGCGACTGGTTCTTCACCGTAGTTTTGGCGGTGACGTAGTGCTGGTCTGCATTCACCAGCGGCTGCAAGTTCGGCCACACGAAGGGGTTCGCCTCGAGCACTGAACTGCCCGACACGTAGCTGGACTCAATCTGCTGTTCGGCCCGCGAATGCTCAACCGTCAGGTTTAGCCAGTCGTTGCCCGGCGCATCATAGGTGTAGCGCAGGGTGCGGGTTTCCGAAAACACGCTGCGGTCCACATTGCCGAAGTTGTCTGTTGCACTGGCAAAGCTGTTGTAGGGCACGTCTGTCTCTTCGGACGTGGTTTCCGCCATCGAGAACATCAGGGCGTGGGCGCGATCCTGACCAAAGCGATAGCGCGCTTTGACCGCCCAAGAAGGCAATTCGTAGCCGTCGTCGCTAACATTGTCGCCGTTCCCATCCTTCTGCGCCTCTTGGCTGCGGTAGGTGTAGTTCCCCAGCAGTTCCAGATCTTCGGTCGGCTGCCACGCCAGAATGCTGGAGCTGGCAAACTGTCCGCCATTCGAGCCGAACTGCAGGGTCTGACGCAGTTTGAAGCCCGGCTCGCCACCGGTGAAGTCCGATGCGTCCTTGGTCTCTAGACGCACCAAACCACCAATGGCGCCCGAACCGTACTCAAAGGTTCCCGCCATGCCGCGCACAACCGTCACCTCTTTGTACAGCGATGGATCAGTGTAGAGCTGTGTACCGATGCGGTAGAGTTCTTCGGACCCGACATTCGCGCCGTCCACCTGAATCAGAACTTTTTGGTCACTGCCATAGGTGCCGTTCGCGCCAAATCCACGAATATTGATGCCCGACCCTTGGGGGCTAGAGCCGTTGACCAGAGTCACGCCCGGCACAGTATCCACCAGTTCAGCGATCGTGCCGGCCTGCCGGTCCTCGACCTCTTCTTCGGTCACAACGGTTTCGGAAATGGCGGTGTCGGTTTGCACCTCGCGTTTGGATTTGGCCAGAACGACAGGGTCCAGAGTGATGTCTTGAGCCAAGGCGCCAGTCGAAAAACACATCGCGCAGCTGGCCAGCAATGCCACACGCACAGAGAGAAAAGTCCGCATAGAGCAGTCCCCTTTGATCAGAAGGTTACAGCGCTGGCGCGGGGCTGGCAGTGAAAGATATCATGGATGTGATCCGCATCATTTGCGGATCAGACTTGCGCCGGATATTTTTTCTTACTATTATTGTCAACTATTGATTTACCCCGCATCGCCCGTGTTTCCTCATGCACAGCGGCGAAGCTAGGCACCTACTCCAATCTACCGTTCTACGGGGTGCCTTCTCATGCCTAAAGACATTCACCTGACCGCCGCAGACATCCGATCCCTGCGCACGGAAAACCCGAACCAGCGTATCCGCGACTTCGCCACAACCCATGGACTGTCAGAGGCCGCTGTGCTCGACGCCCATATCGGCGAGGGTGTAACGCCAATCACCGCCGATCTGACAGCCGCGCTCGCCCAAGTGCCGCGTTTCGGACAGGTCATGGCTTTGACCCGCAATGAGCATGTCGTCAGCGAAGTGCACGGCGAGTATGGCGAATACCGCGCCGGAGAACGCGCCGGCATGATCCTGAACCGCCCGATCGACATGCGCTATTTCCCCCGCCATTTTGTGCGCGGTTTTGCGGTCGAGCGTCACACCGACGATGGGCCGCGTCATTCGCTGCAATTCTTTGATGCGGCGGGCGATGCAATGCACAAGGTCCATCTGACCGCCGCCTCGGACGCCGAGCCATGGGCCGACGTTGTCGAACAGCTGCGTGTTGCGGCCCCCGTGGGGGATTTTGAGCCGCGTCGCGCGATCGAGCCAGCCAAAGAAAACCACGACAAAGCCGACCGTCTGCGCGAGCAATGGGCGGCCATGACTGACACCCATCAGGTTCTGGGCCTCGTGGACCGGCTAAAGATGAACCGCCTTGGGGCATATCGTATCGCGGGTGCGCCCTTTGTCCGGCAATTGGACGCCGGTGCAGTACTGACCGCGCTAGAACAAAGTGCCGTCCATGAAGTGCCAGTGATGACCTTTGTCGGAAACCACGGCTGCATCCAGATCCACACAGGCACCCCGCAAACCACCAAGGTCATGGGCCCGTGGTTCAACATCCTTGATCCCGGCTTTAACCTGCACCTCAAGACCGACCCCATCGCCGAGGTGTACGCCGTCGAAAAGCCCACCCGTCGCGGCACTGCCCTGTCGGTCGAGGCTTTTGATGCCATGGGGGGGCTGATCCTGCAGATTTTCGGGGTCCGAACCCGTGATGAGGATTTCTACGCGGGCTGGAACCACATGGTCCGTGACCTGCCCACCGCGGCGGAGGGTCTGTGATGCGTTGGCTTGCCCTCATTGCCCTACTGCCAACCACTCTGGCGGCCGAAGAATCCCCGCGCGTCTTGTCTCTTGGTGGGGCGGTAACCGAAATCGTTTATGCCTTGGGCGCAGGTGATCTGCTGGTTGGACGGGATCAAACCTCGACCCATCCCGCGCAGGCCGAGGCATTGCCTAACGTTGGATACGTCCGCCGCTTGGCCCCCGAAGGCATCCTTTCCGTTGATCCCACCCTCATTCTGGCCGAAACCGGCGCGGGTCCAGCGGAAACAGTTGATCTGATGACTGGCGCAGGTGTCCCGTGGGTGACGGTTCCCAGCGGCTACGACGCAGCAGCGATTCCTGCCAAGGTCCACGTGATCGCAGAAGCCTTGGGGCTAGAGGATCAGGGCGATGCGCTTGCGGACCGTATCGAGACACAACTGGCCGCAGCCCAAGCGGATGCCGCAAATCATGATGTATCCGTCATGTTCGTGATGTCCCTGCAAGGAAGCCGTGTGATGGCAGCGGGCCGCGAAACCGCAGCCGACGGCATCATCACCCTCGCCGGTGCGCAAAACGCGATTACGGCGTTTGACGGCTACAAGCAGCTCACCGACGAGGCCGTCCTGACCGCCGCCCCAGACGTGATCCTGATGATGGCCCGCGCTGGGGAGCACGCGATCAACGACGCTGCGATCCAGTCGCACCCAGCTCTGGGTGCGACTCCAGCGGCGCAGAATGGGGCGATCATCCGCATGGACGGCGTATACTTGCTGGGGTTCGGCCCGCGCACCCCCGACGCCATCCGTGATCTGTCGCGTCAACTGCCACACTCGGTCAAAGAGGCCGGCTGATGGTTGCTGTCCCTGACAATATCGCCCCACGCCGCGCCATCGCGGTTCGCGTGCGCAGTGTGCTGTGGGTCGCACTACTGGCCTGCTGCGTCCTAAGCCTGACAACGGGCGCGACAGGCGTCACCTTGTGGGACGCACTCGTCGCAGCTGTCACCCCCGCAGAGCTGCCCTTGGCGGCCAAGGTGGTTCTATGGGACATCCGCCTGCCGCGTATGCTGATGGCGATTGTCGTCGGGGCTGCGCTCGCTGTCTCCGGCGCAGTGATGCAGGGTCTGTTCCGCAACCCTCTTGCCGACCCTGGAATTGTCGGGGTCAGCGCAGGTGCAGGGACGGGCGCTGTCTTCGCGATCGTGCTGGGGTCGGCTCTGCCTTTTGGGCTTGCGAGCGCGCTCGGCCCTTGGCTCGTCCCGCTTGCTGCCGCACTCGGAGCATGGGGGACCATCATGGTGCTGTACGCGATCGCGACGCGGCGTGGGGTGACGACCATCGCCACACTGCTGTTGGCGGGGATCGCGATTTCCGCCCTCGCCGGAGCGCTCTCTGGCGTGCTGATTTATGCTGCCGACGACACCCAACTGCGCGACCTGACCTTCTGGGGCCTCGGATCGCTGGCCGGTGCCACATGGACCAAGCTGATGGCTGCCGCGCCCCTGATGATCGCGGGTCTTCTCTGCGCGCGGCCTTTGGCGCGCGGGCTGAACGGCCTCGCTCTGGGAGAGGCAGCCGCCTATCACATCGGCTTGCCCGTCCAACGTCTGAAGCGTGTGGCGATCCTATCGACCGCCGCTGCCACCGGAGCTGCCGTGGCGGTGAGCGGCGGGATCGGCTTCGTCGGGATCGTCGTGCCCCATCTGCTGCGCCTGATTTCAGGCCCCGACCACGAAGAGCTGTTGCCCAATGCCGCGCTTCTGGGGGCGAGCCTGCTTTTGTTGGCGGACTTGATCAGCCGCGTGATCGTGGCCCCAGCAGAGCTGCCCATCGGCATCGTTACCGCAACTTTGGGCGGGCCCTTCTTCCTCTGGCTGCTGCTGCGCGGCCGCGCCCTGATGGGGGGATAAGATGCTGATCGCCCGAAACATTCACGTCACACTTGGGTCCAAAGAAATTCTGCACGACGTCTCCGCCAGCTTTGCCCCCGCTCAGCTATCGGTGATTGTCGGGCCAAACGGGTCCGGCAAAACGACATTGCTTCGTGCGCTGACAGCAGAGACTGTGTTCGATGGCCAGATCACACTGAACGGGCATGATATCACCCAGACCCCCGCTTGGAAGTTGGCCTCGATGCGGGCTGTCCTACCACAGTCCACGGTCCTCGCTTTTCCGTTCACGGTGGCCGAAGTGGTCCGCCTTGGGCAGATGGGCGGGATCGGCGCGGGTGGTCCAGACCGCACCTTTGATGCGCTGCACCGCGTTGGCCTGAAGGGCTACGCCAGCCGCTTTTACAGTGACCTGTCGGGCGGAGAGCAGCAGCGCGTTCAATTGGCGCGCGTTCTTTTGCAGGTTTGGCAGCCGATCAGCACCAACGGTGCCCCGCGTTGGCTGATCCTTGACGAACCGGTCAGCAGTCTGGACATCGGGCACCAACTCTTGGTCATGCAAATCGCGCGGGACTTTGCGGACCAAGGCGGCGGCGTGGTTGCGGTTATGCACGACCTCAACCTCTCGGCCATGTTCGCGGATCACATGATCCTGATGCGCAACGGTCAGATCACAGCCCAAGGGCTGGTGCGGGAGGTTTTGGTCGATGACCACCTCAGTCACGCTTATGGCTGCCCATTGCGGGTCGGGGTCGCGCCGCCAGACCAATCCACATTCATTCTTCCTCAAATGGCAGGAGCAAGGGCTTAATCCATGCGACGACTGGCAGAGTTTACGGCATTCTTTTCGATTGCGGTGGGGGCCCACGCCCTTGCTTTTGTGTTTCAAATGCCCGAGGGCGCGCCGCAAGCGGCGGGCAACCAAGGCACCGAATTGCTGTCCCTGACCGCCAGTTCCGAAGCCGTCGCGATGCTGGTCGAGGAGTGGGAAACACCGCCCGACGTCAGTGTGCCTGAACCCACCATTGCCGCTCCTATTGCAGCCCCTGTCCCTTCGCTGCCAGAGACGAGCATGCCAGAGATGCCGCAAGTCCAGACACCGGGCATTGCCCTGCCGCAGATGACAGAACCGCCGGCCACACCCGATTTGCCCAAGGTCGAGAAAACCGCGCCGCCCCCGCCAGAGGCCGAGCCCGCGATTACCGAAGCGTTGCGCCCCATGACGCGCCCAAAGCCGCCTGCACCCAAACCGCCCGCTCCGAAGCAGGCGTCAAAGCCTGACCCAAAACCGCAGTCAGAGCGCAAAACCGCCAGCGTGTCATCGCGGGCTTCGAATGCGGCAAAGGCAGCGGGCCAAGGGGGCGGAACAGCAGCAGGACAGGCGAAGACGTCAGAGCAAGCTGGCCTGTCTAAGTCCAAGAAAACAAGCCTCATGCGGGAATGGGGTGCAGCGATCCATTCGCGGATTGCGCGGAATGTACCGCGGGGCGCGGGGCGCGGGGCCGCCACTGTGCGTGTGACGATCGGGGCCGATGGCCGCCTACAGGGCGCCGCGCTGGCAAATTCGTCCGGAAGTCAAAAGATCGACCGCCTCGCTTTGCTGGCGGTCGAGCGGGCGGGTCGTTTCCCGCCCGCCCCAAAAGGCTTGGGTGTCGGCGCGCAGTCCTTCAGGCTCGAGGTGCAGTCGCGCTAAAGCCGCCTAGCGCGCAGCCATCATTCGCTGGATCTGCGCCATCATTTCGGGCGTCAGTTGCGACAAGTCCGGCATCGCCGTACCTGCAGTGGCTGTGCTGCGGGTCGGGCGCAGGCTGAAGTGCTCGACCTTGTCCAACATGTTTCGGGTCGCGCCCTGCATCTGAATCGCCGCGGCGTTCAACTCGTCCGCCTGATTGGTGATACGCGATCCGGCAATGGATAGCTCACCCAGCGCCTGCGCGATCTGCTGTGTGCCGCGCGCCTGATCCATGCTGCCATCCTGCACACGGCGTGCCTCGCTCTCGATCTCCTGAATGTTGGTCGAAATCTCGGTAAAGGCCGAGCGCGTGTCATTGGCCAGTTCGACGCCCGAGTTTACCTTGGATGTCGAATCCTCAATGAGTTCGGCGGTCTCTTTGGCCGCTTTGGCCGATCGACCCGCAAGGTTCCGGACCTCTTGGGCCACGACCGCAAAGCCACGACCATGTGTGCCCGCACGCGCAGCCTCGACCGCTGCGTTCAGCGCCAGAAGGTTGGTCTGGAAGGCGATATCGTCGATAACCTTGATGATACGGCTAATGTCATCCGAAGATTTCTGGATGTCTTCCATGGCGGTGACCATTTCAGTCACGCGGCCCTCGCCTGACGTGATGATCGACAGAGTCGAGCCGACAGAGGTCACGGTTTTCTTGGACGCCTCGGCGTTGGAGCGCACCATATTATCGGTCTGCTCGACAGTGGCCGAAATCTCTTCGAGTGCGGCAGCCTGTGCCTGCGCGTTGTCGTTCAGGCTACCAGCCGAGCGGGTGACCTGCGTGATCGCCTCGGACACTTGGGCGACCTGCTCTTTGACCGAATAAATGGTGGCGTTCAGCGCATCGAAGGACCGCTCGAAATTCGTAATGATCTGGCGGTAAACCCCTTCGTACGCACTCGCATCGGCGCGGCGAGTCAGATCACCGCTGACCAGTGCATTCGAGAGGGTGTCAATTTCAGAGATTACGCGCTTAAAGGAGCCGCGAACGCGCTCGATCGCCGTCGTGATCGCCCCACCTTCGCCAGGAAGCGAGGGGAAGGGATGATCGAAATCACCTTGACCAAAGGCCTCAATCGTTTCGATGATCGACTGCTTGATCTGGCCATGGCCGTCCAGCATGAGGTTAGTTGCAGCCGCAAGATCCGCATACTCACCCTCTAGGGCATTCAGCTCAATGCGCTTGCTATGCTGACCTGCAGCGTGGGCTTCGGTCAGGGTCTTTACACCATTCAACAAGGCTTGGGTCTGGGACTGCGCACGCTCAATCTCAGTGCGGTCGGACCACTCCACGTAAAACCCGCGCGTTTTGCCATTTTCATCAAACTGTGGCGTCGCCTTGAATGCCAGAGCCTTGGCACCGACCTTGAACGCGCCGCTGTGGGTTTTGCGCAGACCGGCAAGCATTTTCCGCTGGTTGGCAGGGGCGCGGTGGAACAAATCGATCGAGCGCCCAATGATGTCGCTTGTGTCAAAAGCCGGAAGCGCCGCGCGCAAGTCAGCCTCGATCATACCGAACATCTCGTAGGCGGCCTTGTTCACAAAGCGGATGATCAAGTCCGCATCAGAGATCATCACAGGGTAGGACAGAAGGTCCAGCGCTGCAGATACGTCTTTGGTCACGAGGGCATCATTTGCCGTGGACATTATTGTTTTTCCTTCGTCTTTCAATCGGCGCGCATCACGCGATGCTTAGTTGGGCAAACGGCGCGAGGCGTAGAGTTTTAGAAACCTAGCCGAATGGGTCGCGGGTATCTTGCAAGCCGCATGCCAGTCGGCGCCTGAGGCCGCGCGGGTTGGCGCTGCGCCTGCACCCGCGCGGCCCATGTGACAGTAGTGTGAACGCCAATCGTCATATTCCCGATACAACGCAGGGGGATAAGAGGGCCAGCAGACCCGATCCTTTCCCTGACCGAGCTCGCGAAACACGATGCTACCGTTCAAAGAAATCCAGCCCGACACTCATATTTGCTGCCGCAGCATCTTCCTGTCCGACTGGCATTTGGGGGCGCGCGCCGCCAATCCGGCGACAATTCTTGCCGCCCTGCGAAACCTTACGACTGAACGGATTTATCTGGTCGGCGACATTCTGGACATCTGGCATGGGGGCCGCATCCACTGGTGCGACACGGCCGACGCTATTTTGGCCGAACTGCGCCGCAAAGCGCGCACCGGCACGCAGATCACCTATCTGCCCGGGAATCACGATGCCCCGATGCGGACGGGCGCAGATGCGCCAGACGGCGGGTGGGATATAAAGAACGAGTTGGTACACGAGGCCGCCGATGGCCGCACCTATCTGGTTTTGCATGGCGACCAGTGTGACAACCGACTCTTGCGGCAGCACTTCATGACCCGACTCGGCAGCCGATTGGACAGCTGGCTGCGCTGGCTCGACAGCGGGTACCGGCAGGTTTGGTCGATTGGCCCTGACCAAAGCACGCCCGTAGAGTGGATCATCGCAACCTCGAACAAGCTGATGAGCACAGGCTATGTCTTTGATCACAAGGCGCTGGCGCTCGCAGCCGAGGCAGGCACCGATGGCGTCGTCTGCGGCCACTCGCACAAACCAGCACTACGCGATTGGGGGGGCAAGACTTTTGCCAATTGCGGAGACTGGGTGGATGGCATGACCGCCGTCATCGAAACCTTCGACGGCACACTCGAACTGCTGGACTATTCGCCCGTCGCCCATGCGCTATGGGCACAAACCTTTGACCCCAAAGACGTACTGGCCGAGGTGGCAGGATGACACTTTTTCTCATGATTTCATTCGGTGCGTTGTTGGCACTGCACCTGGCCACCGTGGTTCTGGCCGGATTGCGTTACACCCGCCCGCCAGAGCGGATTGACTCGGATACCGACCTGCCCCCGATAACTCTGCTGCGCCCCGTCTGCGGGCTTGATGCCTTTGACGAAGTGACGCTGCGCAGTTCGTTCCTGTTAGATTACCCCGACTACAACATCATTTTCTGCGCCGCGCGGGCCGATGACCCCGCCTGTGCTCTGGTCACAAAGCTGATCGCCAACTTCCCCCACGTGCCCGCTAAACTAATGGTCGGAGAGGCCCACATCACCGGCAACCCCAAGATCAACAACATGCAAAAGGGCTATCTGGCGGCCTATACCGACCACATCGTGATGACAGACAGCAACCTACTGCTACCGCGCGATTACCTCCGACAGCTGGTTGCCCGCTGGCAGGATCATCGGGTGGGGCTCATTACGTCGCCTGCAGCAGGGAGCCATGCCGAAAACCTGTGGTCTGCTGTCGAATGCGCGTTTCTGAACACGCATCAAGGCCGCTGGCAACTGGCCGCAGACTCAATCGGTTTGGGGTATGCGCAGGGTAAAACACTGTACGGGAAGCGCTCGATCATCAATGCGGGCGGTGGCTTGCAGGCCTTGGGCGGTGACCTGGCCGAAGATGTCGCGATGACCAAACTGATCCGTGATCAGGGCAAGCGCGTTCGCGTTGCTCAGCAGCTTTATGTGCAGCCGATCGGGACAAAAAGTTTCGATCAAGTGTGGGCGCGGCAGTTGCGCTGGTCCCTGATCCGGCGACAAGGTTTCTTGCATCTGTTTCTCTTGGAGATGGTCCAAGGCCCCCTGCTTCCTACGCTGATCTGCGCAGGTTTGGTGGGGTCTGGCGCCCTGCCCGCTTGGGCGCTGCTGGCGACTTTGACCGTCTGGTATGGCGCAGAATGGGCTCTGGCTTGGCTGGCGCGTTGGCCTGCCTCGTTTCGCGATGTCGCAGCGTTTGTTCTGCGAGACGCTCTGATCCCAGTGATTTGGGCCGCAACGTGGACGCAAAGGGGACTGATCTGGCGCGGAAACCGCGTCAGTCATCCGGCGAAACCGAGCCGCGCATGATCGACCTGACCACGATCCAGAACCTGATCGCGACCCACGGCCTGTGGGTGGTCGCGCCGATCGCGGTGCTCGAAGGGCCAATTGTCTCGGTAATTTCGGCATGGCTGGCGCAGCGCGGGCTGTTCGATTTAACTCAGTTGATCCTAGTCCTCGTACTGGCAGATTTAGCGGGTGACGCGCTGCTCTATGCAATGGGGCGCTGGGGCTTGCACCTGCTGCCTGCGACGTGGCTGCGCCGCGTAGGTCTGCGCGAAGGCCGCCTGCGGCTTATGTCCCGCAAGTTCGACCATCAGGGGGGGCGCATTTTGACCTTGGGCAAGTTGACACACGCGGCAGGCGCGGCGGTGCTGGTAGCAGCCGGACTGGCCCGAATGCCTTTTGCGGCCTTTATGCTTTTTAATACCTTGGCAACGATCCCGAAAACCTTGGCCTTTGTCGCACTAGGGTATCTGATCGGGCACACCTATCGCCTGATTTATCTGTGGCTTTCAAATGCCTCTCTCGCGGTGCTGGCTGGTATGGCCATCGCGCTGGCGGCATGGATGCTCCGGCTGAGGGCCTGCAAATGAGCATTTCATGCATCATCCCTGCCTATAACGAAGCGGACCGGATCACGCACGTTTTGCGCGCTGTCCTGCCACACCCCGACATCACAGAGGTCATCGTGATTGATGATGGCTCGACGGATGGTACCTCAGAAATTGCGGAGCAGACGGCAAAAGGGCATCCGGCATTTCGCTTGGTCCGACAGCCCCAGAATGGCGGCAAATCTCGCGCAGTCGCTGCGGGGGTCGCAATTGCGCAGGGCGCGCACCTGCTGTTTCTGGACAGCGATCTGGTTGGACTCCGTGAAACAGAGCTGAGCGCACTGATCGCTCCTGTGCGCGACGGGCGGTCAGATGTCGCCCTGTCCCTGCGCCGCAATGCTCCGCGCCTGTGGCATTGGATCGGTCTTGATTACATCTCAGGTGAGCGGATCATGCCGCGTGCGCTGCTGGTGGATCACATCGACCGGATCGCCAATTTGCGCAGCTTCGGACTCGAGGTATTCCTGAATCGCCTATGGATTGCCAAGGGACTCTCGGTCGCTGTGGTGCGTTGGCCCAAGGTCGCAAGCCCGTTCAAGGCACAGAAATACGGTCCATTTGCGGGCATCCGCGCCGATATCCGCATGTTTTCGGATATGTTCCGAACCGTCTCGCCCACCAGCGCCGTCGGCCAGATCGTTGCCCTGCGCGGCCTGCGCGTGTCGCAATAAGGTCTGCCATCGGGCGCTGATCCGTGCCATAAGCCGCCCATCCGGAGGGCGCCATGGGTCACGATCTAAACCTAAATGCCATGAACTATTTCGAGGCCGTCGCCCGCTTGGGCGGGGTGTCGAAGGCTGCCGAAGAGCTAGGCGTTTCGGCCTCGGCGGTCAGTCAGCAGATCCGGCAGTTAGAACAACAATTCGGCGTGCGTCTCTTTCGCCGCGAGAAACGCCGGTTGATCCTGACACTGGATGGCGAGCGTCTGTTTCAAACCACGACCCAAGCCTTTCGCATGATGCGCGACGTGCGCAGCGCCATCGTGCGCCAGCGTGAAAACCGACACTTTATTATGCGCGTCAGCCCCAGTTTCGGCGTGCGCTGGCTGGCCCCAAGGCTCAAGGGGTTTCTGGATGCAAATCCGGGTTGGGACCTGCGCGTCGATGGCGCGCCAGACTTTTCGGATTTCGAGACAGAGATTGTAGACCTAGACCTGCGCTACGGCGCGGGCGACTGGTCGGGCCTGCACCAAGAGGCCGTGGTCCACGACTTCGTCCTGCCGATGTGCTCACCCTCTTATCTGGCGGAACTCAAGGAGCAGTCAGGCGACCCGATTGGCCAGCTCTTAAAAGCCCGTCTGATCGACTCGGTCAAAACCCATTTCCGGTGGGATTTCTGGCTGGCGCGGCACGGTGCGATGGGGGGTCGCATGGTTTACCCGCTGCGCTTCGACCGATCTAATATGGCCATTCAGGTCGCAGCAGACGGCGCAGGCGTGGTTCTGGAAAGCGCAACGTTGGCGATCAACGAGCTCGAGCGCGGCGATCTGGTGCCCCTGTCCCGCGCCTTTGCAGTGATTAAGGTGCCGACCTACTGGCTGGTTTGCCCTTCGCGCCATACGAACCGCCGTATTGTCAGGCTCTTTTCCGAATGGATGCGCAAAGAGGGCAGCGCCCATGACGACAAAACAGCTGACATGCTGCGCAGCCTTGGCTGCACCATTCAGGAAGAAGAAAGCACGATCCTGAACCGCGATATCGATGACGCCCGCCAATAAACGCGGCCGCCGCGTGGATCGTCACCTATTCTTCATAAAAGCTTAACGCCAGCGATACGCCCCGCAGCCAAGGACTTTGCGATTACAAGTCCAAACGGGGATACTCCAATGCACCGCACACGCGTTTGCCTGACGGCGGCCATCGCTCTCTTTGCGCACGAAGCTGCCGCTGAAATGAATTTCAATCGCATTGCCAGTTTTGCCACACCGCTGAACATGGCCGAAGGCGAAGATCAGAGCCGCGAAACCTCGGCCGAGATTATTTCGGCAACCGAAGACGGCATGACACTGGTTTACACCGACAGCCCATTGGGCGTCGTCGGCCGCATCGACATCGCCGACCCCAAGGCGCCCAAGCCATTGGGCAACGTCGAAATGAACGGCGAGCCGACCTCGGTTGTGGTTGCTGGACAAACCGCGCTGATCGGCGTGAACACGTCGGAAAATTACACACAGCCCTCGGGCAAGCTGGTGACGATGGATGTCGCCTCGGGCGAGATCATTTCGGAATGTGACCTCGGCGGGCAGCCGGACTCGATCGCAAAATCGGCGGACAACTCCTTTGTGACCCTCGCCATCGAAAACGAGCGCGACGAAGATCTAGGCGACGGCCGCGTGGGTCAGGAACCTGCAGGCTTCATGGTCAAGCTGCCTCTAGAGAACAACGCAGCTGTTTGTGATGGCCTGCAAAAGATTGACGTGACCGGCCTGACCGAGATTGCGCCGAACGACCCCGAGCCTGAATTTGCGGACGTGAACGGTCTGGGAGAAATTGCCGTCACTCTTCAAGAAAACAACGCCATCGTCATCATTGGTGCGGATGGTACCGTCATGAATAGCTTCTCGGCGGGCGCAGTAGACCTGACCGACATCGACGCCACTGACGAGCGCGGCGCTCTGATCTTCACCGAAGAGCAGATGGGCCGCCTGCGCGAACCCGATGGCCTGGGGTGGATCGACGATGACCACTTCATCATCGCAAACGAAGGCGACATGGATGGCGGCGCGCGCGGTGTGACCGTATTCCACAAGAACGGCACCGTCGTCTGGGAAAGCGGCAACACCATGGAGCACGCCGTGATCCAAACCGGCCACTACCCTGACAAACGCTCTGACTCCAAAGGCGCAGAGCCCGAGGGCATGGAAGTCGCAACCTTTGGCGACATCACCTACGCCTTTGTTCTGATCGAGCGTGCGTCGCTGGCTGCGGTTTATGACGTGACCGATCCTGCGAACCCTGTGCTGAAGCAAATGCTGCCCTCGGGCATCAGCCCCGAAGGTGCGGTCGCGATCCCCGAGCGGGGCATCTTGGCCACCGCGAACGAGGCGGACCTGATCGAGGACGGGGGCGCCCGCGCCCACGTGACCATCTTTGAATACCAAGATGCCCCTGTAGCCTATCCGACCATCACATCGGCGGGCGCAGACGAGCTGATCGGCTGGGGCGCGCTGTCCGGCATGACCTACGCCGATGGCAAGGTTTACGCGGTCAACGACAGCTTCTACGGCTATCAACCCACCATCTTTCAGATCGACGCGACCCAATCCCCCGCAAAGATAGAGAAAGCCATCCGCGTGACCCGCGCGGGCCAGCCTGCCCAGAAACTGGACATGGAAGGCATCACCACTGACGGCGAAGGTGGTTTCTGGATCGCGAGTGAAGGCCGCACCGACCGCGTCATCCCTCACGCCCTGTATCACGTGAACGCCGAAGGCGAGATCGAGGACGAAATTGGCCTGCCCGCAGAACTGATGGCAGTCGAGAAGCGCTTTGGCTTCGAAGGTCTGACACTGATTGGCGACACTCTGTGGATGGCGGTTCAGCGCGAGTGGAAAGATGATCCCGAAAACATGACCAAGCTGGTGTCCTATAACCTCGAGACCGAGGAATGGGGCGCTGTGCACTACCCCAAAGAAGCCGCAGAAACCGGCTGGGTTGGTCTGTCGGAAATCACGTTGCATGGCGACGCCGTCTACCTAATCGAACGTGACAACCAGATCGGGGCAGCTGCCGAGATCAAGCAAGTCACTCGCGTGGCGGTCGCTGACCTGCAGCCCGCGCCGCTCGGCGGCGAATTGCCGGTCGTCAGCAAAGAGGTTGTGCGCGACCTGATCCCCGACTTGCAGGCTCCTGCTGGGTACGTGGTCGACAAAGTCGAGGGCCTGACCTTTGACGGCCAAGGAAACATGCTGATCGTGACCGATAATGATGGCGTAGATGACAGCTCGGGCGAGACGTTTTTCATGAACCTAGGTCCGGTCACACCGCTGAACTAAGCTCTCACCGTCACCAACATCGATTAAACGGCGCGCGAGCCCTGCGCGCCGTTTTCTTACGACCAAAAAAGCACCGCCTTATTAGACAGCTCAACTTTCATTTTGCGACCCAACCCACCCCGAAGAGAGCGCTATATTTTTGCATTTACGTAAAACCAAAAATGCACAACAAGAAAATCTCCCTTTTGAAACTTTCAAGTTCGCTTTTTGCAAAAGCTCTCATTTCAACCTTAGGTCAAGTTACGTTAAGTAATGACATCCACTTTTCCCATCAAACTCAGATATATGGAAATATAATCTTTGTAACACTGGACTAGGTACGAACCTAAGGCTCACCATAAAGTTGCACCTGTAACTTGAAATTCTGACGCTCTGTGCGGCAGCATCAATCTTTTGATCTACAAAAACGCAAAGATACTGAAACTATCTAAAGCAGGCACCCGTTAGACCGTTATAACAAATCAAATGATGGGTCTGGCTTATGGCACAGTATCTTCTGAGTGGTTTGTACAAGTATAATGGTTCTTTACTCGGCTTAGACATTAACAACATCGACGACCTGCTGGGTGCGTCGTATGTGGGCAGCAGCTTTTCTGCAGCCACTTCTGGAACGCTGGTCGACGACGATGGCGTCTTAACGACCTCGGATACAGACAGCGAAATCTACCTTCAGGGGTCTACGGAGCCCGCATCCATTCAGTTCCTTGGCAATGCGACGATGAACTCGTTGCTCGGCCTCTTTTCCGAGCCGGTCTCGCTGGTTCTGATCAACGGCGAACTCTACTTCTATGCCGAAGGCGGCCTGCCAGCTCTTAGCTCTTTGACCTTCGAACTGACGGCGCGCGGCGGCGACCTTGATGTCTCTGGGACCGTGACGGACGGGATCGTCAACGGGCTTGCCGCTGGCGAGGACATGAGCGTCGGCTATCGTGACGCGGATGGCGACGTCATCACCGACGGTGACGACAGCATCCGTGGCAATGCAGGCAATGACACCATTAACGCGGGCGGCGGCAACGATACGGTTGATGGCGGCACAGACAATGACGTCATAAACGGCGGTGCAGGCGATGACTCCATCGACGGTGGTGCTGGCGATGATGCTCTGACAGGCGGCGATGGCGACGACACTTTTGTCTACACATCGGGCCAAGGCGCAGACACCATCGCCGACTTCGGCAACGACACCGGTGACGCACTGGATGGTGACGCGACCAATAATGACTTCGTCGACCTGACCGATTTCTATAATGCCTCTACTCTGGCAGCCGTGAATGCAGTCGGGACCGACAACTTCACCACCGAACTCGGAATGCTGAAGGCGGACCAAGCAGACGGCACCTTGGACGGCAATATCAACGGCACCGACTACAGTGCCATCATCGCGGGCATCAACCTGCGCCTCGAACTGGGGGGAGCGGCGGTTGCCTCGACCGAGCTGACGGCTGAAACTACCGGAGTCATCTGCTTTGGCGCGGGCACTCTGATCACCACCAAGCGCGGCGCAATCCCAATCGAGCTGCTGCTGCCTGATGATCGCATCCTGACCATGGACAATGGCTACAAGCCAGTGCGCTGGCTGGGAAACCGCACCGTGCGCGCGACAGGCAAGAACGCTCCGATTCATATCCCTGCGGGCGCCTTGGGCAATGAGCGCGAGCTGGTCGTTTCCCCGAACCACCGCATGTGGGTCCGCTCGGCCGAGGCAGAGCTGATGCTTGGGGATCACGAAGTTCTGGTGCCTGCCAAGTTTCTGGTCGGCCACAACGGCATCACCCAGCAGCGGGGCGGTGTGATCGGCTATCACCACATGCTGTTTGACCAGCACGAGATCGTCTTTGCCGAAGGTTGCCCGAGCGAGAGCTTCCACCCCGGCATGCAGGCGATGGACACCCTGTCCCAAGCGTCGAAAGACGAAATTCTGGAGCTGTTTCCCGAATTGGCTCATGTGGACGGCGAAGGCATGCAAGTGTCCGCGCTGGCCCGCCAATCGGTGAAGGCGCACGAAGCGCCCCTGCTCTTGATGTAAGTCGGCCCCAACCTCCCACAGGACGACCCCAACTTGCCCTGCCCCTGCGGCAGGGTCTTTTTCCGACAACTGAGCTTAACAGACCTTTTAGGAATTCTTAAAACAAGGCCCGTTCCCCCCGTTCCGCCCACGCGATAACACTCTGCGACGACGAAAGCGCGGCATTTTCCCGTGCGACGAGGAGGAGAGTACCAATGAAATTGGGTTTGGGCAGCTATGCCTATCGCTGGTCTATCGGAATCAAGGACCAACAGCCTGCCGCGCCGCTGAACGCATTCGATCTGCTGGATCGTGCCGAGGCACTGGGGCTCGAGGTCGTGCAATATGCCGACAACATGCCGCTGGATAAATACTCCGAGGCGGATCACCACAAGCTGTACGAAGTCGCGCAGTCCAAAGGGATCGCGCTCGAGCTCGGCACACAGTGTTTCGACGCAGATGAAGTCGAGCGCTACCTGACCATCGGCCAGCGTTTGCACGCAAAGATCATGCGCGTCGCGCTGGACGAAGCCGATGGCCACATGTCTGTGCCCGATCTGGCGGAACAGCTGCGTCCCTTGCTGGACAAGGCCCGCAATGCTGGCATGCGCATCGCGATCGAGAACCACTTCAACTACCCCTCGCCGCGGATGGTCGAACTGCTCGACACCATCAACGACGAGACGCTGGGGGTGTGTCTAGACGTTGCGAACTCGATCTGTGCGAAGGAATGGCCTGAAGAGACCATCAAGATGCTCGCGCCCTACACGATCAACCTGCACCTCAAGGATTATGAGATCACACCTGATCCCTATGGCGTTGGTTTCCGCATCCACGGCACCCCACTCGGTCAGGGCCGCGCGCCGATCCCGTGGATTCTGGACCAGCTGACCCACTGCCCCGCAGACATGAGCGTTCTCCTAGAACATTGGCTGCCCATCGGCGCCGGTCTGGAAGAGGCACGCGCACAAGAGCAGCCTTGGATCGAGCAAACCGTTGCTGCTGCAAAAGAATTCGTCAAAGGCCGCTAAGAGGAGAACGACCAATGACCGAAGATATCCGTACCAAAAAACTGATTAACGCCCCCGAGAATATTATCTCGGAAATGATTGCGGGCATGGTTTCGGCTCACCCCGACATCCTATCCGTCGAAGGCCCCACAGGCCGCGCGGTTGTGGCCGTGGACGGCCCTCGGGACGGCAAAGTCGGCATCGTGATCGGCGGCGGCTCGGGCCACGAGCCTGCATTCGCTGGCTACGTAGGCCGCGGCTTGGCGGACGCAGCGGCTGTGGGCAACGTGTTTGCCTCGCCCTCGCCCGAGCAGATCATGGATGCGGCACGCGCCGTGGATGGCGGCGCTGGCGTGATGTTCCTGTATGGCAACTACACCGGCGACGTGCTGAACTTCGACATGGCCGCCGAAGAGTGCGAAAGCACGGGCATCCCCACCAAGTCGGTTCAGGTGATCGACGACGTGGCCTCTGCCCCCAAAGAGCGCCAGAACGAGCGTCGCGGTATCGCGGGCGACTTCTTTGTCTTCAAGATCGCAGGCGCAGCCGCCGAACATGGCCGTGACCTAGCGGCGTGCTATGCCGCCGCACAGGCCGCAAACGCCAACACCCGCAGCATGGGCGTTGCCTTGACCGCCTGCTCCATGCCCCAGACTGGCAAGCTGAACTTCGAGATCGGCCATGACGAGATGGAAATCGGCATGGGCGTGCATGGCGAACCCGGTATTCGCCGCGGCAAGCTGGAAAACGCAGACTCGGTGACGGACGAGCTCATGCAGCCGATCTTGGACGATATGGGTCTGAAATCGGGTGATAAAGTTGCTGTTCTGGTCAACGGTCTCGGCGCGACTGGCCAACTGGAACTCTACATCATCCACCGCCGCGTGGCCGAAATCCTTGGCGAAAAGGGTATCGACATCCACCACAGTTGGGTTGGCGAATACGTCAGCTCTCTGGAGATGGCAGGCGCATCGATTACTCTGATGAAGCTGGATGATGACCTGCAGACCCTGCTGGACACCCCGTGCCGCACCCCTGGCCTGACCGTCGCCGGCTCGCTTGAGCCCAAGGGCACCCGCACCCGCCGCCACGCGGATGTCGCCAAAGAAGAAGAGACGATCGACACCAGTAAACTGAACGCGGACGGTCCGATCACACCGTCAATGTTCAAGGACATGATGCTGGCTGCTGGGGCCGCCATCCACGAAAAGCGCGACTGGCTGTCCGAGCTGGATGGCGTGATCGGGGACGGCGACCACGGCGTGACCATGGACATCGGCTGGACCGCCGTGCGTGGCAAGCTAGTGACCGACGACAGCGAGAAAACCATCAGCCAGACCTGCGAGATCATGGCCAAGGCGTTCCTTGATGCGGTCGGTGCATCCTCGGGCCCACTCTACGCTTCGGCATTCCGCAAAGCGGGTGAAAGCGTGTCAGATCGCCTGAACCTTGATGCTGGCGCGATGGTTGCTTGGGTAGACGGCCTGTGCGCAGGTATTCTGGCCCGTGGCGGCGCTCAGGTCGGTGACAAGACCATGATCGACGCTTGGGTTCCTGCTGTTGCCAAGGCAAAAGAGGCTCTGGCCGACAACGCTGACGCGATCGGCTGTCTGGCCGCCGCGACCGAAGGCGCCAAGTCCGGCCGCGACTACACCGCTGAAATCGAAAGCCGCCGTGGCCGTTCGGCCAAGCTTGGCGAACGCTCGATCGGTCACGTCGATCCCGGTGCGGCCTCGGCCCACGTCATGCTCGAAGCAATCACCGCAGCCGCCAAAAAGGCGCTCGGCTAAAGGCTCCCCTCCGTCCTGCCGGTTACCTCCACCGATCGGCAGGACACATTATCTCTTGGCGTTTAAACGCTGTCCGACAGCTGTTGATAGACCAGATCCGCCGCGCGGCTTTCATGGATCACAGCCCGCCCGTTGGGCAGATCGTTTCCATCCAGCTTATGCGCAATGTCGTCTTCGCTCAGACCAAAATGCTCCCACCGCGCACGCAAACGGCGACGTAGTTCGTCTTCGGGGACATCAATCATCACTGTCAGATCGAATGACTTCTCCAGCGCGTTCCAAGGGGCGCGATTGAGTAGGATGTAATTCCCCTCGACCAAGATCAGTTTCACATTGTCCGGAATGATCCGCGCACTTCCGCGCGAAATCTCCAGATCCCGATCAAACACAGGGACAGCTACGCGTGTCTCATTCGGGTCGCGCAGACGCTTTAGCACCGAGACGAAGCCGCCCACATCAAAAGTATCCGGCGCGCCCTTCCATGGAAGGCGGCCCATGTCATGCAGCACAGCATCATCGTAATGAAAGCCGTCCATCGGCAGGATCGCCACAGCATCGGGCTGCTGTGTGATCAACGCATCGTAAAGCCGTTCGACGGTTGTGCTCTTGCCCGACCCCGGAGCGCCCGCAATACCAATGAACTGGCGTCCAGGCAGCGTGAGCCGCTCCGATGCCGCCGAAACGAGCCCGTCAAAATCTACCGACTGCTGTGCCATGATGACCTCCTCCGAAAATTCTGGCGCAGGTTATCTAAACGGCGCCCAAGGTCCAGCCAGAGATTGCGGTAATGGAATCCTTACCTCCCCTCTGCTCTGGGAACTTTGCCAAGCAGCAGCTGCGCACTTAAAAGTTCAACAAGTAGTTTACATTGTTTTTTGTTTAGAGAGTTCATTTCATGGCCATTATCAACGTCCTCGACGTCGCCGATACCGCTATTCTAACCATTGGTGCTAGCATTACAGACAGGCACCTTGTTCCCTTTCCCAGCGGATGGGATGACAGCGGCTCTCCTCAAGTTTGGGAAGGTGGAACGATTGACGAAACCTACGAAGTTGGGCGCGATACATATCGTGTGACATTCTCTTATGACGAAGAAATCGGCTTCGTCGCAGGAAATGAGTCCCTGTACATCACGGGCCGTGCGCTTTCGGATGATGAAGATGACAATGGGTCCATGACATCGTTCGCAGCATATAATGGCGACTTCTCCATGCTCTTTGTGTCCAAAGATCCTGTCAGCGAGCAAACTTTGCTTGGCCATCTGGACGCCGGAGAGGAGATCACGCCAGAGGTCTTATCGGGCGACGACCTAATCTTGATCGCAGGACCGAGCGTGACAGTTCTGGCGCAGGACGGAAACGATACCGTAATTGGCGGCGCAGGCGCCGATGGGATTTGGGGTGACGCCGGGCACGATGTCATCAGCGGCAACAAGGGGAACGACACGGTTGTTGCTGGTGCGGGTAATGACACCCTCAGCGGTGGCGCAGGGAACGACAGCATTTGGGGGATGGGAGGCAAAGACAACATCTCAGGCGGGCGCGGCGCTGACCTGCTCGTTGGCAATGCAGGCAAGGACCGCGTTTCAGGCCAAGGCGGGAATGACACGCTCTACGGCAGCGCGGGTCGCGACGCTTTGATAGGCGGCAAAGGGGACGACTTCCTGACTGGCGGCAGGCATGCAGACAAATTCATTTTCGCAGGCCGCGCTGGACACGACACCATCACAGACTTCACAGACGATGATATTCTTGTGTTCAGGAAGAATACAGAAGGCGCATCAGACATTTCCGTTCAACAGCAGGGGACAGACGTCCTGATCGACTATGGCAAAGGCACCATTCTGCTGTGGGACATCGCGGTCAACGACATCTCTGTCGACGAAAACATGAGCTTCCTCTGACTGGCGGATGACCATTTCATTGGCCTGCTATCGCCGCCAACCCCCAAAAAGCGTGATTTGCGTGGTGGGGCTTTGCAATTTATAGACGAAAAACTCAGCGCATTTTACGCTTCGCAAGGGGGCAATTTTGGCCACAATCAAAGTATTCGACGTCTTCTCATCTGTCGTCACGGTCTATGGCATAGACATTACCTCAGATGCGCTTGTCCCTCCGTCCACGTCATGGGTTGGCGACAGCGCGCCGTCTGTTTTACCTGGGGGGACCGACGTGGAAACCTTAGAGTTCGGCGGGATCACTTACGAAATCGAACTCTCAGCAGATGAAGTTCTGGCGTACCAGAGCGATGATGAGGTGCTTGGTCTGATCGGCAACGGCTTGTCTGACAATCAGAGCAACAACGGGGTAGTGACTTCGATCCTTTATGTTTGGGAACCTTTGAACACTTGGGACGAAGCCGGACTGATTTATGCGTCACAAACCGGCCTCTCCGAAGCGCCGGTGCAGGCTCATATGGACGGGATTAGCTCTATCGTTCCTCTGGCATTAGCGGGCAACGATTTGCTGTTTAATGAAGGCTATTCCGGCCAGACTTTAGATGGTTTTGCAGGCAATGATCTGATCATCGGCAACGGTGGCAGCGACACGCTGATTGGCAGCGCCGGCGATGACTCGCTGCTCGGTGAGGGTGGCTATGATCGCCTGATCGGCGGGGCCGGTGACGACGAGCTTTACGGGTTGAATGGAAACGACAAGCTATTCGGCGGCGCAGGGCATGACACTCTGGTTGGAGACGAAGGGAAAGACCGCCTTTTTGGTGGGAAACAGAACGACTGGCTCGATGGCGGCGCCGAACGTGACATTCTGAAGGGCAATGCAGGACGCGACACGCTGACCGGCGGCACCGGCAACGACAAATTGTTTGGCGGCGCAGGTCGCGATACCTTTGTCTTCAACGCCTCTGACGGGCGCGATAGTGTCATGGATTTCGAAGCAGGACACGACCGCGTTTTGCTGCAGAATATTTCGGCAGATGGCCTCGACGACCTGACCTTCCGCCAAAAGGGAGATCATGCGATCCTGAATTACGGCGAGGGTAAAGTCATCTTCGTGGAGACGGATGTCGACGATCTGGCCAACTCCGACTTCATTTTCGGATAAAGAAAAGGGCCGCTTGATCGGCCCCTTGTCGGTTATGCGGCGCTACGGTCCGCGTCGGGCAGGCCGCGCTTGACCCGTGACATCTGACGACCGAACTCTTCGCCCCACTCGGCGATGTCGTATTTATCAACCACCCGGCGAAGTTCTTTCATGCGAATTCGGCGTTCTTCTTCGGGCATCTGAAGAGCCATATGGATCGCCTCGTCCATTGCACGGTTCGAGAACGGATTGACCAGCACCGCACTGCTAAGCTCTACCGCAGCGCCGGCAAATTCCGACAGGACCAGAGCGCCATCGCCATCAAGGCGGGATGCCGCGAACTCTTTGGCAACGAGGTTCATGCCGTCCGCGAGCGGTGTGATCCACGCCACGTCCGCCGCTTGGTAATAGCCAATCAGGCGGTCAAACGGGATCGCACGTGACACCAAGGTCACCGGTGTCCAGTCAAAAGTTCCGAACCGGCCGTTGATGCGACCTACAGTTTCCTCGATCTCAGACTGGATCTCTTGGTAAACGGTCATTGCGCGGTTTGCCATGACCGACACATGCAGCAGGCGCACTTCACCCCGCAACTCTGGGTGCTGCTCCAACAGCCGCTCAAAGCTGTTCAACTGCTGGACACCGCCCTTGGTGTAATCTGTACGACCCACCGAGAGAACCAACTTGCAATCGCCCAATTCCTCGCGGATTTCGGCTTTCTTCTTGGCTGCATCTTCGGAACCAGCAACCTGTTGGATATAGTCCATATCGATGCCCACAGGCGCCACGCCCACGATCACCTCGCGGTCGTCGATGGAAAGCTTAGTCGCCACAGCGCGTTCGGTTAGGGCAGTCCCTTCGGAGATCAAGTCATCTTCGACGCGGACACGCTCAGTGACGTCAGCATCAGTGAGGCTCTGCACCACGGAAACAAAATTCGCGGCATAACGCGGGATGTGGAAGCCGACGACGTCACAGTGCAGCAGGCTTTCGACGATCTCTTTGCGCCACGGCAGAATGTTGAACACGTCTGCGCTGGGGAAGGGGGTGTGATGGAAGAATGCGATTTTCACGTCTGGACGCATCTGACGCAGGTAGCCGGGCACGAGCCACAGATTGTAGTCGTGCACCCAAACCAAGGCACCGGGCGCGGCTTCGGCGGCGGCCGCTTCAGCAAAGCGCCAGTTCACTTCGCGGAAGTTAGGCCAGTCCACTGGGTCATAGTCATAGCGCTCTTTGAACGAGTGCAGGATCGGCCAGAACGCCTCTTTCGACGTAACGTGGTAGAACTGGCGCACCTGCTCTGCGGACAGGGGCAAACGCGTGACATTGTATTTGCCGTATTTGTCCTCAATTTCGACCACGGGTTCGAAATCAGGATTCGAAGTGTCTTCGGCAAGCTTCCAAGCGACCCAAGAGCCCTTGTCCACGTTGCCAAAGAAGCTCTTCAGCGTGGGCACAATGCCGTTGGGGCTTTTGTTTTCTTTAAAGACGATTTCACCGTTTTCCTCGACTTCTTCGTAGGGTTGGCGGTGATAGACGATCACGAGATCGGATTGCATTTGGCGTCCTTTCCTCTGTTCCGTAAGGTCGGCGGGTCTTAGGCCGCGGGGTGCATATTCATTTCGCGAATGGCTTCGCGGATGCCAGCCGCGCCGATCGCGGTGGCTTGATAAACGCTCTCGATGTCTTTGACGGCCTCGAGCAGACCCTTTTCAGAGCCACCAACAGCTACGGCGGGCAAGCCAGTTTTCAGCATCGACAGGTCATTAAAGGTATCGCCAGCCACGAGCGTCTTGCGCTGTTCGATCCCAAGATGCTCCAGCAGGCGAAGGATCGACGGCCCCTTGCTGACACCCTTGGGCAGAACGTCAAAGAACTGCTCTGCGCTGATCAGGTGATCCAGTCCCAGTTGGTCGACAATCTCGAACGCGAGCGGATCGAATTTCAGCGGGTCGTAGTCAAAGCTCATCCGATAGCGAAATTTGGTTGGCTGCAGCTTGAGCCCCATGATCGGGTCAAGACCCATGCGCACGCGTGTCGCGGTGTTTTCGCCCCAGGCAGCGGCGATTTCTTCTTCCAACTCGGGGATCGGTGCAATCCGGCCGTCGTCGGTCACTTCTGCAATTGTGGTGCCGACATCGCCCACGACGTATTCGGGGCGCGGCACACCTTGGGTTTCGCAGAGTTCAAAGATGAACTCGGGATCGCGGCCAGTGACAAAGATCAAACCCACAGTGTCGCGGTTGTCCTCGATCCAGTCATACAGGGCAGAGCGATCCGACTGCTCACCCCCCAGAAACGTTCCATCCAGATCGGTTGCCAGAACAAAGTCTTTCTCTGCGATCTTCGGGCGGTCCAGTGTCAGGGTGTCAGTCATGAAATCCTCTCGGCTAAGTTGGCAATTGCGGCGGGGTTTGCGGGATGGTCGAACAATACGTCCATCGCACGCGGCTCCGCCTCGATCGGGCGCGACCACAATTCGGCAAAGGTCTGCCCCAGCGGGGCGCCCTGGTGCAGAATGGCGTTCACAGCCCTGCAGATCGGCAGGTCCAGACCCAGTTTGTCCGCCAGTTGGGCGACAGAGCGGGCGTTGACCTCGCCTTCGACCACCACAGGGCGGCCTTCGAAACATTCCCCGCGGGGAATCCCCTGCCCCAACTGCGTTCCCAGCGACATGTTCCGCGAGGTCGGGCTAGAGCAGGTCAGTGTCAGATCGCCCGCGCCGGACAGACCGGTCACAGTCTCGCGGCGGCCACCAAGGGCATCGGCGATCGTTTTCATTTCGTCCATGCCGCGCGTGATCAAAGCTGCGCGCGTGTTCTCAGCGAAACCTGCGCCAGTCATCATACCGCAAGCGACGGCTACGACGTTCTTAACCGCGCCGCCAATTTCAACGCCAACCACATCGTCGCTCACGTAGGCACGAAAAGCCTCGGTTGACAGGGAGACAGCAAAGCGCGCAGCGACGCTTTCGTTCGGGTTTTCGCGGTCTGCCTTGGTAAAGGGAAAGGCCACTGTTGCTGCGGTAGGATTATTCAGTGCGGTTTCATGCGCGAATGTCGGACCAGAGATGACGCCAACAGGGCGATCTCCCAGCTCTTGGGCCGCGACCTGAGTCATCAGGAGCCCAGTCTCGGCCTCAATCCCTTTGGCGCAGACAGCGACTGGTACGCCGAGTGCGATGTGTTCTGCCACTTGCGCGCAGACGCTGCGAAGCACGCGCGAGGGCACAACGATCATCACGGCCTGAGCTCCTGCAAGAGCAGAACCCATGTCGGCGTCAGCCTGTAGTGAATTCGGAAGAGGGATGTCGGGCAAGTAGCGGGTGTTCATCCCTTGCTCTCGGATCGCATTTAATACCTGCGGATCTCTTCCCCAAATCGTGGTGTGGGCTCCTGCCCGAGCGGCTACGGCGGCTAGGGCTGTTCCCCAGGCGCCACATCCAATAACGGTGATGGCCTCGTAACGGCGGGCCATAAGAGGTGTTGACGGGTCTTCACTCGATGATTGCGGCATGTTCCTTAATCAATTTGGTGCGGTTAAAAAGCGACGGGTTGTCGGCGTTTTGCGCCAGACCTCACCACCCTAACCGACGAAACCGTGAAAGGTTCCGCTGCAGGTGCAAAATGTTTCATTTTTCTTCGCACCTGCGGAAATCGCCTGATTTTGGGTCACTTTCGGTAAACAATCAGCAACAAGAACTAGCCAAGTGAGAGAAAAATTGGTCTGTTAATGAAACGTTAACGCTCCGAAAAACGTCTCACAGCAATGAAGATGCCTTTTTTGCAAACTTTTTGGTTCGTTGCGGCAACAAATTGTTCTGAAAGCTGCGCTGTATGAAAAAGCGGAGTTGCGTTACGGTGATGTGCTGCCTAAACGCATAGGCGTTACCAGTTAAGAACCCAAGTCGGGAAACTTTTTAAAATGTTGATGCAAGAGTCTGACGACGTCGACTTTGATATTCGCGAGTTTACACCTTACATGCTGAACGTGGCCGCCGAAGCCACCAGCGATGGATTCTCTCGCTACTACCGTGAAAATTACGGCATGACCCGCACCGAGTGGCGCGTCCTGTTTCACTTGGGCCGCTATGGCAACATGAGTGCGAAGGAACTGGGTCAGCAATCCAAATTGCATAAAACCAAAATTTCGCGCGCGGTCGCCGGTTTGGAAGAGAAAGACTTCCTGACCCGTGAACAACGCCCCGAGGATCGCCGCAGCGAGACGCTGATCCTGAAGCCGGACGGTATCGCCGCCTACTCATCTCTGATCAATTACGCTGAAGAGTTCGAGAACCAGCTCGCACGCGCTTTGGGTGTTCGAGATGCACGTGCGCTGAAGCGCGCTCTGGCCAAGCTTGTGGCCTCTGGCCGCCGTTGAGGCGCACCAGCATCGAAGAGCAAGTGAGGCAAATTTTGCCTCGCCCTTAGGGCAGCGTTTTCAGCAGGTTTGAAAGACTTGGCTCGTCTACGGCCTTGGCCGCACGGCTCGCAGACATCCACTTGCGCTTGCGCTCACCGTCTTCTGGATACTTGCGAACGAGCTTCGCCAGACGCGCTTGGAACACATCTACGCGCAGGGGCAGAACCTCGCCCTTATCCAGACGCTTTATGTAATTGTAGTGGCCGATCAGGATCGGCGCCTTGGTCGCAGTCACGATCCCCGCTTCTTCCCAACCTTCCTCCAAAGCCGAAACCTCGGGCGATTTTCCGTCTTTAATCCAGCCTTTCGGCAGCACCCAGCGCCCCGAGTCCCTTGAAGTCACCAGCAAGTACTCGCGATCCTTCTCCTTGCCCCGATAGCACAGCAGAGCGACTTGGGATGCGGACGTGCTCTTTGACATATGATTAAGGTCTTTCGACAATAAACCTGCCGCACCGAACCGCGCAGGCCTGTTGCAATTTGGAACTGATAAGGACGCAATTCCAGAGCACGCACAAGTCACGAATGCCGTGATCCATAAAGCACTGATGAACCGGCGACAGGACGTGCCTAGTACCGGTTCACGACGGATGTGTAACAGCGTCTTAAATAGAGCCGCCCTCGACCATGTAACTGCTGGCCGAGCACATCGCTGCATCATCGGACGCTAGGAAAAGTACCATTCTCGCCACATATACAGGATCAATTGGATCCGGCAGACACTGGCGCGTCAGGTGGGCATCCAGCGCCTCTGGTGTGACCCACAGCTCCTTTTGCCGTTCGGTCATGATCCAGCCAGGGATGACTGCGTTCACGCGTATGTGGTGCTGCCCCAAATCTCTCGCCATTGTCCGCGTCAGGCCCTGTACGGCGGCTTTGGCCGTCGTATAGGCAGGGAACCCACCACCCGCCTCGAACCAACTGTTTGATCCCATATTGATGATGGCACCGCCCCCTGCTGCGATCATATCGGGCGCCACTGCTTGGATCGAAAAGAACATGTGCCGGATGTTCGTGGCTTGGCGTTCGTCCCAGTATTCGGGCGTGACGTCCTGCCAATTGTGGCGATCATCACGGGCGGCGTTGTTCACCAGCACTTCCGCTGCACCGATCCGCGTTTTCAGGTTCGCCATGGCATCGCGCA
Organism: Donghicola sp.; assembly: GCF_025210255.1. NCBI lineage: Bacteria > Pseudomonadati > Pseudomonadota > Alphaproteobacteria > Rhodobacterales > Roseobacteraceae > Donghicola > Donghicola sp. Next base: position 30,441 of record NZ_JAOARZ010000026.1, on the reverse strand, counting down.
GCGCGTCGATGTCTCTTAGGTCGCAAATCTCGTAGGTGACATTGTCATACTCGGCGCTGAGGCGTTCTGCGGCCTGAGCATCCAAATCTAGAAAGCCCACCTGCGCCCCCTGCTCTGCAAAGCCTTTGACAATACGTGCGCCGATACCGGACGCACCGCCGCTCACATAGACCACGCGCCCCTTGAGGCTTGGGTAAATCGCAAAATCTGACATGGTTTCTCCTCTTCCAAGCACTTGATAGCGCTAAACTTGTCTCGTCGAAACCGTTTCATGCGCAACATCGTACGTGCTGACGACGAACGAGTTGCTCTTCACCTGACAGTGAAACTCAAAATTCCGGCAGGCCTGTGACAATCGGATCGAGATGACCTAAGGAAAGCTCAGAAGCCGAAGTCGAGTCCGATATGCCCCACAGAACCGCAAAACAGACAGAAAGTGACCGCCTAAATCAGCGCGCCGGACTGGCCTCTGTCGCGGTGGCAACTACATTGGTGCTGGCGAAACTTTGGGCTCTAGCTGCGACGGGCGCACTGTCGGTCGGAGCGTCCTTGGTGGACAGCGGGCTCGATCTGATGGTGTCACTCGCTGGCTTGGCCGCGATCACCTACGCCGCCCGCCCACCGGACGAAGATCACGCGCACGGACACACCTCGGCCGAAGATCTAGCAGCTCTGGCGCAATCGACCTTTATCCTAGGGTCTGGCGCGGCGATCCTCTGGGCTGCCACGCGCCGGATGCTATCACCTGATCACACGGAGCTAACGTCTGAGACTGCGGGTGTTGCTGTCATGGTGCTGTCGATCGTGCTGACCCTCGCTCTCGTGGCATACCAACGCCGCGTTGCATCCAAGACTGGCAACAAGGTCGTGTCTGCGGATAGTTTGCACTACATCGGCGATCTGGTCCCAAATATTGGCGCAATCGCTTCTTTGTTGGCGGCGCGGCAGCTTGGCCTGACACTCATCGACAGTTTGGTGGCAATCGGCGCGGCACTCTTTATGATGTTTGGCGCGTTCAAGATTGGGAAAACCGCGATTGACGCCCTAATGGATCGACAAGCTCCGGACACCGAAATCGAGGGCATCTCGGCAATTGCGGGCACCTACCCCGGTGTGTTGGGATTTCACGATCTTAAAACGCGCATGGCTGGTTCGCGGACCTTTGTGACATTGCATATTGAATTGGACGGGGATCAATCCCTGTACGACGCGCACGAGATCAGCGCGGGCTTGCGGTCCAAAATCCTAGAGGCCTATCCCCACACAGACGTCATGATCCACAAAGACGTCTGGTTTCCGCCAAAAGACTAGCTCGCCAGCGCGAGCCCGCTCGCAACATCTCGCAATGCCCGAGCCTCTGCAGCGGTCAGGCACATGCGCGCGGCAGAGCCATATGAATTCCAACCTTGCCGAAGCGCAGGAAAAGTCTGGAACAAGCGCGCCAAATCTTCGGGTGCGATGGTCTGCATCGCCTGCGGGCCCGGCAAGAGTGTCTCGGAGAGTATTCCCTCGGCGCAGACAATCTCGTGTTCATCGCAGACAAAATGTACATAAGTGACAGTCGGTTGCGGTGCGCGCACGATAGTCGAGCTATTCACAAGTTGAGCCGCCGAAACCAACACCTCGGGCACGCCAAAGAGCAACTCAACGTCTACGCCAGTCACAAGCACCCGATGCTGCGGTGACAGATATACGTCGCGTACGTTGCCCATGGCCCCTGCCCGAAACAAAACTGGGGCGTTCTTTCCTTGTCCGCTGGTCGTTCGGCGCGCTGTCCAGCGCACCGTAGACGGACCATGGTCCAAAGTGAGAACCATGTCCCCGTTCTGCAGATCTTCGACAGCGCGCGGACCGTCGGCGGTGTCAATCAAAGTGCCTTGGCCAAAGCAGATGAACATCTCGTCCACGCCCGACGTGTAAATCCCGCCATACTCGACACCGTTCCACGTTCCCAAGGTAACTTCGGTCACATGCTTGTGGTGAAAGTCGGGGATATCATAGTCCATGATGCGCACCCCGTAGGTGCCATTCGTGAACAAAGTAACTTCGATATCTACCGTGTACGTAACGCCCTTGGCGACAATCGTTGAGTCCGTGTAGAGGGCGATTTCTTGAGGGGTGAGTGTGACATTCGGCCCAATGACCAACTCGCCGGGTGCGGTCGAGCTGCCATCGAAACCATCATTATCGTGTATGACGCCATCGTTGTTGGCGTCACGCATAATGAACTCGACATAGCCTGCCGGATCAACGGATAACCCGTTGCCGATCGCATCCAAGTTGTCGGGATCCGAGGCACTATAGCCGGGCCACAAGCTGGGGACGTACCACCCCCATGTCTGAATATCTGCCATCTGCCACTCTCTACGCCCATTCGACTAGCGTAGATTTTTACAGCGGCCCTCAGCGAAATCCGAGCCCGCCTGCGGGATAGCGAACAGCTCTTTAGGTCAGAATGATATGCGTTGGTATTACCTTCCCCGCGGGGATGATTACACGCAAGGAAGGATAAACCGGACACGCGTCCCGACGTCCTCGGTGCTTTCGATTTCGACCCGACCGCCGCAGTCGTTGGCCAACTCGATAACCGACGCAAGACCAAGACCAGAACCTTTGCCCCTGCCCTTCGTGGTGAAATAGCGCTGACCCACTTTCTTAAGTGTATCCTTATCCATTCCGCAGCCACTGTCGGCAACAGTCAAAACCTGACACATCGGCTCGGACCCGACGCTTGGCACGACGTACTGACGAACAGCAATCTCACCCGCACCAGAGATTGAATCCCGAGCATTGGCGATCAGGTTGAACAACGCAGAACGGACACGCACAGGATCGGCGAACACACGTGTGCTGCTTTCTTCGGTCTCGATTTTAAGGGAAATCTGACGGGATACGATGTGATCAAGGAGTTCAACCTCGTTCTCTACGATTTCGGCCAGATCAACCTCGGCCATGCCGTTGCCATCGTCGTGCACGAAATCAAGTAGGCGACGGGTCATACCGCGTCCCGTATGCGCGGACCGCGATAGGCGGCGGACCAACGCACTCAGGTTGTCATCCTCGACATTCATGTCCAGCAAACGCGAAATCGCCTCGACCGCCGCAAGCAGATTGTTGATGTCGTGCACAACGTCAGCCGCAAGTTCACCCATGACACGCTGACGCTCTGCGCGCTGCTCTAGCTCTGCCAAGTCGGGAGTCCGACCAGCACCAGAGTCAGGCAAAGCGCACTTGATCGCTGTTGCGGTCTTGATCTGTCTTTCCATCGTCATCCGGCTGCTCGTTTCCTCTAAGAGGCTGGGTTGTGCGTTTGTTTCAATCTGCAACCAGTAATACGCAAAACAAGGGGATCAACAAACGACGATTACTGCAAAGGCAACTATTCATATATCGAAGGTATGCTATTGGCGCGTTTGGCCGTACCCACGCATCGCTGCCAAACAAGGATATAAGGACTATCCGCTTTTGCCTTGGAGTAACCCCTTAGCATAGCGAGTGAAAAAAACTACCGCCGCAAGTTGGTTGGCACGCTTTTGGCTATCTGATCAGCATGACCGATATACACCACAACTTCGACCAAGCGATTCCCTGCCCCCGGGCCTTCCTGCGTTCAGAACCTCAGTCGCTCGAGGTTGCGTTGGATTTCGGAGCGGGAAGAACGCCACGTCCCGTCGGATCTGTTGAATGGGACGACACCCGCCGTCAGGCGGTTCTACAGTGGGACGCACGCTTCGTGGCCGACCCTCTGCCACTTTCGCCGATCCTCGTGAGGCGCCATGCAGGAAGTTTGAGACCGCGCAAAGGGTGGGCCTTCGAAGGAGCCCCTGCCCTTCTCGGCGATAGCATGCCCGACGGTTGGGGCCGCCTTTTGGCGGACCATGAAATTCGCGCCAGCGGAGGCAGTCCGGCGCAGACCGGGCCACTCACACGTCTGTCTTTGGTGGGACTGCATGGAATCGGAGCGCTCACTTTCCGCCCCGCCTACCCTCTGTCAGAACCTGGTGCGGTTTCACTCGACTGGTTCGCGGCCTTGGCGGCCGATGTGGGCGATTGCACAAACATTGAGGCAGTCACGCGCCTGAGGAATGCAACTGGTGGCACTCATGGGCAAAAGCCCAAGCTTTTGGCCCAATTGTCCCCCGATGGAGAAGACCTGCGAAATCACCGCGCACCCTTGCGCGACGGTTGGCGACACGTCCTAATCAAGCGCCGCGGTCGAGAGGATCGCAACGGCACGATCGAGGCCGAGGTCGCCTACGGCATGATGGCCCGCGAGGCAGGTTTGACGACCACCTGGATGGGTATGCTCCGTTCTAGTGCCCGAGAACATTACTTCGCGACCGAACGTTTCGACCGCGTCGGAAATGCGCGGGTACATGTGCAAACTGTTGCGGCCCTCTTCGGACTCGATTTCCGGACCGCAAATCTAGACTACATTGAACTGCTCAAGCTGACGCACGCCCTCACTCGGGATGAACGACAGGTACACGAGATGATGCGCCGCATGATTTTTAATGTGCGCGCTGTGAACCGCGATGACCATCTCAAGAACCACGCATTCATGATGGACCACACAGGCCGATGGTCTCTGGCGCCTGCCTACGACCTTTCCTATAGCTATGGCCGCGGCGGTCTCCACTCGCTGTCCGTGGCGGGCAATCGGCACCAGCCAGGTCGTATTCACTTCCACGACGTGGCCCGTGCTATAGGAATCGAGCGTGAGACTGTTTGGGACATGATCGCCAAAGTCGACGATGCCCTAAGCCGCTGGCCCGAATTTGCCGAAGCCTGCGCCGTCCCAAAACTCCTGCGCCGCAGCATCCAGGATGCCATTGAGTGTGCGCGCAGTTGGACATGACGATTTGATCAGCCCTCGCGCCCGTTGGCGTAGGGGCTGATCCTTCCTATATCGAACCCAGACTGGCATCTGTCGCTTCAGAGGGTTCCGATGGGTTATTTTAAAACTGCACTTCTCATGGCTGCCATGACGGCTCTGTTTATGGGGCTAGGTTATTTGCTGGCTGGTGCCGGCGGGATGCTCATCGCGCTTGTCGTTGCCGGTGCGATGAACATCTTCACATGGTGGAATTCTGACAAGATGGTCCTGCGCATGCACAACGCGCAGCTCTTATCGCCTGGCGATCGATCTGGCATTCAGCAGATGGTAGCTGACTTGGCGCGCAATGCAGACATGCCTGTGCCCGCAGTCTACTTGATCGACACGCCGCAGCCCAACGCCTTTGCCACAGGCCGCAACCCACAAAATGCAGCCGTCGCAGTAACGAGCGGCATCCTCCGTGTCTTGAGCCGCGAGGAGCTGGCGGGCGTGATCGCCCACGAGCTTGCGCATATCAAAAACCACGACACCGCCATCATGACGGTTACGGCGACCTTCGCGGGTGCGATTTCCATGCTCGCAAACTTTGCACTATTCTTTGGCGGTGGGAACCGTGACGAAGAAGGCAACGGCGGGCTGGGTCTGATCGGGACACTTGCTATGATGTTCCTTGCTCCCATGGCCGCCGCACTGGTTCAGATGGCGATCAGCAGAAGCCGTGAATACGAAGCAGACCGGATCGGGGCAGAAATCTGCGGCCATCCTTTGTGGCTTGCATCGGCGCTTGAGAATATTCAGCACGGAGCGGCGCAGGTCGACAACATTGCGGCAGAGCGCAATCCGGCGACCGCACATATGTTTATTATTAACCCGCTCCACGGGCGCAAAATGGACAATCTGTTTGCTACACACCCCGCCACAGAAAATCGGGTTGCTGCCTTGCGCGCGATGGCGAACGGCTCAGAACCGCATGCACAACGACAAACGACTGTTTCGGCGTCCAGCATTCCGAACACTCGAAGAAAGCGCCGCAAAAGCGGCCCTTGGACCTAAAGCCCCGTTGCAATCTTCCCCACGGGGAAGAAAAGCAAACTTTCCCCTAATACGCATTTGAAAATCTGAAATCCGCCTTGCGACATAAGCGCAAGGCGGGTCATACTTCTGTGAGTAACTTCTAATACGTGCGGCTGTTTCCGAGTGCACCTGTCCCAGTTATCCGCCAACGGATATGGTATGGTACATAGGCTAGCGAACTACAGAAACGCTCCGAAGATCGCCATGACGCTGGCTCTCCTCGTCTTGGCCAGCTCCATTTCTGTGCTGCTCGGATGGGCGTTAGAGATACAAGCTCTGATCAAGCCACTTCAAACAGCCTCTCCAACACAATTCTCCACAGCGCTCTGCCTAGGGCTAGCGACGCTTCCAACCGTACTTCGAACACGTTACAAACAGCCTTGGCATGCATTACTCCCATTTGCGGTGATCGCGGTGATCGCTGGGCTTTCCTTAGCCTCTCATTGGTTTGATGGGCTCACCTTCATCAACCGCATCTTTCGACCGACGAACCAAGAACAGGGCGCGCTTCCAGGACAAATGTCCGTAAATTCCGCACTGCTGTTCTTGTCGGTCGCAACATACGGCGGCCTGATCCGTGTCGCACGCCCATCGGCGGCGCTTTCGGTGCTAGGGCAGGCGGCTATTGTCGCTCTGCTCGGCGTCACAATATCAATGCTAGGGCTAATCTTCAGCAACCTGCCGACACCCGTCCGCTGGAGCAGCAACCCGACGGATACTGGGCCAATCACTGCGCTAGGTGTCATGCTGCTCTTTCTGGTGCAGCTTGCAGAGAGTACAGATGAAAACGGGCTACCACTTCGGCTCTTGGATATCGCCGAAGTCGTCGCCACAGCCGTGATCGCTGGCGCCATGCTGTTCTTTGGCATTCTGACTTTGGCGGCACCAAACGCCCTAAATCAGACCAATGCAGATCGCATGGCGCGGTATTTTGAGCATGAAGTCGCCAAAGCGTCAGCCACGTTTTATGTCGCAAGTCACGCGCTTACCACCGAACCGCATGAGGGCAGGGGACACGACCACGCCAGTACACGCGCATGTCGCAGCAGTCGCTTAACCCTGATCTTTACCTTTGAGCTTCAACCCAACGAAATTCACCAAGTGGATTGCACATACGGCATGACACGTCCCAGCCCAGGAGGGAGCGTCTACAAATACTTCGACGGTTGGCAACAGGGGTGGCACGACACCAATCCAACAACGACCGGAACAGTCATCACGTATTGCATTGCTGATACCAGATGTAGTGTCTACGTAAGCTCGGCAACGAGCGTTCATCCCTCTGATAGTAAGATCTACGTCATGACCGTGAACCTTGGGCTGATCCTGCAGGACTATCTCAAGACCCAAGTCATCGACGCAGCTAAGATAGAATTTATCGACCTGAAGCGATGGATTGAGTCACTGCCGCAAGGCATCTCTCAAGATGAAGCACTGCAGAGTTTTGACGCGTTTCTTTGGTCCTCTGGCTTGGAGCCATTTGATCTGCGAAGCGAGAGGATCAAGTTCGCCACGACCTTGATGTCGATACTCTTGCTCGGCGCCATACTCGGGGTATTTATCCTGACGCAGATCAGCCAACGCACGCACACACAGTTCCAAGAGGCCTCAAGGCAGCTGTCGATCCGGCAATTCTACACGCGCCGCTTTGTTTACGCAGCGGCGCATGACCTGCGTGCACCACTACGCGGCATTGAGCAGCTATCCGCGTGGGCGCGCGACGATCTGGAGAACGGGGAAACGGAGTCTCCCAATCGCTACATGGCTCTGATCAATTCGCGGATCCAGCACCTGAGCCGGCTCATTGAGGGCATTCTAGACCTTGCACGCTTGGACAATCGTGAAAACAAGACAGACCAGCTTCCCGTAAACAACGCAATTGAGGCGGCCGCAAACCTGTATCGCTCGCCTAAGATCACGGTTGAGACGAGTTATGGCGCCCCGAACATGGTCATTCATTACGAATATGACGGGTTGGTCCGAGTCCTCAACAATCTACTGGCAAACGCTGTTAGCCATCACGATCAAGAAGAGATTATGATCGCGGTGAGGACATCGTATCAGGCAGACAACCTGCGGATCGAAGTGGAAGATGATGGTCCCGGTGTTCCGGAAGGCCGACACGAGATGATTTTTGAACTCTTCCGCACCTATTCCGGAAACAAAGAGCACACAGGTGTCGGAATGGGCCTCGCCATGGTGCGCCGGCTGATTGAAGAGTGGGGCGGGACAATTGTCGTGGAGTCGCCCGCCAAAGAGGGCAGGGGGGCCAGGTTCGTCATCCTGATCCCGCTTGATTTGGTCTGGAAGCGCGCTCCTTAAGCCTCGTAATTTTTGAGCTTCAGCCGTGCCTTCGCACCCAAATCTTCGAGCAACACGCTCGCCAAACTGCTCTTGTTCTCTAGGTGATCAATTATCTTCTTCAGCGAGGCGGAGAAGTCTTCCATATAAAACAGTGCTGAAATGCCGTGTAGCTTATAAGCGACAAAGCTCGCGCGCTGGAAATCCTTGTCACTAAGTAGATCAATCATCGCGTCAACATCTTGGACCATGCGCGCAAGTGCGAGTGGGTAAAGCTCAACAAGATCCGGATCCGAAAGACCTTGGGGAAAAGAGGAATTTTCTAAATCATCCATGGCAATAACTCACACAATTTTTAGTTGTTTTGCCATACACGCGAATTCGCACAAACATGTTTCTATAATTGTAAGTCGATAGCGGTCAGATATTCCGGACTATATCGTCCTCTCTCCTTTGTTTTTGCGTGGAAAATTCGGCAAATTTTGCATTTTTATACAGCAGTGGCTGATTGAATGGTTGCAGACTGTGACATTGAAACAACGCACCCTGCGGCAGTGCAGCATGTAACTCGCAGGTGTGATATTATACTACATATAGACATCATGATCCGAGTTAATAGATCTCGACACAACATACGGCTTCCAAGATCCCTTCCCCGCAAGGAAATCATTTTTCTGCTGGTGCGATTGCAAAGCAGCCTTTGCACAAAGAGAACCGGAATAGCTCTGCTTCCTTAGGATAGGTTCAGTATAGTCGACTCAACCAATCCCTCTAGCGCGAACGGCCGTCCCACGATGAAACTCTTTGCCAAGATCCTTGATATCCTGGGTAAGCGTCGCGCCGTCTTGCAGCCCGCAACGCTCTTCGCATCAGCAATCGTCCTACTAGCAAGTGTTCTGTCTGCCGCGCTCCCAGACATGTCGCACTTAATTCCTATCGCTGCCAGACCGATAGACGCGGTCGCTGTTGTCACTCTTTCAGGGCTTCTGTGCGCATCAAATCTCGGTTTCGTGAGCGTCCATACAAAGCGGGCAGCGGCCAGCGGCGTCATTTTGGTGTGTACAGCGTCTTTAGCGGCTCTGTTTGGCATCAATCTTGACCGAACTGCGGACCTTGCGCGTTTCAACGCATGGGTTCTAGATCCCGAGATCGCATTGGCAGTTGCCATAGGCGCGCGCGCCATCCTTAGATCAGACAGAGAGCCGGCGTTTATGAATCTGTCTCGGCACGCACTCTATGTCATCATCCCAGCCTTCGGCATCTTGTCGACACTCACAGGCATGGCCGCCGAGCTGCAAGCCAGCAGTTGGCAACCGGTTGTAGGCATCAATCTCCCCCTCGCAGCCCTGATGCTGATCATTGCGCTCGTTGAGTTCGCGAAGCTCCCTCAAAGTCGCAATCCGAACATGCTTGGGATCGCACTACCTCTGCCCGCCATTTCCTATTTCATCTTCGCTGGCATGTTTCGTCATGTAGCAACAGGAGATACGGCCGGACTCCTCCTAGATTTTGTCATCATCACGATCCTGATCACGGGCGCTCGTTTCCTGACAGGCGCGGTTGACGTCTTTTTCTCGATGGTCGATAGCGCTGATAAGCGAAACGCGATGCTTACTCGGCAAAACAACGTCATCCAAGACCTGCTCTATGCTTTGGCGCATGATCTGCGATCACCCGCTCGCGGTATCGTTCAGACCTCGGAATGGCTGCGCGAGGACCTAAAGGCCAAAGACTACGAACAGCTCCAACAGCGCACCGATATTATCAGCGATCGCGCCGAAGCTCTGTACGAACGACTTGATGCGTTTGTGGAATACGTGCGTCTCGGACGCTTTGTCGCGAAGCGTCAGACCGTCGCGCTGAACCTATTAGCTGAGAACCTCGTTGACGCCATGCCGCACGACGCCAAAAAGATCATTACTCTTCATGGCCATGAGCTCACGATCCAAACGGATGAAAGCGCTCTAGCATCCATCCTCTCGAACCTTCTCGAGAACGCGGCCATCTATGCAGATCAAGATGCGCCAGAAATCCACCTGACTTGGAATACTCAAGGCGACGATCTTATGATCAGTGTCTACAACAACGGCCCCAGCATTCGTCAGGGAGCGATTCCCAAGATTTTCCAACCGTTCCGTGGCGCGGTCAGTAACACCGTACAAAATGGGATGGCTCTAGCGATCACAGCGCGACTGGTCGAGGCTTTGGGCGGCAAGATCGCGGTGCATACGGACCCTGCCTCGACGAAGGGCACCGAATTCCGCTGTGCGATCCCGCTCCGCAACGCTTCTGCACAAAACATTGCATAAAAAAGCCCCCCGAAAACGGGGGGCGAGTGAGGCAGTTTTCCCTTAAGGGGAACCGTTAATCCAAGGTCTCAAGGAACTGACGGATGGCTTGCTCCAAGCGCTCCTGATCCATGGATGAAAAATCGCGATCTAATTTGATCTCTAATTTGCCCTGAGCTGCGGTGCATTTCGCCGACCGGTCGCCAACCGCCAAAGCGAAACTGGTCTTCGATGGAGCAGGGCGCTTTCCGCCAGACTTGCCAGCTGCCATCTTGGTAGGCTGAGCCTCTTTGGCGAAGCTGCGCAGAATTTCTAGCTCTTCTTCAGCAGTTCGGGAGGGTCGGGCATCCAACGATTTGACGATTTTTTGGCCAACAGCGCAGTCCGCCTCTATCAGAGACGCCAACGACAACCCCAAGGCACGCGGAATTTGCGGCAGATAGAGCAGATGCCCATCTAGTTCACGCACCAACCGAATGAAATTCCGAATATAGCTCCGCTTTTGGTAACCGGCTGACTTATATAGGGTCGCAACCGCCTTATCAGGGTCTGTTTCGCCGGTTTCAGGGTCATTTGCGTATTCAAGCGCAAGCTTGGCCATCTCACCAAACGAGATATCTTTGCGCACCAAATTCTCATCGACCATACGGCGGTAGAGGTCTTCGAGCGTGTCGCCCGCTTCGGTCACAACAGCCGGAATGGCACCAAACTGCTCATCACCTGTCGCATCAAAAAGTTCGCGGTAGGCCGAGAGGCGACGAAACCCTTGGACCAACTCATACAGCCCATCGGTCCGTGTTTCGAGACGGATCGGGTTCGAAAGCCCAATCTCCGCGATCGATCCTTTTAGCTCTGCAAGTTCCAGATCCAATCCTTTGGCGCGGTCACGGGTCAGTTTGCTGGTCGAAATCGCATTCAGCGGGACCAATTCCATAACAAGGCCCAAGCCTTTGAGCCGAACATGCTCATGGGCCAGCGCGTCATTCTCGGCGCGGATTTTTTCCTCGATCTCTTGACGCTGGCGGGTGCTGTTCGCCGCCTCAGAGATCGCGGTGGCCATAGGTCCACGACGCGGGGCAGGGGCGCTGGTGGGAACGGCCGCCTCCGGCGCATCCGTTGGCATCTCTGTGGGCATGTTGATGTCGAACATCCGGCGTTTCTTTGCCATGGTCGTTCTCCTCAGATCTTGTCCCAAGCGGTGATGATGTTGCCACGGAATTCTTCGTAAGCACGGTCAAAGCTTGCTCGGGCACGGCGCCATGTCTCACGGGTCATATCACGGTAATCGATCTCGTAGACCGATGCGAGGAAACGACCAGATTGCTCGACCGCGCGTGTCATCTCGACCGGATTGTTTGTGACGTGTTCGCCAAAAACCTTCTGAAAGGCTTCGTACATCGCGCGATGCAACTCATTCCCTGGTTCGTAACGGGTCATCAGGAACTTAATATCGGCAAAGGCCTTGGGCAGCGTCATATGGCATCCCGGAACACTGCCCTGATAGCCAGCAGAAAGGTCTTCCAACGCTTCGGCAAGCTGACCGATAAAGCTCGTGGTCGAGTCGTATTCCCAGTATCCGGGTCCCGAGGGAATGTAGAGCATGTCCGCCGCGAAAACCGCGTTCATAGACTGATAGCCAATGGCGGGCGGGCAATCGAAGATTATCAGGTCGTAGGCGTCATCCGGAATGCTATCGAGATAGCGCGAAACACAGGCAAAGAAGCTCCATTCCGGGTTCAAATGACGATACTGCGCGCTGGCAAATTCGACGAATGCCGCATTGGCGCAGCTTGGAACCACATCAATCGTGCTCCATGCGCTCGCCTTGATGAAATCCGCAGGGCGGAGGGCATCAAGGCCCATCTCACGGATAGACGCTGGAATTTGCCGCTGGGGCAGGGCGGTCCCGCTTGCCGCGCCAACGACTGCTGCATTCATCCGATCAGTTTCGCGGATCAGGTCGCGCGCCATGATGCCCCAAACAGTGTACTCTTCGGCCACATCAGTTAGCCCCATTGAGTGGGACAGGGTCGCCTGTGGATCGAAATCTACGAGGAGAACACGATACCCATCCAACGCTGCCGCATGAGCGAAGTGTAGAGCAACCGTCGATTTACCCGCACCACCTTTGAAGTTGGCAATCGCCGCACGGAAAGCGCGCTTGCCCTCAGGACGCGGCGGCAGAAGCGACTTCTTGTTCACCTTGATCCGGCGGCGCAGTTCGTTGATCTCGTCCAAAGTAAACCAGCGCTGACGGCCATCGGGTTCAACCTCACCGCTCGGCAAATTCGGGTCCGAAGCCAAACGCCCACGGAAGGTCGACTGATTAATCCCAAGGATCAACTCAGACACCTCCCAGCTCGAAAACCGGCGAAGATACTTGATGTTCTCGGGACTGAATGTCTGCTGACGGATCCAGCTCTGCAATTTCAGAGATTGGGCCTGAAGGTGGCTCAGTTCCTCGTGGGTGTACACGGCCTGTCTCACAACGTTATTTTCTGCTCATCTACAATTTACGCCGAAACCGCATCGAACGCAAAACAAAAAACCTGTGGGATTAACGTCTTGCCAGGAAAGCGGTCGCGACATTTATCCCACATATAGTCTCTCAGCGCGCACAAGTATCACGAATAAGACTAGATGCGCTCTGGACGCTTTTTCGCCAGAAGCCTTGAATAGGCAAGGTATTAGCGCGCCATCATGACACATTGAGCGAAACGCTAATACCCAACCTCTCATTAAAAAACCACGAAACCTCAGGAGGTTGACAGCTGTCAACTCTGACAACTGCCATTTCCTGCACATCACATCGCCCTTTGGTTTTCGGTTGCGAGTAACGCCATAATCATCGGCCCAGGAGAGAAGGCGCCAGATTCAGCCTTCGAGGTCAGCGCGCGCAGATATCCACCCGGGCTCCGAATTTCACTCGCCCTTTGCAGTATGCCGACGACGGTGATCGCAGCGGCCTCGCTTCCCATCGCAGCTTCCGCACGTCTCCAAGCATCATCCGAAATCCCAAGCATGGGGCGAATGAAATTGGCAGCTGTCACAAGTTCAGGCCAAGAATGGATACCAGTTGGAATGTAATCGTTCAGATCCGGGCAAGCTTTAACCACGAGATAGAGTGGAAGCTTCGGCTTCGCCTGAGGGGAGGGCTCAACCTCGGCCGCCCTTTCCTTTTCTAAGGAAGGTTCAGAATCTGAATGTTTTATGTTTGAATATTGTAAGTGCCGCTCAATTACATCGTCATTGCCGCTCATTTCTTTCGATATTTCATGAGAGAGAATGACGTTGACGTCTGCGAGCAACTGATCCGCGATCAGATTTAACTCATTCAGCTCATCTGCATAGAGCTTACGGCGAAGCGAACGCTGCATCAGCTTTAGCCGATCCTCAACCTGATCCCAGTTACCTTCAACCTCTTCTTTACCGAAAGCAATGAGCTTCGCGGCGTCGCGTAAACGGAGCACCACAGCCTCGCGCAAGCGCTTGAGACGTAGCGCGGCCGCCCGTGCCTCTCTGGCCGCCTGCCCAATTTCAGGCAGCCGTACAAGAAGAGGACGCAGATCGAAACCAAATGCCCGATCAATACCCCCATCAACACCTCGCGCCGCATAGCGCTTGCCGTTCGGGCTGTCGTGTCGGATGATGAGTTGCGCATTGACCAAGGCTGCGAGATGCCGCCTAAGTGTGCTCTCTGCCATACCGTGGGCGCGTTCAGACAAAGCCGCGTTGGATGGAAAGACAATCGTCCCCTCGCCATCAGCCAAGCTATCATGGGGATGGAAACTGACGAGCGCATTCAGCACCGCGAGGTCACGATCTGTCACACCAAACGCCAGGCGCGCCGCCGTGAGCTCTTTGATGATTGTCCACTTGTCAGGCACAGTGTCAGGGATCGGCGCCTCGAGCATTTGCTGAGCTGCCAATTGTCCAGCCGAAACCGGCCGCCGCCCAAAAGGCGTCGTTGAGATGTGTTCCATAATTTGTCACGACGACACTAAAAACCATCCATCGGACTCAACGATGGTTGACAGCTGTCAACTCCCAAGGGTAGGTTCGAAGTGCTAAGACGAATTGGCCTCTCGGGATGTATGTCCTGGGGGGTCTTTTCTTTTCTGGTGTCGGGGTCGTGCCTCCTTTTCCTGTTTCAAACTGCTCTTGTTTATTCGCCCGAGTTCTTCAGAAACTCTGAGTGAATGCGATCAAGGTTCTGGATCAACCAGTCGTCGAACCCATCCTTGTCTTTTAACGTCAGGACAGTCTTGTCGCCTTTGCGGCTGACTTCTCCCAACGGTTTTCCGGCACCCGTGCGCAGCTCCTTGCGTGTGTTGCGCCTGGGTAGTTTCTCTGGCGCCAACCCGTCGAAGACCGCTTGAAAGCGATCGTCCGAGGTTTGCCCCTGCGCCATGTCAATGATTTGCTCAAGGGGTCGCCCCTGCATCCGTGCTGCGAGCGCAAGCCAGCGGTCTCGTCCCACGCTGGGGGCCGCACCAATCGCCATAATAATGGGATAGGGCACCGCGTCCGTCACAGAGAGCATGCGGCTGATAACGGTCTTGTCGATATGCAGCGCGTCGCAAATGACTTTGCGCTCAAAACCGTTCTCGACCATCTGCCGCGCGAAATTAGCCTTCTCGATAAACGTCAGGTCTTTGCGCGCTGCGTTCTCTTGGCCTTGGGCGACAATCAGGTCCCGATCATTGAGCACCCGAACCATTGCACGGACCGGCATGCCCAACTCACGCAGAGCTGCAACTCGACGTCGGCCATAGACGATCTCGTAGCGGTTGCCATCTGTTGGCGACTGCCTCAACAAGACAGGCACCTGCTGGCCATATTCCTTTATAGACGAGACGAGCGCCGCCAGACCGTCTGGATCGTCGTCAAGCCGGTCCTTGAGGCCAGCGTCGTCAATCAATTCCGGAGGAATTTCGGCAAGAGCGCGCGTTTTCAGGTCAGCGATCTGCTGGCTCACAGCCCCAATCGCACCAGTCGTCCGACGCGGTTTAGCCGGAGCGGGCGCATCCTCTCCGGTTGGGTTTGAGAGATTTCCGAGAAGGTTCTTGCGTGCCATCAGCGCCCCCAAGCCTTCTGGATCAGATCCTCAATCTCACCGTTCACATTGTTCAGGCTCTCCATAGCCCGTTCATAGGTGGCGCGATGAAACTGGTTCTTTTCGACTTCATACAGGGTCTGTTTAGTGATGCCGGCATCACTAATCGCAGTAGACTTCAGCGCGGTGTGGTTCAGCACATGCTCGCCAAACATGGACCGCATAAAGCTGACCATTTGGTTCTGCGGACCATCACCAGGTTCGTAACGCGTCACAAGGTACCGCAACCAGTCATAGGACATATCCCCACCGGCCTCAGCCACGACCCCAAGCAGATTGGAGGTCATCAGTAGGAACTGACACATGGACATGACATCAAGCATTTGGGGATGAACCGTCACCAGTACCGCGGTCGCCGCAGAGAGCGCGGACATGGTCAGGAACCCCAGCTGAGGCGGGCAATCAATCACAACAACGTCGTAGCTGGCCTCCACTTCGGCCAGTTTCTCGCCAACGCGGGTAAAGAACAAATCGCCCGACCGCTCTGCCAGAGCTTTGGGGGTGTCGTGTTCGAACTCCATCAAGTCCAGATTACCCGGAATGATGTCGAGATTGGTAAAATAGGTGCTCTGGATCACATCCGCTAACGGCACCGGATCATCATAGCGGATCGCATCATACAGCGTTCCGCCGTCCAACAAGTCGAACTCCGGCTGAAACCCGTGCAAAGCCGAAAGGCTCGCCTGTGGGTCCAAATCCACCGCTAGAACGCGATAGCCGTCAAGCGCGAGCTTCTGCGCCAGATGTGCAGAAGTCGTCGTCTTGCCTGAGCCGCCCTTGAAGTTGATGACCGTAATCACCTGCAGGTGGTCGCCCTCAGTCCGCCCGGGCAGGTAGGTCCCAGGCACCTTGGCGCCCTTTTCGAGCATATCGCGCAGTGCTTGGACATCTTCGGTCGAGTAATATCGGCGGCCACCAGTGCGAATTTCGGGCTCTGGTCCGCGACCATCCAGATGAAGTTTGCGCAGATACGCGTCTTTGACACCGAGTAGGTTTGCGACTTCGCCGCTCGTGAACTTTCGCAGGGCACGTTTCGCATCTGGTGGGAACAGCTGCGTGCGGTGGGCTTGCAGGCGTTCCGACAAGCTTGCAGCATGCTGCCCAACCAATAGATCTATGCGGCCCTGTTGTGCCATTCGTTCAGTCTGCCCTCGGTGCAACGCCGTTTGTTACGGTTATAGGCGTCATATTCTCTAGTTAGCGTAATTAATGGCCTACGCATCCCGAGTCTGACAAGCACTTTTTGTAAATGACACCAGAGTAATGGGGATTCCTAGCCCTTTGGGACCGAGTTGGAAGGACTCACTGGGTGATTGCGGCCCCGTCCAGGACCCACGTAACCGCAAGAACAGAATCACAAACAGCGAAACGCCCCACACGATGGCGGGGCGTTTAACACGAGGTTCGGAACTCTGTTAGATACGTTAAGCCGCGGCTCGCGCCGCCGTCTTGGCTTCAATCGCGTCCGCGTTCAGGTTCATTACGGCGACCGCGTCAAACACGTTGACACGGAACAAGAATGACTTCTTCATCGTCTCGATCATCTCGGCGAAAAAGGAGTCCGCTTTTTTGAGGGTCTTGGCATCCTCGAAACCAGCGGATACCACGAGTTCACCCGCCTTCCCGATGATGACTTTGAGATCGATGATCTGCAACTCATCAAGTTGGGTCGCGAGTCCCTCGACCATGAACGGGGCCGCCATCTGTGCACCTTGAAGGTCGGGAAAACGCAGAATGAGTGATTTGTTCAGCATTTCGGTCTCACGGGTTAAATGTTAATTGACGCGTCCCTTTTAAGAACGACCGCCTACACACAAATTTAAAGCCGAACCCCGAATTTTAGAATGATCTCGTTAGGGGAGGGGGCATACCCGTAAGTATGGAAATGTATAATTCGCCTAAACGCACGTTTCGCAACAGACACGGGCACCTTGAAATTAAAGGGTTTTCTGTCGCACCTATCACAGCCTATAGGTGCCGACTTGTAATCAGGCACAACATTTGGAACGAAAAAAATGCAGAAAAAGTTTCAGAAGCGATGAAATTTTATGAGTCGCGGACCTTTTGACGGTCCGCGACAGCTTCAAATCAGGCCCATTCCCCCTTGCGGAAGACGGGGACTCGGGTGCCATCATGCAAGATTCCATCGATGTCGATCTCAGCACCGCCGATCATCCAGTCCACGTGGATGATGCTGCTGTTGCCACCGCGGGCTGCAATTTCCTCGGGGCTTAGGTCGCCGCCATTGAGGAAGCATTTTGAATAGCACTGGCCCAAGGCGATGTGGCAGGCCGCGTTTTCATCATACAACGTATTATAGAAGAGGACGCCGGACTGCGAAATCGGCGATGAATGCGGCACCAGCGCCACCTCGCCCAAGCGCCGCGCGCCCTCGTCGCTGTCCAAGAGCTTTTGCAGCACCGCTTCGCCTTTCGATGCTTTTGCCTCGACAATCTTACCAGCTTCAAAGCGAACCTCGATGTCATCGATCAGGCTACCTTGATGCGAAAGGGGCTTAGTCGACCGAACTACGCCGTCCACGCGCGCCGAATGAGGGGTGGTAAAAACTTCTTCGGTGGGAATATTCGGATTGCAGGTGATCCCGTTCGTCGCGGTCGAGGCGCCACCATGCCATTCATGATCTTCGGCCAACCCGACCGTCAGATCCGTTCCCGGACCAGAGAAGTGCAGGGCATAGAAGCGCTGTTCATTCAGCCACGCAGTGCGCTTGCGCAAGTTAGCATTGTGATCGGTCCAATTCGCAACCGGGTCCGCATCCAGCACGCGCGAAGAAGAGAAGAGCGCGTTCGCCAGTTTTTCGACCGCCTCGGCCTCTGGCAGGTCAGGAAACACTCGCGAGGCCCATGCCACGGTGGGGTAGCTGACAATCGTCCAGTTGATGTCAAAATTCGCGATTTTCTCAAGCGCAGGCTTGTAGGCAATCGAATTTGCCTTGCCAGCGCGCGAGACCTTTTCGGGGTCTTGCTCGGCGAGCAACATCGGATCTTCGCCAACGATTGCCAATCGCGCAGCGTTGCCTTTGAACGCTTCGGCCATGCCAGCGTAAAGCCAGTCCGCCGCCTTATCGAACGACGCGTCCTGTGCATTTTCGAACCGCGCCAGCGTAATGCCAGCGTCCGATAGAATCGGTGTCACAACGCCTGCACCGGCGCGGTAAGCGGCAGCGGTGATCCGGCGAACCAATGGCAGAGCCTCAACCGGTGCGGTGATAACCAGATCCTGCCCCTCTTGCAGGTTCAGCCCAACCTTCACTGCCACATCAGCCAGTTTATCGAGCGCTTTGGGGGAAATGGGATCGGTCGTCATAGTGCCTCCGTGATGTATTGCGAGGCTCAAGGTGTGATCGCGCCGCACGAAGGTCAAGGTATCGGCCAGTACTGAAATCGGGGCCAAGATTGGTATTTATGATCCTGAATCTTGAGCAAGCCTTTAACGTGATCGCAAGAACCTGCGCAGATCGGCTCAAATTCCCCAAAAATTCGGACGAAACGCGCAGGACCTGCCACCATTTCAAGAGAACTTCCCGACGCAGAGTCGATAGTTTCCAACAAATCCATTGATGGCAAACATAACAAAATCTGGAGGAACCGATGACAGAGAAAATCGTCGTCGCGTACGATGGAAGCGAAAACGCCCACAATGCGGTGAACTTCGCGCTGGACGTCGCCAAAGCCAAAGGCGCCACATTGATCGTGGCCCACGTGCTGGAGTGGTCGCCCTATTCGTTCCTGACAAAGACAGAAATCGAAGAACGGCACATGCGCCGCAAAGAAGAACTGGAACGGGCAGACAAGGCGATTGTCAGCCCTTTGCTCAAAGAGCTGCAAACCAGCGGCGTTGAGGTCGAGGTTCTGGTCAAATACGGCCACACTGCAGAAACCTTGCTGGCCATCGTCAAAGAAAGCGGTGCCAAACAGCTTGTGATTGGCCGCACCGGCCAGTCTTCTATTTCGACACGTCTCTTCGGCTCGGTTGCGGGTACTCTGGCGCAAGCCGCGCCGGTTGCCGTGACGATCGTCCCCTAAACAATAAGCCCAACAGGGATTTGCCATGAAAACGCACTTCAAAGCGCCCCTGCTCGGGGCGGCGGCGGCCTCATTGCTGACAGCCCCCGTGCAAGCGAGCACAGTCGACGAAACCGTGAATGCGATCTTTGCCAACTCGACCGGCTGGTTTGTGAGCTTCATCTTCAGCCCGTTCCCCGGCACAAGTTTTCCGTGGATCGTGGCTTGGCTGGTCGTTGCGGCGACCATCTTTACTTTCTACTTCGGGCTGATTCAGGCTCGTGGGTTCAAACATGCGATCCAGCTGGTCAAGGGCGACTATTCTGATCCCGATGACGCTGGCGAAGTCAGCCACTTCCAAGCACTGGCAACCGCGCTATCCGGCACCGTTGGTCTGGGGAATATTGCGGGGGTGGCTGTTGCGGTCGGCATTGGCGGCCCCGGCGCTACGTTCTGGATGATCCTGGCCGGTCTGATGGGCATGGCTTCGAAATTCACAGAATGCACGCTGGGTGTGAAGTACCGGAATGAATTTCCGAACGGCACCGTATCTGGCGGCCCAATGTACTACATTACCAAAGGCTTCGAAGAGCGCGGGCTGAAGGGCGGCAAGCCGTTGGCCATCTTGTTTGCGATCTTCTGTATCTTTGGCGCGTTCGGCGGTGGCAACATGTTCCAAGCAAACCAAGCCCACGCGCAGCTGACCAACGTTCTCGGGGATTACCCCGGCTACATCACGGGCATCATTTTCGCGGCGATCGTGTTCGCGGTGATCGCGGGCGGCCTGAAGTCTATTGCCAAAGTGACAGAAAAAGTCGTCCCGTTCATGGGCGTTCTATATGTCATCACAGCGCTCATCATCCTGCTGATCAACTTTGATCAGATCGGGTGGGCTTTTGGCCAGATTTTCGAAGGGGCCTTTACCGGCCTAGGTGTCGCCGGCGGCCTTGCTGGCGCGCTGATCCAAGGCTTCAAACGCGCGGCTTTCTCGAACGAAGCGGGGGTCGGCTCTGCGGCAATCGCACACTCTGCTGTGAAAACCAAAGAACCGGTGACGGAGGGATACGTTTCGTTGCTCGAACCCTTCATCGACACTGTTGTGATCTGCACAATGACCGCGCTTGTGATCATCATCACGGGCCAGTTGATGGTCGATCCCGAAACCGGACTGTATATGGTTGGCGAAAATGGCGCGATCCAAACCGCCAGCGGAAACACGGGCGTGGCCCTAACATCTGCTGCCTTCTCCGCGACCTTTGGCTGGTTCCGCTACGTGCTGGCTTTGGCGGTCATCCTCTTTGCCTTCTCGACCATGCTCAGCTGGAGCTATTACGGGCTGAAGGCTTGGACCTTCCTGTTTGGCGAAGGCAAGGCAAAGGAACTGACGTTCAAGGTGATCTTCTGCCTGTTTGTCATTGTCGGCGCGGCCGCGAGCCTAGGTCCGGTCATCGACTTCTCCGATGCGTCGATCTTTGCCATGGCTGTGGTGAACATCATCGGTCTGTACTTCTTGATGCCGATCGTAAAACGCGAGCTCGACAGCTACGTCAGCCGCTTGAAATCTGGCGAAATCAAGAAATTTAAATAAGCCAGTAGATCAAGGTATAGAACTATGCAGGCCCTGCAACACGCGGGGCCTGTTGCAATTCGGGGGCGACCAATCACTTTCCCAACATGGTCCACTGTTTTCTCGTGCAAAACGCGAGCGTGTGCCTTACCTGTTCTCCAAAGACTTTGAAGACACGCTCGGCATGTGGTGTCACATGAACCAGCGCAGACAGGCAACCAAGGAGAATTTTCGTGGCTGACGGTACTTTTGCTGTTCTCACCCTAGCGCTGGGACTGCTGGATATGGGCTCGAATTACTGCCCGACAGGCAGCTGTCTTGGCCCGAACGAAGTCGACAGCCGAATGTCTTTTTCTTTGGGCGAGACCTATTTTCAAGATGACCCATTTGGTACTGAATTCTACGTGCGCCGTGACACCTCGCTGGCCTATGGCCCGTTTCAAGTAATCTATGGCCTGTCTTTGACAGACGATAACGATGGCTGGATCGGCGTTGGTCAGTCTTGGGACACAACCTTTGGCGCGGGCTATCTGGAATTCCACGCGATGCCGGGTCTCTACGTCCAAGGCAACGGCGTGGACCTCGGCGGCCCCATCGAGTTCCGTTCGGGTGTTGAGCTTGGCTATGAAGCCCGCAATGGAATGCGAATTGGTTTGGGTTACGACCACCGATCAAACGCGGGAATCTATGACAGCAACATGGGCTTGGAAACGGTCCACCTACGCGTGTCGATTCCAACCAATTGAACTGCCGGGACACCGGTATTCACTGTGGCTGACTTCCCCCTGAGGTGAATTGATTGACACCATCGGCGGATTATGTGTTTTCGCCGATCAGACGCTATTGAGATCCGAGCCTTTGACACGCACCGTTTCCGACCCTATCGGCGAAGCTTTGACGCCCGTTTTGAACAGACGGCTCGTGGCTGTCGTGGTAACGTATAATCGCTTGGAAAAGTTGAAGGTGACGCTCGAACGCCTGCTTGAAAGCAGCACTGACGAGTTGTCAGCGGTGGTCGTGGTGAACAATGCCTCGACAGATGGCACCAAAGATTGGATCGATGATTATGAGAGCGAGTTGGTCTCGGACGGGGATACACGACTCGACATCATCCACAGCGCCGAGAATACGGGTGGGGCAGGGGGCTTTGCCACCGGCATGCGCCGCGCGATGGGCGCACACACCCCTGACTGGCTGGTTGTAATGGACGACGATGGACGCCCTGCCCAAGGCGCTCTGACACGGTTTCATGCCATCCCCGAAGACAAATGGGACGCCATCGCGGCCGCGGTTTATTTTCCGACCGGCGAAATTTGTGAGATGAACCGGCCCTCTCGTAATCCATTCTGGCACCGCAAAGAATTCGTTCGCACGCTATTTGGAGGGGGGCGTTCAGGCTTTCACGTACAGCCTTCGGATTATGATGGTCCGAGCATGCAGATCGACGTCACATCTTTTGTGGGCTTTTTCATTTCCGCTCGCGCCATACGCAAGATTGGTTACCCCGACCCAGATCTCTTTATTTACGGAGACGACGGGATTTACACGCTCGAGCTTACAAAGTCGGGACATAAGATTGGTTTCGAACCCACCGTTCTTTTCGAACATGACATGGGGACGTTTACAGCCGGCGATGACGAAAACGCCCAACGGGGCAGGTTCGTTCCTTTGTGGAAGGTCTACTACTACCACAGAAACTTGCTTATCCTCTACAAGATGGCGGCAGGACTAATGTTCTGGCCCACGATGCTCGTGATTTTACCCAAATGGCTCCTGAAAACGCGCAGCCACGAGGGTGAGCGCCTCGCTTTCCTCAAACTGCTGTCCTTGGCCACGCTTGATGGGATTTTCGGGCGCAGGAAACGCGTCCATAAGCAAGTCTTACGGATCGCAAAATCCTGACTATCACCGATTCAGGATGTCCTGATGGTACCGTCCCATCAAAATCAATCCGAGCGTCAGAAGCGCAAGAGACACACCTAGGATATACGAAACGCTCGCATAGGACGCGTCGTAGGTGGAGTAGAAAGCAGCCCGCATCATGCCAACAATCTGCATCAGCGGGTTGAACCACAAAAACTGTTGCGCCCCTTCAGGAAGGTCGCGATAGAGAAATAATACGCCAGAAGCAATGAAAAGTGGACGCGTGATAATTGACCAGGCAAGTTCCCACAGTGGGAACAAACCAAGCAATACGCAATTTACAGTCCCTACAGCGAACCCAAAGAAAACTGACAGAGCGACAGCCATCACAGCCAAAGGCAGGTCGACAGTAGATCGCGCATCAACAATAAAGTACACACTGCCGATAAGCAGAACTATAATCAGCACATTGGTAAGACTGTTCAACAATAGCCGCGCAAAAATTGCATCCAACCAAGTCACGGCTGGGAATTTTAAAAGCGATTTTGAATAGTTAATCGCCCGAGCCGTCGTGTTCGAAATGTTATTATACATATTGAACGGCAAAAAGCCAGTTGTGTAAAACAGCAAGAAGCTCGTTCCAAGTGGGGGGGTCCGGATTATGAGCGAAAAGCCTAACGACAAAAACAAAATTGCTGCGATCGGCTCCAGCAGGCTCCAGATGTAGCCGCCCGGCGTTCTTCCATATCGGGTCGACATCTCTCGCAGGACAAGCGCAGAGATAGTCCGCATAGAGGCAAAAGAGCGCTTCGTGCTCTGTGCCCGGCGCTTTGCGACAAGTCCTGCTGCGTTTTGGTCAACCAATGTGAGCATCCTTCGCCTAATGCGGAAATGACTGGCGAGCGGTTCGCAAGTCCTTCACTCGGACCGCAACGCCCTGCAGTGTTCACTCAATTACAAATCGTAGTTCGTCGCACAAGGGGCAAAACCTGTACAAAGAAGTGTTCAAGACAAAACGCGAACGCGTTGCATTTCAAGAGCCATAGGTCTAACTGTCGAAGAGAGCAGACAGGCCATATGGCTGCAACATGATTGCCCCTGAGGACAACAAAAGCCTATGACGGAAACCAAGACCCCTTCACTTTCCGTGGAAAACGAGACATCGGCGCAACCTCGGAACCAAGGCCGAAAGCAGGCAAAGAACACCGCCTCAGGACAACGGGGGAATACCAATCGTTCTGGCAAGAACAAGGGGAACGGCGGCAACAACAAGAAACTCAAGGGTAAGCTTCGAGCGAAGATCACAGCGCTCGAACAAGAACTTGATGACGCACGCGCAAGCGCGGCGGAATTTCCTCTGGCGCGCCCTGCACGAATGAAGCGCCGCCATTGGGGGGTCATTCTTAGCTTCTTCCTGTTCGTCCTCGCGCCGGTTGTCGCTGTCAATTTCTATCTATGGACGGTTGCCGAGGATCAGTACGTATCTACCACCGGCTTTACGGTCCGGAGCCAAGAAAACTCCGGTGCCAGTGATTTGCTCGGAGGATTGGCGAGCTTCGCGTCCGCCAGTACGGCGTCTGATAGCGACATTCTCTTTGAATTCATCCAGAGCCAAGAGATGGTGCGCGTCGTAGATCAGCAACTCGATTTACGAGAGCATTATAGCCAGCACTGGCCCACTGACTGGGCTTTTGCGATTTGGCCTGATGCATCGATAGAGCAACTGGTTTGGTACTGGAGCCGCGTGGTCAAAATTTCTTACGACAGTGGCTCTGGTCTTATCGAAGTTCAAGCCAGCGCGTACGACGCGGAATACTCGCAGGCAATAACTCAGGCCATTCTTGGCGCAAGCCAGACGCGCATCAATACGCTGAATGAGCAGGCACGATCTGATGCGATGGGCTATGCGGAGGCTGATTTGGCCGAAGCTTTGGAACGTCTTAAGGACGCACGTGAAGCCCTAACTCAGTTCCGGACACGCACCCAGATCGTCGATCCCACAGCGGATATTCAGGGGCGCATGGGCGTGATGAATAACCTCCAACAGCAGTTGGCGCAGGCTCTGATTGACTACGATGTCTTGCTCGGTTCGGTCGGCGCAAACGATCCGCGTGTTCAAAAGTCCGAACAGCGCATTGCCGTGATCAAAGAGCGGATCCAGTCGGAGCGGGCAAACCTAACCTCCTCAGGCGAAGATGTCGCATCCTCGCAAGACTATCCTGCGCTCTTGTCGGAATACGAACGGCTTAACGTCGACCTGCAGTTTGCCGAAGAGACGTATCGTGCCGCTCTCACCGCTCTTGATGCGGCGCGCGACAATGCCTCGCGCCAAAGCCGATATCTTGCCACCTACATCAGCCCAAGCTTGGCACAAGAAGCAGAGGCCCCCCAGAGAGTGATGATTGGTGGACTCGCTTCCTTGTTCCTCCTGTTCATTTGGTCGATTGGTGTCCTCATTTACTATTCGATCAGAGACCGAAGCTAAGCAGGTGTATAGAGCATGATACGGCTCGAAAATCTAACCAAGAGCTTCAGACTAAAGGGCGAAAAGAAGGTTGTGATCAACAATCTCAACCTCACCATTCCCTCGGACCGCTCATTGGCACTTCTGGGTCGGAACGGTGCCGGTAAATCCACCCTGCTCGAGATTATTGCTGGGATTTTACGACCCGACAGTGGCCGCATTGTCAGTGACGGGTCCATTTCGTGGCCCGTTGGACTAGGTGGATCCTTCCACCGAGACCTGACCGGCGCTGAGAACGTCCGCTTTGTGGCTCGTATCTATGGCGTGGATACAGATGATCTTGTCGCATTTGTTGAGGATTTCGCTGAGCTCGGAAAATCCTACCACATGCCAATGCGCAGTTATTCAAGCGGAATGCGTTCGCGACTGACTTTCGGCTGCTCGATGGGCATCAAGTTCGACACCTACCTCGTCGATGAGGTCACCGCTGTCGGCGACCGCGCGTTTAAGAAAAAAAGCAGACGTATTTTTGCGGAACGTATGCAAACATCAAGCGCCATTATGGTGAATCACAACATGAAAGACGTCAGAAATTTCTGTAACGCTGGCGTCGTGCTGGAGAGTGGTCGTGCAAGGTACTTTGACGATCTGGACGAGGCGATTGCTGTTCACGAAGCGATGCTTGATTGAAAACGTAT
Organism: Donghicola sp.; assembly: GCF_025210255.1. NCBI lineage: Bacteria > Pseudomonadati > Pseudomonadota > Alphaproteobacteria > Rhodobacterales > Roseobacteraceae > Donghicola > Donghicola sp. The sequence continues at coordinate 4,208 of NZ_JAOARZ010000026.1, read as the reverse complement.
CAAAAAAGCCAAACTCCGCCCACAAAGCCCGCTACGCGTAAATTCACGGTACTCATCGCCAAAATCAACGAGTATACCGCCCTTAAACATCTCTCGGTGCAGCACTGCTGCGCAGAAAACAACATCCGTTTCAGGAGCTTCGGCAATGAGCCACGACACCCAGTCTGCATCCTATACAACATTGCAGTCATTGATGTGGCCCGAGCCTGGCATTTCAACTGAACGAGATCTGTACGTCCGTATCAACGGTGCGTCTGCAATATCGGTCAGCAAACGCGAGGTCCAATTTGTTCCCTCTGGCATCGCCGATTTCGGGACTTGGTTCAATCTTTTCAACACCGAGAAGTGGAAGCGGGAGTGCGGCTTAACCGATCTCTCACTTGCTCTGACCGGTGAAGGGACATTTGAACTTTCTATCATGCTTGCAGCTAGGGAACGGTCTTGGGAAAACGTTCTGACAGAAATTATCATTCTGGATCCGAGCGTAGACGATGGTCTTCTGCGGATCAATCTTCAGCATATCTTGTCTGAACCCCATGTCGATGGCTTAGCGTTTTTCTCGCTCAAAGCGATGTGCCCAGGCAAACTGACAGATGCGCGGTGGGAAACCCGAGACTCGCCAAAGCGGGCGCCAAAATTAAATTTGGCCGTCACTACCTTTAAACGCGAAGAAGCCGTCATTCGCACCATGAAGCGCTTTGCGACCTTTATGGAGACGTCACCGCTCGCTGCGAATATGCACCTCACTGTGACCGATAACGGCAGAACTGTTGCCGATCACTTGGATGGTTCGGATTTGCCAGATTGTGTCTCGCTTGTCCCTAATGAAAATCTTGGCGGCGCGGGCGGATTTACGCGCGGACTTCTGGAAACACGTGATCGCGGTGACACACACTGCCTTTTCATGGATGATGACGCTGCGATTCACATGGAGAGCCTAGAACGAACATGGCTGTTCCTCGCATACGCGACTGATCCCAGAACTGCTGTTGCGGGTGCTATGATGACCGAGACGCATAGATGGGCAATCTGGGAGAACGGCGCTCAATTTAATGGCCGCTGTCTACCACTTCACATGGGAACCGACCTTCGAAGCACCTTCGAAATGGTCGATATGGAACTCGAAGCAAGCCTTCCTGTGAAATGGAATTTCTATGCTGGCTGGTGGTTTTTCGCCTTCCCGGTCGACACTGTGGACCATTATGCCTTTCCATTCTTTGTCCGGGGCGACGATGTAAGCTTCTCACTCGCGAACGATTTTAACACGGTTACGCTCAATGGCGTCGTCTCGATACAAGAAAGCTTCACAGAGAAAGAAAGTCCCCTCACTTGGTATCTGGATCTGCGGAGCCATATGGTTCACCATCTTACGCTTCCCAAGATGGAGATTGGGAAGTGGCGTGTGTTAAAAACCGCAGCTTGGTTCCTTCTGCGCAACCTTCCGAGAATGCATTACGAGACAATCGAAGCAATCAACTTGGCTTTGGAAGACGTCACGCGCGGACCAGAATTCTTTGATACGAATGCGGACCTTGCGAAGCGCCGCGCTGACATCAAAGCGTTGACAGTAAATGAAGCGTGGAAGCCGCTGGCAAGCGGCACGCCTTTGCCTCCGCACCGCGAGACATATACGCCTTTTTGGCACAGGACGATGATGAAGTTCACCTTGAACGGTCTATTAGTCCCAGGATTCAAAAAGTTAGGTTCCAAAATCCTTCTCCACGCTTCACAGCGTGGGCATATGGGAGTTTTTTGGGGAGCCTCGGAGATAACAAATTTGAATACTGATCGCGACAAATTCTATACAGTAAAACACAGCAAAATCAAAGGCTGGAAGGGAATATCGCGTTTTATTAAGGCGAGCATAGCGTTTTTGAGTGAATACGAGTCCCTTAAGAGCCGCTATCGTAAGGCCTATAATGAGTACACCGGTGAGACATATTGGCGTAAAAAGCTAAACATGTCGCAAAAGATGCCAATGCAGCGGGAAGCAGCAGAGTGACACTGAAGACCAAGCTGAATCGGATTCATTCCATTTTCAAAAACGATCTTGAGCATCGAAAAGATTCGACCGCCTGTATCGCTTCGAGCCCTAAAATACGCGACAAGAATGCTCCGCTGAATTTGATACTCTTCATCGGACATCATAAGGTAGGGTCAACGTCACTTCAGGATTTTCTCGCCCGAAACTACATCCCGCTTGCGCGCGAAGGAATCTTGTATCCTTTTATCGACTTTGAAGGACTCTCTTACGCGGCTTCTTTGGCGAGTGGTCATTCACAAATAGATGGCGCACTCCCTATCAATATACGTGAACCACACAATGCCTTAGCTTTCAGAATGATGGCCGAGGCGACGAAACGCGAAGTTCCAAGCTACCACGAAAATCTACCTGCGCGCAGACAAATGTTTGTCGCGATTAAAAATCAGATCCGCTTTAATAATCCACATACTGTTATCCTAGCGGCAGAAGTATTTGCAAACTTCAACGCAGTCGAACCTCGTTTGATACGGAACTTACTCTCTCACTTTCCAGATGCTAATATAACACTTGTTTCGACACTCAGAAGAATTGATGAGTATATTGCAAGTTGGCACGGTCAGCGTTTGAAATTTGGTCATTCGCTCCCGCGTCTGGCCAATAATGGTATGGGGGCATATGAAACCAGCATTCACTTTGACTACAAGTTGATGCTTGAGGGGTGGGTGAATGCTTTACCCAACGCGAAAATCATTCTGCGAAATTATACCCAAGTCCAGCAGAACGGAGGGTCGGTGGCAGACTTCTTCGATCAAACTGGCCTACAACTACCCAAGGAAAGCGAACCAGAAAGGCGTGTTAATGACTCCCTTCATCGGGCGACCTACGAGATCGCACGCCGTGGGAACCATGACTTGGCACCAGGTAAAGCTAAACTCCTTCGCAAAGCTCTGAGAAAGGCTGCCAGTGAATGTGATCTTCCTCCGAGCAATCAAATTGAGCTATTTGGCCCAAAGAACCGTGAAAAACTCGTTCGTGATTTCCAGCCAATCGATAGCTACATAGCCAAGATCAGTGGAGATGCTTCTTTTTTCCCCGATCTAGAAAAGGCAAACACCTCGTTGCCCTATTGCGAAATCGAGTGTGCAAAGAAGGTTCTTGAATATTTACACTGCAATCAAGAAATTTTACTAGATCAAGAACTACAGCAGTATATTTACGAGTTAAAAACCAGCTTCAATAATTACAGCTAATAGCCATGAATCTTAGTGTTGGCAAATGACTAGGATCAGGACTCGTTCTTGTTGAAAGCCAGAACAAAACGGTTGCGGCGACAATTATTGCTTAGGAGAACTTTTTTGCGCTTCGGTGGTATCGGATGGCGACGTGCGGCTTTGTTGCACAAATCGCGTAAGGGATTCATCTCGCGAACCCAGCGTGGTAGCCGGGATGCGTGAGCACACCTACACCCCCAACCTACAGGACCAAGAACTGGCCAGCCTATAACGAAGCGCTCAAGCGCCGAGGTTCGCTGACGATCTGGTTTGTCCCGGAGATGAGCTGGGATGGAGTGCCGACGAGCAGACGTGGCCGCCATCAGAGCTACAGCGACGCCGCGATACAGACTTGCCTCTCGATGAAGGGTAACGGCTCCATTGGGACCGCCCGCCTGAATTGGAGCTAATTTCTTAGGCTATGTCATTATTGGCGTCGTTATTGACGTCATGTGGATCAGACTTCGTGCGCGCTCGGGGCTATCCAGTTCCATGGGAGTAATTCGTCCAACCGGTTGATCTTGTGATCATGGATCCGGCTCAGGATGTCCGTGAGGTAGGCTTGTGGGTCGAAACCGTTCAGCTTTGCCGTTTGTCAATGGCAGGTCAAAAATCCCCAGAATGTGGAGTGCGCCCCTGGAACTGGACCATAGTATCTCTGAATTTCCCCAGTCGGGCCTTCAAGGAGAAAGGTCACATGACCAAGAGAAGACACCGTCGTCATAGCATTCCGGTCAAGCGCATGATCGTCGAAGCGTACTTCAACGGCACTGCCCTCAACGCCTTGAGTGTTGAATATGATCTATGCCGCCATTTGATCCGCACTTGGATTGAGAAATACGAGAACGGCGAATTTGACACAGAAACTCAGCAGTCAGAGCAGATCCCAGAATATGAGGCTAGGATTGCTGCTCTCGAACGCTTGGTTGGGCGCCAAGCCCTCGAGATCGAAT
>NZ_JAOARZ010000025.1:0-104483 GCF_025210255.1 Donghicola sp. | reverse complement strand
TTTGGCGTTTCAGCAGGTCTAGGAAACGGGCACGGGATTCGGGGAGAGGTTTGTCGCCAAAGGATTTTGCGAGGTGGTGTTCGAGGAAGTAGCCTGTGAGACGGAAGCCATCGAGGATCTCTAGGTCGGTGACTGGACCTTGGCCAAGAAGGCATTGGGGAAGCGGCAGAAGCTTGGGGGCCCATTTGCCAGCTCCTTCGGAGCTGACGGCACGGCCTGATCGAGGGGAGACGTAGGCCAGATCATCCATGTCGCCGGTTACGGCGCAGCGGGAGAGGTCGAGCCCAAAGCCAAGTTCCTCGAGCAACTCGAGTTCCCAGCGCAGGTAGGCGAGGGGAAAGGCGGCAGGGTGCGCTAGCAAGTCCATAAGTGTGACGGAGCGGATGTAGAGCGGGTGGTGCGCTTCGCGTTCAGGGAGCGCGAAACGCAGCAGTGCCGTTGTCGCGTTGAGCCCTGCGAGCGCAACGCGATCAGCCAGCGCCGCGCTCCGCGAACGAATGGGCTCGACTGAAAATGTGCCAAGCTGATCCTCAACCCGTGCGCGCCAAGTCACGTCGACTTGGTTGCCAGGCTGAAGGATTGGGGCGATCTTGCGCGATACACCACCGCGCACGACACCTGCGTGGCGGCCGTGATCTTGGGTGAACACTTCGATGATGGCTGATGTTTCCCCGTGCTTGCGGGTCGACAGCAGGATGCCTTGGTCTCTCCATTCCATTTGGCAACTATGGGCTGCGGCTCCGCGGTTGCAAGGGGGTGACGCAGGGCTCCGCTTGCCTATAGAGGTTGTGGGACCTCAGAGTGCAGGCAAAGGGGGACTGCGACGTTGGAACACCGTTTGATGTGGGTTATTGGCGCTGTGGCGGCGATCAGCCTTGTTCTGCAGAGTTACGTTAATTTGATCGCCGATGGCCCCGAGGCAACGCTGCTGTCAGTGTGGTGGAACATGCTGCGCTATTACACGATTCTAACCAATCTTGTGGTTGCGGCTGTATTCATCATGCGGCCCCAGTTCACGGCGCATTGGGCCGGTGCGATAACCCTGCAAATTCTACTCGTCGGCATTGTTTACCACGCCCTTTTGTCGTCCACCCACGTGCCCGAAGGCCTACTGGGAGAGGTGGCGAACCACGGGCTCCACACTGTTGCACCCGCGCTCGTTTTTCTGTGGTGGCTGATCTATGCGCCAAAACAAGGATTGGGGTGGCCAAACCCGCTATGGTGGGTGATCTGGCCGCTGATCTATGCCGCCTACGGAATTTGGCGCGGAACGCTTGACGGCAAGTATCCCTACTACTTCCTCAACCTGCCAGAACTCGGGCCCATTGGTCTGCTGCGCGAAATGAGCATCGTCGCAGCAGGCTTTTTGATTTTTGGCTTCGTTCTCTTGGGAATCGCGCGGGTTCAGAGACCCTCTTCGTCCAGCAAATGACGACCTTGTCGATCTTCGACCTCGATCACCCAAATGTCGGGGTCAAAGGATTGCTGACGGCGGATGGCTTCGTCCACCTCGAACTCGGGGCCGGAGGCCAGTGTGGCCCAAACCCGCTCGCCTGACATCAGATCATAGGTCCGGTGAAAGGCCTGCGCCTGCCCGTCCAGTGTCGCCAGTTTGACCAGCACCGCCCCCGCCGTGTCGTCGCCATGGGCGATTACGTAGGCGGGGATGTCGGCCAGCCGCAGGCGCGCCAGATAGGCATGCACCCAAAAGTCAGAGGTGAGACGCGCCATTACTTGCCGTCTTTGAAATCAAGGCCCATTTCGCTGTAGCGCTCGGCCTCGTCCAGCCATTTCTCGCGGACTTTGACCTGCAGGAACAAGTGCACCTTGCGACCCAAGAATTCGGTCAGTTCTTCGCGGGCAAGCTTAGAGATCGCTTTGATCGTCTCGCCTTTGTTGCCAAGGATGATGCCTTTGTGACCGTCACGGCTGACATAGATGATCTGATCGACACGGGCACTGCCGTCCTTGCGCTCTTCCCAGTGCTCGGTTTCGACCGTCAGCTGGTAGGGCAGTTCCTGATGCAGGCGCAGGGTCAGCTTTTCGCGGGTCATTTCAGCCGCGATCATGCGCATGGGCAGGTCCGCAATCTGATCCTCGGGGTAGAGCCAAGGGCCCTCGGGCAACTCGCCCGCCAGCCACTTGCGCAGATCGGTGACGCCGTAGCCCTTTTCGGCCGAGATCATGAAGGTCTCGTCGAAGGGGAAGCGCTCATTCATCTCTTTGGTGATCGCCAGCAGCACGTCGCTTTGTACGCGGTCGATCTTGTTAATCGCCAGCACGACGCGACGGCCTTTGGACACATCGCCAAGACCTTCGAGGATGCGCTCGACGCCCTCGGTGATGCCGCGGTGCGCTTCGATCAGCATGACGACCAGATCGGCGTCAGCCGCACCGCCCCAAGCCGCCGCGACCATCGCGCGGTCCAGACGGCGCCGGGGTTTGAACAGACCGGGGGTATCGACGAACACGATCTGGCAATCCCCCTCCAGCGCGACGCCGCGAATGCGGGCACGGGTGGTCTGCACCTTGTGGGTCACGATCGACACCTTCGCGCCCACCATGCGGTTCAGCAGAGTGGATTTTCCTGCGTTGGGTTCGCCGATCAAGGCGACAAAGCCTGCACGTGTTGTCATGGATCTCTTTTCGATTCTGGTCTGTCTGGAATTCAGCGGTCTTGCCGCCCTGCGCGGGCCGTGTAAAGCCCGCTGAGGATAATAACACCGATCCCCGCCCACGTCAGCAGATCGGGCCACTCTCCGAACACGGCAAACCCGAGGATGATCGCAAAGAGCTGGCGAGTGTAGCGGAACGGGGTCACGATGCTGATTTCGCCCGTCCTCATGGCTAGCGTCAGGGCGCTATAGGCCAGCACACCGGCAGCAGTCGCCCCCATGGTCGCACCGACCGACAGCAGCGTCGGGGTCGTCAGGCTCTCGCCCATGATAAATGACAGCAGCACGCCCGCAATGACAAGGATCGCAAAACCAAGGCTACCCAGTTGCTCGGTCGACATGGTGGCGGGGCTGGCGCGGGTGGCCAGATCGCGACCCGCAAAGCCCAATGTCGCGAGGACGGCAAAGACTGAGGTCAGCTCAAAGAGCTGAGGGGTCGGGCGGATGATCAGCAGCACACCGACCAGCCCAAGGCCGATCGCGAGCCAGCGTCGCCAGCCCACCCGTTCACCAAAAAAAACCACGGCCCCGATCACCACGACCAGCGGCGCGGCCTGAAGGATCGCACTCGCGCTGGTCAGTGGGGTCAGCGCCAAAGCCAGAGCAAAAAACAGACGCCCGATCAGTTCGGACACAGACCGCAAGATCAGCGCGGTCGAGAAAAGCTGGGGATGCCAGATCGGCTCTTTGCGGCGCAGGGACAGCAGGGCGAATACGGCAAGACCCATCGCCCCGAACATCATAAGCGCTTGGCTGGTCGCGATATCCTGCGTGGCGCGCTTGAAAAACGCGTCTTCGACAGAGAACGCCCCCATCGCGGCAGCCATATAGAGGCTGCCCCTCGCGTTGGGACTCACGCGGCGCCGCTTTCGAGCTGGTCGAGCAGGGTCTTGGCCGCAGTCTGTTCGGCTGTGCGCTTGGCGCCGGCGGTGGCTTTGGCCGTCTCGCCGCTTTCCAGTGTCACAGACATGGTGAAGGTCGGCTGGTGCGGCGGGCCATCGCGGCTCACTTCCTGATAGCGCGGAGGCTGCTGGCCACGAGCCTGTGCCCATTCCTGCAGTGCCGTCTTGGGATCGCGGGCATCTGCCTCGACCGTTTCGACTCGCTTGCCCCAGAGTTTCAGGACGACATCACGAGCCACTTCGAAACCGGCATCACGGTACACGGCGGCGATCACCGCCTCCATTGCGTCACCCAGCAAGGCCTGCTTGCGGCGGCCACCGGACATCATCTCGGACCGGCCGAGTTTCAGCACATCCCCCAGCGCAATCTCGCGGGCGATGTCGGCGCAGGCCTCTTTGCGGACCAAAGCGTTGAAACGCGGGGCCAACAGGCCCTCGGCCGCATTGCGGTCCGCCTTGAGCAGCGCTTCGGCCATCACCAGACCCAGCACCCGATCCCCGAGGAATTCGAGACGCTGGTTATCCTCGCGCGTTGGCGAGGACATCGAAGGGTGTGTCAGGGCACGCAAAAGCAATTCGGGGCGCCCGAACCGGTGCCCCAAACGCTCTTCGAATGCTTTCATGTCGGCAGAGAGTTTCACTCGATCCTCTTGAAGAAACGGTCGCCGCGCCAGGTCCAGAAGAACAGCATGGACCGACCAGCAGACGAGAACATGATGCGATCCGCGCGGCCAACGATATTTTCGTAGGGCACATAGCCCACGCCGCCGATCGACTGGGGCACGCGGCTGTCAGTCGAGTTGTCGCGATTGTCGCCCATAAAGAAGTAGTGGCCTTCGGGAACGGTGTAGATCGGGGTCTGGTCGGACGCCTGACGGGTGATGTTCAGGACGTCGTGCGACACGCCATTGGGCAGCGTTTCGGTCATCCGCGACTTGGTGCAGAGCGCACCTTCGCCAACGGGGCCGTTTTCACAACGAGGATACAGACGCTCGGGGCCTTGGGCCTTGAAGATTTCTTCGAACTGGCCTGCGTCTTCGAGTTCAACCGCTTTGCCGTTGATGTGCAGCACGCTGTCGACCATCTGGATTTCATCACCGGGCAAACCAATGAGACGCTTGATAAAGTCCGCGCCGCTCACAGGGTGTCGGAACACAACAACGTCGCCGCGCTGGGGTTCACCGCCCAAGATGCGCTCGTTGTCGCCCTTGAGGAAGCCGCAGAAATCCTCGGCGTCGATGTTGATGCCCAGACGGGGAATACGCACGGTCGGGCAGGACGCATATGAATAGCCGTAGGCCATTTTGTTTACGAAGAGGAAATCGCCAATCAGCAGCGTGTCCTTCATCGAGCCCGACGGGATCCAGAACGGCTGGAAGAAGAAGGTGCGGAACACACCAGCGATCAGAATAGCGTAAACGACCGTCTTGATGGTCTCGATAATAGCGTTTCCGGCTTCGGACTTGGCGGCCATAAATATATCACTCTCGGCGGCGGGTTGATGCATGTTTCATGGGGGCCAAGGCGTCAGGTGTCAAGCGATGCGGGGGCAATCGGGCGCGCCTCGATCACCACAAAGGCCTGCGCCCAAGGGTGATCATCGGTCAAAGTCACGTGAACGATGGCCTCGTGACCATCGGGCGTCATCTGCGCCAACCTTTCCGCGGCCCATCCGGTTAGGTGCATCACGGGTTGGCCACTGCGCAGATTGCTGACGGCCATGTCCTTCCAACTGATGCCCATGGCGAGGCCGGTGCCAAGCGCCTTGGAACACGCCTCTTTGGCCGCCCAGCGCTTAGCATAAGTGCCTGCTTCGTCCTTGCGACGGCTGGCTTTTGCCTGCTCCTCCTCGGTGAAGACGCGATTACGAAAGCGGTCGCCAAAGCGGTCCAGCGTTCCGGAAATGCGTTCGATATTCGCAAGGTCGCTGCCAATCCCAAGGATCATGGGCTGACCGTCAGGATTTTCAGGCTGGCCGCGCCAAAGAGCGCCGCAAAGGTCAATTCGAACCAGCGGCGCGCCCGTTCGTAGACGCGAATTGCAGCAGCGCTGGAAAAGAGCAGTGCGTAGGCGACCATGACAGACGTCGACGCGCCCATCAGGATTGCTTGGAGGCGAAACAGGTCGGACATCGGTGCCGCAGGCGGCAGAGTCAGCGCGAAAACCGATCCCCAAGCCAGCACGGCCTTGGGGTTGGTCAGGTGGATCAGAAGTCCCTTGAGATAGACTTTGTCAAAGGACCCGTCCGCGATGTCCGCCTTAATCTCCACATCCTTCTTCATCGCAGAGCGCAAGGATTTAAAAGCGAGAAACAGCAGGTACGCCGCACCAAGGTACCGCATCACTGTGAACATCCAGACTTGCGTCTGCATAACGGCCCCCATGCCCAGAATGGCGGCGGTCGACCAAAACAGACTGCCTGTCAGAATGCCGGACGCGAACAGCATCGCATGCGGCCTGCCAGAGCGCATGGCGGTTCCCATCACCCCCAAAGACGCCGGCCCGGGCGAGCCGACCATCAGCATCCACCCCATGACGAATAGTACAAGTTGGGTGGGCGTCATGCCCGCGCCTCGTCCATCAGACGGCGCATTTCTTGGATCGACGGCACGATGCCGCGGAAAATCGCCTCGCCGATTAGGAAGTGGCCGATGTTCAGTTCCATCATCTGCGGCAGGGCTGCGATGGGCTGCACAGTGTCATAAGTCAGACCGTGTCCAGCGTGGACTTCGAGCCCCAGCCCGTGGGCGAAATCAGCCATTTCGGTGATCGACTCAAGCTCGCGGTCACGATCCTCGAACCGGCCTTCGGCATGGGCGTCGCAATAGGCACCGGTGTGGATCTCGATGACCTGTGCGCCAATACGGTGGGCGGCCTCAATCTGGCGTTTGTCGGCGGCGATAAAGATCGACACGCGGCAGCCAGCTTCGCGCAGGGGCGCGATAAAATGGGCCAAGCGGTTTTCTTCGCGGGCGACTTCCAGACCGCCTTCGGTGGTCCGTTCTTCTCGCTTTTCCGGCACAATACAGACCGCGTGGGGCTTGTGACGCAGGGCAATTTTCTGCATCTCGTCGGTCGCGGCCATCTCGAAATTCAGTGGCACGGACAGAACGTCCATCAACCCGTCGATATCGGCGTCGCTGATGTGGCGACGGTCCTCGCGCAGGTGGGCGGTGATGCCGTCCGCGCCCGCCTCTTCGGCCATTTTGGCTGCGCGCAACGGATCAGGAACAGTGCCTCCGCGTGCGTTCCGGACAGTGGCGACGTGGTCGATATTCACTCCGAGACGGAGTTTGCCGAGCGGTTGCATATGTGCCCCCAAGTTTCAAAGTCAGTGCCGCGAAGACCCGCTGTCTTTCGCATGTTTCCGTTTCTTGAGCGACGCTAGGCGCGCTGCCAAAGTCCCGCGCCGCCGTTTCTGGTAGGCCCGGATGAGGGGTAATGTGACGTAATAGCCGACAATTGACAGGACCAATCCGGGTAAAATTCCCCCGACCAGATAGGGAAAGAAAACCTCGTGGTAAAACACCTCGAGTCGGCTCCAGTCCGTATACTCGCCAGTGAAGAAGGCAATGCAGTTCTGCAGCAGGTTCTCACCAGCATCAAAGAACTTCTCGACCAGCGACTTGTCCAGCCGGTGCCCGTCCTCGATCCCCAGAAAGAAGTAGCCCGTCTTCATCGAGATCACCGCGATCGGCACATAGGTCAACGGGTTTCCGAAAAACGTCCCGAGGATCGACGCCAAGATGTTGCCGCGCAAAATAAACGCCAGCCCCGCCGCGATGAAAAAGTGCAGGCCATACAAGGGTGTAAAGGTCGTGAAGAGCCCCGCCATGATCCCGCGCGCAATCTTTTCCGGTGTATCGGGCAGTCGGTAGACGCGGTGGCGCACGTAGTGAAACGCACGTTTCCAGCCGCCTTTGGGCCAAAGGAAGTCCTTGGCGATCTGCCAAAGCGTGCGTTTATCACGACGCTTAAAGACCACGCCAGCTACCTCTCTTACTTGTCACCCGAAGCATGAAGGCGGCTCGCATCGCGGCAGCGGGAGATTTCCGCTACGTCACTGTCCGCTTGTAGCGCCGTCATGACACGGTGGAGGTGTTCCACATCCTTGAGGTCGACATCAACCATCAGTCGGTAAAAATCAGGTTTGCGATCAAGGAAATGCAGATCCGAGATATTCGCTTTCTGCTCGCCGATCAGAGTGCAGATCCGCCCCAGTACACCTGCATCATTGCTAATCGTAAGATCAAGCGAGACAGGATACTTGGCCGGGTGCTCGCCGCCGTGCCAATAGATGTCCATCCAGCGGCCAGTCTGATCCTCGAACTCGGCCAGAGCCTCGCAGTCAATGGCGTGCACCATGACGCCCTGCCCGCGGGTCGTGATGCCCACGATCCGTTCACCCGGAACCGGCTGACAGCACGGCGCCAGCGTAAAGCTTTGTCCCGCTTCAAGGCCGATCACAGCGCGTTTCGGCTCCACCTCGGCAGAGGTGTTGAGTTTCAGGTTCGGGTAGATCGCGGCGACAACTTCGGTGCCAGTGATCTCTGCACTGCCCAGACGCGCTAACAACTCTTCGCCGTCGGGAATGCGCAGGGCGGTCGCGGCAGTAGAGAGCGCCTTGTCAGTCGCCTTTTTGCCGACATGTTCAAACGCAACGCGAGCCAGCTCGCGGCCCAGCTTGATAAAGCGTTCACGATCCTCGGCACGCAATGCGCGGCGGATCGCCGATTTCGCGCGGCCGGTGGCGACGATGTCGATCCAAGTGGCCTGCGGCGTCTGCCCCTCCGCCGTAATGATCACAACGCTTTGGCCGTTTTTTAGGCGGGTCCAAAGGGGCACACGCAGGCCATCAACTTTGGCCCCGACGCAGGCGTTCCCAATCCGCGTGTGGATCGCGTAGGCAAAGTCGATCGGCGTCGCGCCTTTGGGAAGTTTGATCACCTCCCCCTTCGGCGTGAAACAGAACACCTTGTCCGTGTACATTTCCAGCTTCACCGCCTCGAGGAAGGCATCGTGATCGTCATCCTCTTCGAAGCGTTCGGTCAGGCTGGCCAGCCATTTCGCGGGATCTACGGCAAACGGGTTCCCGCTGCGCACACCGTCTCGGTAGGACCAGTGCGCGGCCACACCGGTTTCCGCCACATCATGCATCTGACGAGTGCGAATCTGCACCTCGACGCGGCGACCATCGCGTCCCGACACCGTGGTGTGGATCGAGCGATAGCCGTTGGATTTTGGCTGGCTGATGTAATCCTTGAACCGGCCCGGAACCGCACGCCAGCGCTGGTGGATCGCTCCCAGTGCGCGATAGCAGTCCTCTTCAGACTCGGTAATGATGCGGAAGCCATAGATGTCCGACAGGCGGCTAAAACCCTGATCCTTGGCCTGCATCTTGCGCCAGATCGAATAGGGCTTCTTGGCGCGGCCAAAGACCTCGGCCTCGATCTCCTGCTTTTCCAAGAGATTGCGCATGTCGCCGGTGATCCGGTGGACCACATCGCCCGCCTCTTTGTGCAGCATGACAAAGCGGCGCATGATGCTGGCGCGTCCTTCGGGATTCAGCACGCGGAAGGACAAGTCCTCTAGCTCTTCGCGCATCCACTGCATGCCCATACGGCCTGCCAGTGGGGCAAAGATTTCCATGGTCTCGCGGGCCTTTTGCGCCTGCTTTTCAGGGCGCATCGCCTTGATCGTGCGCATGTTGTGCAGACGGTCGGCCAGCTTGACCAGAATCACGCGCAGGTCCTTGGACATCGCGATGAACAGCTTGCGGAAGTTCTCGGCCTGCTTGGTTTCGGTCGAGGACAGCTGCAAATTGGTTAGCTTCGTCACACCATCAACCAGATCGGCGACTTCTTGGCCAAAGCGCTCTGTAATCTCGGAATAAGTGGATTTGGTGTCTTCGATCGTATCGTGCAGGAGTGCGGTGATGATCGTCGCATCATCCAAACGCTGCTCGGTCAAGATCGCCGCAACAGCAACGGGATGCGTAAAGTAGGGCTCGCCCGAGTGGCGGAACTGCCCGTCATGCATAAGGCGGCCATAGTCATAGGCCGCCTCGATCAACTCGGCATTGGTCTTCGGGTTGTAGTTGCGGACCAGGGCGACCAGGTCTTGCGCTGCAATCATTCCGGTTAGCCCTGTATCGGCAAATTACTTCTGACCCTGAGCTTCCATCAGAGCGCGCAGCAGCTTTTCTTCGGACATATCGTCGTCCTGCGGCTTGTCAGCAGTTTCCGCACCCATGAGCAGAGCCATCGAATCATCTTCGGGCTCATCAACTTCGATCTGGGTCTGGTTCGATTCAATCATGCGCTCACGCAGCGAATCAGCCGACTGGGTCTCTTCTGCGATCTCGCGCAGGGCAACGACAGGGTTTTTGTCGTTGTCACGTTCGACCGTGAGCGACGCACCAGCAGAAATCTCGCGTGCCCGATGGGCAGCAAGCATCACCAGATCAAAACGGTTCGGAACCTTGTCGACGCAGTCTTCAACGGTAACGCGGGCCATGGGATCTCCACTTAGCAGGCTTGTAGAAAGCGCTTATTTATACGGGCTCGGGGTAATTTACAACCCGTGTTCCGTCGATCGCTTGCACTGAGTCAACCTCGGTGTCAGGCAGGCTGTCACGAAGCTGTCGCGCAGTCAGCTTCGTGACAGGATGAACCCAATCTTCGGATATGTCACACAAGGGGACCAACACAAATGCGCGATCCTGCACGCGGGGGTGTGGCAGAATCAATTGCTCCGGGGCCTTTGTTTTCTGCCGTTCCAAGGGCAGGTCGACCCATTCTTGGTAAGTTTCGGTGTCTGGGCTCACCTGTTCATTGAAAGAAATCAGATCGATATCGATTACACGTTCGCCCCAACGAACAATCCGTTTCCGCCCCATTTCCGCCTCGATTTGATGGCAAATCTGCAAAACTTGATGCGCCGATAGAAGGGTATTTGCACGAATCGCACAGTTCACGAAATCTGCACCGATTCCGGCCGGAAAGGCTGGTGTAAGGTAGAATTTCGAAATTGAGAGCGGAAAAACGTCGCGTTCCCTGAAAAGACTGGCTACTCTGACTTGCAACTCGATATTTTTTGAAACATCAACCTCTTGATTGCCACCGATAGAAAAAATGACCTGATTATACTTTTTCATGTCCCCTACCCCAATATTGCTGACTGCGTTCAACGCTTGAGTTTTGCACAGTTCACCATACTTCGTTCTAAGATGCCCAGATAAGACCACTCACCTTTAACGGCATCCAATTACCGAAAGGAATTTTCATGTTCTACAAGGACGAGCGATTGGCTCTGTTCATTGATGGATCGAACCTCTACGCAGCGGCTAAGTCGCTTGGCTTCGACATCGATTACAAGCTTCTTCGCCAAGAATTCATGCGACGCGGTAAACTCCTGCGCGCGTTCTACTACACCGCTCTGCTCGAGAACGACGAATACTCGCCGATCCGTCCTCTGGTTGACTGGCTGCACTACAACGGCTTTTCCATGGTCACCAAACCGGCCAAGGAATACACCGACAGCCAAGGCCGCCGTAAGGTCAAGGGCAACATGGACATCGAGTTGACTGTCAACGCGATGGAACTGGCGCCTCACGTGGACCACATCGTGCTGTTCTCTGGCGATGGCGACTTCCGTCCGCTGGTCGAAAGCCTGCAGCGTCAGGGTGTTCGTGTTTCGGTCGTGTCGACTATCCGCAGCCAGCCCCCAATGATCGCCGATGAACTGCGCCGTCAGGCAGACAACTTCATTGATCTGAACGATCTGAAAGAAGTGATCGGCCGCCCCCCGCGCGAAATGCCCGACCGTTCGGACGACACCTCCAAAGACGACTAAGTTCTGACGACGTGCCCACCGCGCCGTCAGAACAACCCACTGTACGAGTATCGGCCCCGAGGACACTGCACCACTCACATCGCAGGTATCCAGACGGGGCCCATCCCCCCCTTCATCACGATCTCCGGCCCGCCAATTGCGAAGGCGGCCCCCATGCATTAGGTCTGGGGCAAATGTGCATGACAGGACGGTAGGTATGACCAAGCCACAGCTGACCATCTATCTCGCAGCCCCCCGCGGGTTCTGCGCCGGTGTGGACCGCGCCATTAAGATTGTCGAAATGGCCATCGAGAAATGGGGCGCGCCGGTCTATGTCCGCCACGAGATCGTGCACAACCGGTTCGTGGTAGATTCCCTGCGCGACAAGGGCGCTGTCTTTGTCGAAGAGCTGGACGAATGCCCCGACGACCGCCCTGTGATCTTTTCGGCCCACGGCGTTCCGAAATCCGTGCCCGCCGCAGCCGCCAAACGCGAGATGGTGTACGTCGATGCCACCTGCCCGCTGGTCAGCAAAGTGCATATCGAGGCAGAGCGTCACTTCGAAAACGGTCTTCAGATGATCATGATCGGCCACGCGGGCCACCCAGAGACGCTTGGCACCATGGGCCAGCTGCCTGAAGGTGAAGTTCTGCTGGTGGAAACAGTCGAGGATGTGGCCAAGGTCAACGTCCGCGATCCATCCAAGCTGGCCTTTGTCACCCAGACCACCCTGTCCGTGGATGACACCATCGACATCGTGGCCGCGCTGCGCGAGCGGTTCCCCGCGATCGTCGGCCCCCACAAAGAAGACATCTGCTACGCCACCACCAACCGCCAAGAAGCGGTCAAAGCGGTCGCGCCCGATTGCGATGCCCTTTTGGTTGTTGGCGCGCCGAACTCTTCGAACTCCAAACGACTGGTCGAAGTCGCCGCCAAGAACGGTTGCAACTATGCGCAACTTGTACAGCGCGCAACCGAGATTGACTGGCGCGCCTTGGGTGAAATCCGCAGCCTTGGCATCACCGCTGGCGCTTCGGCCCCAGAGGTTTTGGTGAACGAAGTCATCGATGCCTTCCGCGAGCGTTTCGACGTCACTGTTGAGATGGTGGAAACGGCCAAAGAGAATGTCGAATTCAAAGTGCCTCGCGTCCTGCGCGTACCTGCGTAATTCACTTCAACCTACATGATCTGGCTCAAAGACCGGGGGCGTGAAACCGCTAGGGAGTGAACTAATTTCAACGGCCAATGGCCGCACTGATTGGAGTTAGTTATGACCAGAATCCCTTTGCCCGCCCTTATCTTAGGTTTTGCAGGCGTCATCCCCTTTGCATGGGGCGCTGCCTGCATCCTTTACCCCGAACTGAATGAATGGAGCCTAATGACCTTGGGCTCGCGTATGTCTGCGCCGTACATCCAGCTGTCCTATGGCCTGATCGTGCTCTGTTTCATTTCGGGCATTCTCTGGGGCTTCTCGGCCACGGTCGAAGATGACACCCTGCGCGCCTATGGCCTTGGCCTGTCGTGCCTGCCGACCATCTGGGCCTTCTTCATGGTGGGCGATGGCACCATGAATTCCGCGATCAACCTGATCGTCGGATTCGTCGCCCTACTGGCGCTCGACGTCTATTACAATTATCTGGGGATGAACCCGAAGTGGTGGCTCCAGCTGCGTATCATGCTGACCATCCTTGTTGTCATCTGCCTAGGAATTACAGCTTTTGCCTGATCTATACGCCTACACCGACGGAGCATGCAGCGGAAACCCCGGTCCTGGAGGCTGGGGCGCCCTGTTACAAGCAAAGTCAGGTGAAGACGTGGTGAAAGAGCGCGAGCTCAAAGGCGGCGAGGCCGAGACGACCAACAACCGTATGGAACTCTTGGCCGCGATCAACGCGCTGGAGGCGCTAGAGCGCCCCAGCACCATCACCGTGGTGACCGACAGCGCCTATGTCAAAGGCGGCATCACCCAGTGGATGTTCAGCTGGAAAAAGAACGGCTGGAAAACCAGCACCAAAAAGCCGGTCAAGAACGAAGACCTGTGGCGCCGCCTCGACGAGGCGCGGCAAAGGCACGAAGTAAAATGGGAATGGGTCAAGGGCCACGCAGGCCACCCCGAGAACGAGCGCGCCGATGAACTGGCCCGCGCGGGTATGGCCCCTTTCAAGAAATGACAGCGACCTACGCCCTCGATCTGGCAGCGGTGTTCGTGTTCGCCTTGTCTGGCGCGCTGGTCGCGAGCCGTCAGCAGCTGGACCCCGTGGGCTTTGGCTTCGTGGCCTGCCTGACAGCGGTTGGCGGCGGCACGGTTCGCGATGTGCTCTTGGACCGGAACCCTGTATTCTGGATCGCGGACCCGATTTACATTCTGGCCGCCCTGCTCGCGGCGGCCCTGGTTTTTCTGATCGCCCCGCAACTCGAGAGCCGCTATGCCGCGATCCGATGGCTCGATGCCGTCGCCCTGTCGACTGCGGTTGTGGCAGGGGTCTCTGCCGCACACGAAGTGGGCCAGAGCCCGATGATCGTCACCATCATGGGCATGATTACAGGCTGTTTTGGCGGGCTGATGCGCGATGTGGTGTGCAATGACGTTCCCTTGGTCTTGCGGCACGGAGAACTCTACGTCACCGCCGCACTCGCGGGGTCAATCACGTCCGCCCTGTTGGCCCTGATTATTCCCGATCCGGTGATCTATCTGTCCGCAGGCGCGGCTGCGACATTTGTCGTGCGCGGGGGAAGCCTGCTGTTCGGGTGGAAGCTGCCGAACTATCGGCACCGCCCGCCGCGTCAGTAATCATCAGCGCCGAAAGTGAGTCGGAACGATGATCAGCGCCCCAATCGACGCGATGATGGCGTTCAGGCCCGGACTGCGAAATCCAATGCCGAACATGATAGTCACGAAGTAGAACAGAAACGCGCCGCCCACGCAGATCACGATGGACGGCAAATAGCCGTTGCGCGTGAAGCCCGAACGCTCGGAGACGTAGCCCACAATGCCTGCGATCACTACGGTGCCGATCAATACGGGAAACATCGCTTACTCCGACCCTAGTTTTTCGCCTGTTTCAATGGGCCATCCGCGCAGAAAAGTGTCAATGTCCTGAGCGCCCTTGCCCGCGCGTTGCGCCTTGGTGATGCGGACTGCGCCCTCTGCGCAGGCAACGGTCAGGGCAGGTCCGATCACAGTGCCAGCATCGCCCTGTCCCTCGGCCAGTTCGGCCCCCAGCAGTTTGATCCGCTCGCCCTTGTGTGTGGTCCACGCACCGGGAAAGGTTGCAAGGCCGCGGATCTGTCGGCTGATCTCAATCGCAGGCTTGGCCCAATCGACGGCGGCTTCGGTTTTGTCGATTTTCGACGCATACGTAACGCCATCTTCAGGCTGAACTTCCGGCGTTAAGGTCTCAAGCGCCGACAGAGCCTCGACAATGCAGTCCGCGCCCATGGTGGACAGACGGTTGTGCAACTGATCGGTGGTCTCGGTCTCGCCGATCGGAGTTTCTTTGCGCAGCAATACGGGACCTGTGTCCAGACCTGCCTCCATCTGCATGATGCAGATTCCAGTGGCCGCGTCGCCCGACATGATTGCGCGATGGATCGGTGCGGCCCCGCGCCAACGCGGCAGCAAAGAGGCGTGGATGTTCAGGCAACCCTTGGCGGGCGCATCCAGAATGGCTTGGGGCAGGATCAGGCCATAGGCCACCACGACCGCCACATCGGCGCCCAACGCTGCAAATTCCGCCTGCTCGGCTTCGCCCTTCAGGCTGACGGGATGGCGGACGGGCAGGCCCAAGGCTTCCGCGCGTGCATGGACGGGGGTTGGGCGATCCTTCTTGCCGCGCCCCGCAGGACGGGGTGGCTGGCAGTAGACGCTAACGACCTCATGGCCCGCCTCGACCAGTGCATCCAGCACCGGAATCGAGAAATCGGGCGTGCCCATGAAAACAACCTTCATTGGAACTTCCTCGATTTGCGGACCAGCATGTCGCGTTTCACCTTGGACAGGTAGTCGGTGTAGAGCTTGCCGTTCAGGTGGTCGATCTGGTGCTGCACGCTGGTCGCCCAGAGGCCGACAAAATCCTTTTCCACCGTCTCGCCGTTTTCATCAATGTAGCGCACGGTGACGGCCCGAGGACGCTCGATCCGCGCCGACACCCCGGGCAGGTGCGGGCTCGCCTCTTCGTGCTCGCGCAGTTTCACCGAGGCGTGCAAGATTTCGGGGTTCGCCATGCGCACGGCCTGACCACGTTCATCGCTGGCATCGACCACGATCAAGCGCTGCAAGACACCGATCTGGTTCGCGCCCAGCCCAACGCCGGGCATCGCTTCCATAGTGTCGATCATGTCCTGCCAGATTGCGCGGATTTCGTCGGTGATCTCTTCGACCGGCGCGGCGACTGTGCGAAGACGCTTGTCGGTATAGGGCAGAGTCTTACGTCTCACGAACGGGCCCGCTCTTTCTTCAACTTCATGGACTTGCGTGTGATCATCTGGCGTTTCATCGGGCCAAGGTAATCAATGAACAGCTTGCCGTTCAGATGGTCGATCTCGTGCTGCACGCAAGTCGCCCAGAGCCCGTCAAAGTCCTGCTCTTGCAGATTGCCGTCGCGGTCCAGCCAGCGCACCTTGACCTCTTTGGGGCGTGTGACTTCGGCAAACTGGTCGGGGATCGACAGGCAACCCTCTTCGTAGACGTTCGTGTCGTCCGAATTCAGGATGACTTCGGGGTTGAACATCACCATGGGCTGGGGCGCTTCGCCGTCCTCTTTGACGCAATCCATGACGATCACGCGATCCATGACACCGATCTGCGGCGCGGCGAGCCCGATGCCGGGCGCATCATACATCGTTTCCAGCATATCGTCGGCCAGCTTGCGCAGGTCGTCCGAGATGTCGGCCACGGGGGCACATACCTTTTTCAGGCGCGGGTCGGGGTGGATCAGAATGGGGCGTATCATAAAAATTCATCTAGGCGATGGCGCTCGATCACGCAACGCCCCTTGCGTCCGCAAAACACCGCGATAGCCTGCCGGCAGGACTAAAAAAGGACGCACCCCCATGAATTTTGACGAAATCATCGACCGCGTGGGCACTCATTCCGCGAAATGGGACCAGATGGAGCCCTTGTACGGCGTCTCGCCTACGGACGGGATTTCGATGTGGGTTGCCGACATGGACTTCCGCCCGCCCGCCAGCGTTCAGCGCGCGGTCGAGAAGATGGCAGAGCATGGGGTCTATGGCTATTTCGGCGGCGATCAGGACTACAAAGGTGCGATCCAGTGGTGGATGGACAACCGCCACGGCTGGACCGTCGACGCGAAGGCAATCATGACCACTCATGGATTGGTCAACGGAACCGGTATGTGCGTGGATACCTACACCAACCCCGGTGAAGGCGTGGTCCTGTTCACACCCGTCTACCACGCGTTTGCCCGCACCATCCGCGCAGCTGGACGCGAGGTCGTCGAGTGCCCGCTGGTGATCGAAGATGGCATCTACAAGATGGACTTCGATGCCTATGACGCCCAGATGACCGGCAACGAAAAGATGGTCATCCTGTGCTCGCCCCATAATCCCGGTGGCCGTGTCTGGACGCTGGAGGAACTGAAGGGCGTGGCCGCGTTCGCCAAGCGCCACGACCTGATCCTTGTGTCGGATGAGATTCACCACGATCTGGTCATGCCCGGCAACAAACATCACGTCATGGCTGTCGCTGCGCCTGACATCATGGACCGACTGGTGATGATGACCGCCACGACCAAGACTTTTAACATCGCGGGCAGCCATACCGGCAACGTCATCATCCCCGACGACACCCTGCGCGCCAAATTCAGCGCCCGCATGATGGCTTTGGGCATTTCGGGCAACTCGTTCGGTCTGGAGATGACCACCGCCGCCTATTCGCCCGAAGGTGCAGAGTGGGTGGATGCCTTGGTAGAGTATCTGGATGGCAACCGTCGCCTCTTGGACGAAGCTCTAAAGAGCATCCCAGGCGTGACCTCCATGCCGATGGAGTCGACCTATCTGGCGTGGGTCGATTTTTCAGGTACGGGCATGGACCAGTCCGAGTACAAGAAACGCATCGAACAAGACGCCCGCATTGCAGCCAACCACGGCGAAACCTTTGGCAAAGGCGGCGAGACCTTTATGCGGTTTAACTTTGCAACGCCGCGCGCCCGCGTTGCCGAAGCAGCAGAACGTCTGAAGGCCGCCTTTAGTGACCTGCAGTAAGCACAGGCTGCCCCGTTACAGGCGGGGCAGCAAACCCGCTGGCGCGTTCGGATCTTCGGCGAAATCCACAGGCGGTTTGTCAGCGGCCGGCGTGCTGCGCTTGAACTCGTAGCGCATTTCGCCGTCGCCCACTTCGGATGCCACGATCAGCGCCTGCGACAGGTGACGCCCAGCGTCGTACAGGTCGACCAACCCGCGCAAATGGGGCGCATCTTCGGTCGCAACCGAAAACCCGTTCGACCACATTTTCAGAACTTTGTAGCTCTCTTCTCCGTTCTGCACCCGCAAACGGCTTTGGCGGCGCTGGTTTGCGATTACCGCATCCCGCAGTCCGTCCTCTACATCTTTTGGCAAAAACGTTGACATCTGACCCTCCATCGCACTCCGAGCATGACACGCGAAAGACTAAGGTCAAGTTTCCAATGGATAACTTCGACAAAGGTCGCGCGCTGCAGCCTTCCTGCAACGCGCGTGCCATGAGCATTTCCGGCGTTATGCCAAGGCCGCAGCCACCACATCAGACAGGGGCGTCGTGGGCCGTCCGATCAAGCCAGACAGGGTATTTCCATCATCATAAAGCGCGCCTTTGGACGCTTCGGCGTCAAAGCTGGCGAGCGCCGCAGCGAACCCTTCGGGCAGGCCCGCCTGTGTCAGCGCTGCCGCATACTCAGCTTCGGACATGTTCACATAAGGAATATCCTTGCCCGTCTGTTTGGACACCTCGGCGGCCAATTCGATCAGCGTATAAGCCGAATCGCCCGAAAGCTCATAGGCTTTGCCCACGTGCCCTTCGCCGGTCAGCACGGCCACTGCAGCCGCAGCATAATCCACCCGTGAGGCCGACGAAATACGCCCATCCCCCGCCGCACCAATCAGCGCGTTATGTTCGACCGCAGCCGGCAAGCTCATAGTGTAGTTTTCGGTATACCAACCATTGCGCAACAACGTGTGCGGAATGCCCGAGTCGGCCAGCAGCTCTTCGGTAGCAACGTGTTCAGGGGCCAGCGAGAGCGTGTTCTCGGTCGCGTTCAGCAGGCTGGTGTAGGCGATATAGGGGACGCCCGCTGCTTTGGCCGCATTGATGACCGCGGTGTGCTGGTCGATCCGCTTGCCAATCTCGCTTCCCGAAATCAGCAGCAGCTTATCCACGCCCGATAGTGCAGGCTCTAGGGTTTCTGGCTTGTCGTAATCAAAGACCCGCGCCTCGACACCCAAGTCCGCCGCCTTTTCGGGTGAACGGACCAGAGCCACAATCTGCTCTGCAGGAATCTTGGCTTTCAATTGATTGATAACAATGCGGCCCAGTTGGCCGGTGGCGCCGGTGATCGCGATGGTCATTTCAAAATCCTCAACCGTGTTTCGATGACCCATAGCTAGACATAGCGCTTGTATTTCGTAAGTACGTACATAAATGTTAGTGCATAGATTTTTTCGGAGGTTTCATGACATCCCTCAGCGACGCCATTCACAGCGGGGCCCTGCGCGGCAATGTTCTGGCCAGCGCCTGCCCGTCTCGCGACATCCTAAAACACGTCACCAGCCGCTGGGGCGTTTTGGTTCTGATCGCTCTGCAGGGCGGCACCAAACGGTTCGCCGAACTCCGCCGGATGGTAGGCGGCGTGAGTGATCGTATGCTCGCCCAGACCCTTCAAACATTGGAAGAAGACGGTTTTGTACGGCGCCATGACCACGGTGAAGTGCCCCCACGGGTGGACTACACTCTGACACCGATGGGCGAAGAAGTGGCCGAGCATGTGCGCGCTCTAGCCGACTGGATCGAAGGCAACCTGCCCCGCATCTTGAAACCCGAAAATAGCCCCGCAGAAACCGCCTAAAGCGGCCCTATGTGCATTTTGGCAGGGGATATGCGCGGCCCTACCTGTGTGCACGGACCCGTGATCGCCCTACGTTCTGTTCAAATTGGAACACTGACTGACAGATTGCGAGGCCCCGATGGGACTGCTGGTAGACGGCGAATGGAAAGACAAATGGTACGACACTTCTGAAACGGGCGGAAAATTCGTCCGCGATCAAGCGAAGTTCCGTAGCTGGGTGACCGCGGACGGCAGCGCAGGCCCTACCGGCGACAGTGGCTATGCCGCCGAGAGCGGTCGCTACCACCTCTATGTGTCTTACGCATGCCCTTGGGCGCACCGCACCCTGATTTTCCGCGCGATCAAAGAACTGGAATCCCACATCAGCGTCAGCGTCGTGCACCCCGAAATGCTGGGCGAGGGGTGGACGTTCTCGACCGACTACCCCGCAGCGACCGGTGACACCCTGTTCGGGCTGGATTACCTGCGCGAGGTCTACACCAAGGTGTTGCCCGAAATGACTGGCCGCGTGACCGTGCCTGTCCTCTTCGACAAGAAGACCAACACCATCGTGTCGAACGAAAGCGCCGAAATTATTCGGATGCTAAACAGCGCGTTCAACGACTTGACCGGCAACACCGATGATTATTGGCCCGTTTCCCTGCGCGACCAGATCGAGACGCTGAACAGCCGCATCTACGACACGGTGAACAACGGCGTCTACAAGGCCGGCTTCGCGACCTCTCAGGATGCGTATGACGAGGCGGTGCACCCGCTGTTCGACAGCCTAGATTGGATCGAACAGATCCTCAGCACCAATCGTTATTTAACCGGCGACCACTTGACTGAGGCCGACTGGCGCCTGTTCACCACTTTGGTCCGGTTCGACTCGGTCTATCACCAGCACTTCAAGTGCAATCGCAAGCGGATCATCGACTACCCGAACATGTGGGGCTACGTTCGCGAGCTGTACCAACGCCCCGGTGTCGCACCGACGGTGAACTTGGATCACATCGTGCGCCACTACCACTACAGCCACGACATGATTAATCCGAACCGCATCATTCCGATCAATCCGGTGCTGGATTTCGACGCACCCCACGGTCGCGGCTAATTTTGACTTGCCCCGCGCCGTTCAATCGGCAACCTGCGCCCCAGACGAACAAGGGGCGCAGACGATGGCGGTCAAAACCAGAGACCACGGGGGCGGCATCGACGCCGCGATAGCGCAGTATGGCGGCACACGGGACGGCTGGCTTGACCTGTCGACTGGCATCAACCCTGTCCCCTACCCCGTCGGCGAAATCAGCGCGGACGCGTGGAACGCGCTGCCCGATTTGAATGCGAGATATGCACTGTCTGACGTGGCGCGGCGCTTTTGGAATGTGCCCAAAGGCGCTTCCGTGATCTCTGCACCCGGCGCGTCGAGCCTGATTGCGCGCATTCCCGCACTGGCGCAAACCGGCGCTGTGAATATCCCCACCCCAACCTACAACGAACATGCCGCTGCCTTTACCGCGTGCGGTTGGGATGTGTCTCCACAGGGGACAGACGCCACCGTTGTTGTCCACCCAAACAACCCCGACGGTCGCCTCGCCGAAGAGGCGGCGCTGACCGCACGCCTCAATATCATCGACGAAAGTTTCTGTGATGTGACGCCGGAGGCCACTTTGATCCATAGGGCCGAACGCCCCGACACACTGATCCTCAAGTCCTTTGGCAAGTTCTGGGGTCTCGCGGGATTGCGTCTGGGTTTCCTGATCGGCCCCACCCCGCTGGTGGACCGGATGCGCGATATGATTGGGCCGTGGGCCGTCTCTGGGCCCGCTCTAGAGATCGGAACAAGGGCCCTGATGGATGACGAGTGGGCCGTGCAAACACGCGCCCGTCTGGCCACAGACAAAGCCCGCATGGACAAGATCATGACAGGCAAGGGGGCAAAGCTCGTCGGTGGCACGGCCCTTTTTCGCCTGTACGATGTCGGCGACGCAACCGCATGGCAGGACCGCATGGCGCAGCACCACGTCTGGACCCGTATCTTTCCCTACTCCGACCGCTGGCTCCGCCTTGGCCTGCCCGCTCCCGACCGCTGGGACCAGTTCGAGGCCAGCCTATGAGCGCCGCGCTCGTACTCGCGATGGCGCTAGACGCGGTCATGGGCGAACCCAAGGCTCTTTGGGATCGCGTTCCGCACCCTGCCGTCCTGATGGGCCGTACCATCGACTGGGCAGACAAGCGCTTTAACAAGGGCGAGGACAAGCGGCAGAAAGGCGTCATCGCACTGGGCCTATTGATCCTGTTCTGGATCGTCATCGCAGGTATTCTGTCCAGCTTTGGCTGGATCGTACAGATCGTCTGTGCCGCCATCCTGCTGGCTCAGAAATCACTTGTTGAACACGTCGAGGCTGTCGGCGCAGGTCTGCGCCAGACCATCACCAGAGGCCGGAAATCTGTCGCCATGATTGTGGGCCGCGATACCGCTGAGATGGACGAACCAGCCGTCGCCCGTGCCGCGATCGAATCCGCGGCCGAGAATTTCAGTGATGGCGTTATTGCCCCCGCCTTCTGGTTTCTGATCGGCGGTTTGCCCGGCATCGTCCTCTACAAATTGGTCAACACCGCAGACAGCATGGTTGGCCACCGCACCCCGCGTCACGAAGAATTCGGCTGGGCCGCTGCTCGCCTTGATGACTGGCTGAACTGGGTGCCCGCTCGCCTGTCTGCGGTCCTGATCCTGCTGTCCCACGGCCGTCCCGACCTGTGGCGAGGCTTGCCCACAGAGGCGCGGCAGCACAGGTCCCCCAACGCGGGTTGGCCCGAAAGCGCCATGGCCCGCGTTCTGAATGTCTCTCTTTCCGGTCCACGCGCCTATCATGGGCAAATGCAGGACTTCCCTTGGGTGCATCCTTCGGGCAACCGCTATCCCGGCCCAATGCAAATCGATGCAGCTTGCACGGTGCTGTGGCGCGCATGGGCCGGCATGGTTTTGCTGGCTGCTCTGATCTGGCTGATCTGACATTTTACCGACACGCTGCGAGTGCTAAGTTCTGATCAATTCTTTGATCTACAGGACTTTCCTATGCGCCTCTTGACCGCCAGCCTCTTTGCCCTCGGCCTCGCCCTGCCCGCTTCTGCCCAAACCTGTGGAGGCAATTGGGGTAGTTTTATCAACGGGCTCAAGGCCGAGGCCATGCAGCGCGGCCACTCCCAAGCCACGGTCGACGCCTTTTTCTCGGGCGCACAGCAATCCGGCGCAGTTCTCAAGGCAGACCGTGCCCAAGGCGTCTTTCAAAAGGACTTCATCGAATTCTCGCGGATGCTGATCAGCCAGAACCGCATGCAGGCGGGCGCGCAAAAATGGCGCCAGTACCGTAGCACCTTTGATCGTATCCAGCAGCAATACGGCATCAGCCCCGGCGTGCTCTTGGCGTTTTGGGCGTTCGAAACCGACTACGGCGGCTTCCAAGGGAACTTCAACACCCGTGACGCTCTGGTCACCTTGGCCCATGACTGCCGCCGCCCCGAGCTCTTCCGCCCGCAGGTGTTGTCCGCGATCCGCCTGTTCGAAAAGGGCGACTTTGATCCCCAGGCCACCACGGGCGCTTGGGCTGGCGAGATCGGCATGGTTCAAATGCTGCCCGGCGACATTTTGGAAAACGGCGTGGACGGCGATGGCGACGGTCATGTCAGCCTGAAAACCTCGGCACCCGATGCGCTGATGTCCGGCGCCAAGATGCTGTCCGGCCTTGGCTGGCGTCCCAACGAGCCGTGGCTCCAAGAAATCGTCGTGCCGCAAAATCTGGACTGGAGCCAAACCGGCCTCAAAACCCGCAAAACCGCCGCCGAATGGCAGTCAATGGGCGTTCAGGCCCGCAGCGGGCAGATGCTCCGCCCTGATCTGCCTGCTTCGATCATCCTGCCCATGGGGCGCAAAGGTCCGGCCTTCCTCGCCTATCCCAACTTCAACGTCTACTTTGAGTGGAACCAAAGTTTCACCTACGTCCTGACCGCTGCCTATTTCGGCACTCGCCTCGAAGGCGCTCCGGTCTACAACGCGGGCAACCCCGACCCCGGCCTCAGTGGTCCGCAGATCAAACAGCTTCAGCAGAAGCTACAAGCGCGCGGCTATGATGTTGGCGGCGCAGATGGCATCTTGGGCGAGAAATCCCGAGAGGCTGTGCAGGACATTCAGCAAAAACTGGGCCTGCCCGCCGATGCTTGGCCGACCCAAGGGCTGCTGAACCAACTTTGATTGCCCAACGTGAACTGGACGACCGGTGATCGGTCGTCCACCGAAACGGGCTTAGGCGACCATCGACTCGGCTTTTTTCAGGTCCACAGAGACCAACTGGCTGACCCCTTGTTCAGCCATTGTCACACCGAACAGGCGGTCCATCCGAGCCATTGT
The DNA here is from genome assembly GCF_025210255.1 of Donghicola sp. Taxonomy (NCBI): domain Bacteria; kingdom Pseudomonadati; phylum Pseudomonadota; class Alphaproteobacteria; order Rhodobacterales; family Roseobacteraceae; genus Donghicola; species Donghicola sp. Next base: position 80,626 of record NZ_JAOARZ010000025.1, on the reverse strand, counting down.
TACCGCATGGTGAGTGATGATCAGGAAGCGGGTGTCGGTGCGGCGGGTCATTTCGTCCAAAAGATCGCAGAAGCGCGTCACGTTCGCGTCGTCCAAAGGCGCATCGACCTCGTCCAGCACACAGATCGGCGCGGGATTGGCCAAGAACACAGCGAAAATCAGCGCCAGCGCAGTCAGGGTCTGCTCCCCGCCCGACAGCAAGCTCAGCACGCTCAGCTTCTTGCCCGGCGGTTGGCACATGATCTCTAGACCCGCATCCAAGGGATCGTCGCTCTCGACCATGACCAGCTTGGCCTCGCCCCCGTTAAAGAGGTGGGTGAACAGCATCCCGAAGTTCTCGTTCACCTGATCGAATGCGGCCAGCAGTCGCGCGCGCCCTTCTTTGTTCAGGCCAGAAATGCCAGTGCGCAGGGCCTTGATCGCCTCTTCCAGATCGTGCTTTTCGCCGACCAGAGTGTCATGTTCTTCGGCCACTTCCCGCATATCCTCTTCGGCGCGCAGGTTCACCGCCCCCAAGGCATCGCGCTGACGGCGCAGACGGGTGACTTCCTCCTCCAGCACATCAGAGGCGGGCATGTTCTTGGGGTCCAATTCCAAGCGCGCCAGCAAAGCGTTCGGGGTGACTTCCAACTCTTCTTCGATCCGATCTGCGGCATGCTGCACCGTCTCGCGGGCGCCGTCCAAGCGGGCCTCGGCGCGGGCGCGGGCCTCTCGGGCCTCGCCAGCCTGACGCTCACAATCGCGGCTGGCGATATCAGCGGCGCGCAACGCGGTCTCAGCCGCAGCCAAGGCATCCCCCGCGGCACTCCGGCGACGTTCTGCATCCTCGATCTGCGCGTTCATCTCTTCGCGTCGGATCGCGATCTCTTCGGGCGCGGCGCAGGCCTCGTCCAGTTCGATCTCGGTGTCTTCTTTGCGGGCCTGCAATTCTTCGGCGCGCAGGTTCGCGGTCTCAAGACGATGACGCCAGCCTGACAGTTCCTGAGTGACCTGCTGGCTGCGCTTCAGACGCGCCTCGCCCTCGCGCTTCACCGCATCCCACATGGACCGCTTGGTCATCATGGTCATGCGCGAGGCCTCAACCGTGAGCTTCAGATCCTCGATCTCGGCACGTGCGGCCTCCAGATCTCCCAGATCCTCAGCGGCGGCTTCGGCCTCGGTCAACGCTTCGCGCGCGGCCAGCGCATCATCGGCATGACGGCGCACCGACAGGTCCAACGTTTCCAATTTGCCCTCAGCGAGGTTGCGCTCTGCTTCCAGTCGGGACACGCGACGGCCCGCTTCGGCCACCTGCTGGTCCGCCATCCTGCGCGCATCCCGCGCAGCCGCATCCGCCCGCGCCAATTCCGCCAGTTCCGCGCCGACCTTTTCGTGGGCCGCGCGGGCGTCTTCGGCACGAATTTCAGCTTCGTCCAATTCCTCGCGCAGGCGTTCCAAGCGGTTCAACTGCTCCAGCCGCAAGGCCGCAGCGGTCGGCGCCTCTTCGGCATTTGCGTGCAGACCATCCCAACGCCAGAGGTCGCCTTCAACACTGACCAAGCGCTGGCCCGGCGCCAAAACGGCGTGCAGACGCGCGCCATCCTCGGCCGTTACGATCCCGATCTGGGACAAGCGGCGGGCCAAAACGGCCGGCGCCTCGACCACCTCGGCCAAGGGACGGACCCCGGCGGGCAATGTCTGAGGCACCGCGTATTCCGGCAGCAACGTCCACCCGCTTTCGCCCTCTCGGACGGCGGGCTGGCGCAGATCATCGGCCAGCGCAGCGCCCAAGGCCTTTTCATACCCAGCGGTCACGTGCAGCTGATCCAACAGCGGCGCGCTGTCCGACTCATCCCGCGACACCAATTTGGCCAACGCGCCCGCTTCGGCGCGCAAGGTATTGGCGGCGCCCTCAGCCTCGGCACGGGCCGCGCGGGCGGCGTTTTCACGGTCCTGCATCTGGGATCGTGCGCTTTCGGCATCTGACAGGGCGATCTCTGCCGCCTCGGCCTGCGCCTGCGCGATCGCTTCCTCTTCTTCTGCGCGCGCTAAATCTTCGCTCGCACGGGCCAAGATATCGCGGGCTTCGGCAACCGCCTGACGCGCGCGTTCGCCTTCGGCTTCGGCCTTGCCCAAGGTCCGGCGTGTGTCCGACAGCAGGCGCTGCACGGACTGGTGACGCGCAGCCAAACGGGCCACATCTTCGGTCCGCTCGCTCAGGTCAGCCTCGCGATCCGCCAGAACCGCCGCCGCTTCGGAGGCGGCATCGCTGGCTTCAGCCAGACGGTCCTCGTGACCTTCGCTGGCCTTGGCCAGTTCACGCGCTTCCCATTCCAGTCGTTCAATCGTCTCGCCCGCATCACGGTTCAAACCGGACTCGCGATCAATATCCTGCGCAAGCTGGGTGATCCGGCCCTGCAGCGTCCGAATGCGATCCTGCGCCTGTTTTTCCTGATCAGACAAGGCATCGCGGGTCACCTGCAAGCGCTGTAAAATGGCGCTGGCCACGGCCTCTTCCTCGCGCAGCGGCGGAAGCAGTCCCTCGCATTCCTCTCTGGCGGCAGAGGCTTTGCGCGAATCCGACTCGGCCTGAGAGGCCGTCAGACTGGCCTGACGCAGCACCTCTTCGGCGGCCATCCGCGCTTCGTCCGCCTCGCGCCAGCGGCGGTACAAGAGCTGCCCCTCGGACTTCCGCAATTCCTCGCCAATCGCGCGATAGCGCGCAGCCTGCTTGGCCTGACGCTGAAGCGTGGCCAATTGCTGGCTGAGTTGGTCAATCACATCGTCCACGCGGGTCAGATTGCCCTCGGTCGCCTTGAGCCGCAATTCGGCCTCGTGGCGACGCTGATAGAGCCCCGAAATCCCTGCCGCCTCTTCCAGAATGCGGCGGCGCGCCTTGGGTTTGGCGTTAATCAGTTCGGAAATCTGCCCCTGTCGCACAAGCGCCGGCGAATGCGCACCGGTCGAGGCATCGGCGAACAGCATCTGAATATCGCGCGCCCGCACATCTTTGCCGTTGGCCTTGTAGGCGCTACCCACATCACGGGTGATGCGGCGCACCACGTCCACGCTGTCCTGATCGTTGAAGCCCTGCGGCGCCAGACGGTCCGTGTTGTCCAAGTGCAGGGACACTTCGGCAAAGTTCTTGGCCGGACGGGTCGAAGCCCCAGCAAAGATCACGTCCTCCATGCCGCCGCCGCGCATGGCGGTCGGGCGGTTCTCGCCCATGACCCAGCGCAGCGCTTCCAGAAGGTTGGACTTACCGCACCCGTTAGGGCCCACCACCCCTGTCAAACCGTCGTGGATTATCAAATCCGTTGGGTCTACAAAGCTTTTGAAGCCAGTCAGGCGAAGTTTGGTGAACTTGAGGGGCATCGTTTTCCTGCGCGAGTCGTAAGGCGCTTATTTTGCAGGCGGCATTGCACCGAAGTCAACGGAACCACATCACGATCTATTGTTTATGCACGGCTTATCCACAAGATATTGCGGAAACCAAGAGGCCCACAGATGACTGTTACTGTTGCGGTCGGCAACCCACATGCCCCCGAATCCACCGCCTTATTACAGGCCAGCCACGCACTCATGCTCTCTCTTTTTGACGCGGAGGCCTGCCACTTTCTGTCAATCGACGCGCTGTGCGTGCCAGAGATCACATTCTTTGAAGGGCGGATTGATGGCGTCACGCGGGGTTGCTGCGCCATCGCCCGCAAAGACGGCTATGGCGAGATTAAATCGATGTTCGTGGACCCGACCTGTCGGGGTGCAGGACTCGCTGATGCGATGCTCGAGGCGATCTTCGCCGTCGCGCGCGAGGAAGGGATTCCAATCCTCAGACTCGAGACCGGAACCCTGCTGACAGCGGCGCACAAGCTATATCAACGCCACGGCTTTACCTTCTGCGGTCCCTTCGGAGATTACACAGACCACCCCGACAGCCTGTTCATGGAAAAGACCATGACTTAGGGTGCGACACTTTGGGACTTCACATTCCATTTTGTGAATACTATTATATTCACAAAGACGAATACGTCAGGAGAGTCCGATGTCGATTCACACTTACAAAGCCGCGGACAAATATGTCCCCACCTACTTCCTAGGCTCCGTCGGAGCAGGCGGCCTTGCCGTCACATTCTTTATGTATCTGATGTTCTGGGTCCCGCATCCCGGCAAGCCTGTCCCCGTCTTCGAGGACATTCGCGCCGCGTTCGAAACAGGTACGCTGCCGCTGAAAGCCGCCATCATCGTGGCCGCTCTGGGCATCGCCGTGTTTGCCTTCATGAACATCAAGGCACTGATCTGGAACCTCGGCCAGCTGTCCAAATTCAAGCAGACCGAAGCCTATACCAAACTGCGCAACTCTAACGGCGAAACGACCTTGCTCGCCGCACCTCTGGCCGTTGCCATGAGCATCAACGCCAGCTTTATCGTCGGTCTCGTGTTCGTGCCGCAGCTGTGGAGCATCGTCGAATATCTGTTCCCGATGGCGATGGTTGCCTTCGCGCTGACCGGTGTGTGGGCTGTGCGCCTGATCGGCGACTTCCTTGGCCGCGTGCTGTCCAAGGGCGGGATCTTTGATGTGACCGCGCACAACTCTTTTGCCCAAATGCTGCCTGCGTTTGCTCTGGCTATGGTTGCCGTTGGTCTGTCCGCCCCCGCCGCGATGTCGCACACCACCGCGACAGTCGGTGCGAGCCTCGTGCTGTCCACCGTCTTTGGGGTGGCCGCCGTGCTCTACAGCGTTGTCGCCGTGCTGACCGCCTTCAATTCGATGCTGCACTATGGCACCGCCAAAGAAGCTGGCCCGACGCTGATGATTATCGTCCCATTGATGACCGTGCTCGGGATCATGGTCCTGCGCCAAGATCACGGCCTGCACACCACCTTCGAGGTGCACACCACTGCAGGCGAAACCATGGTCTTCTTGGCCAAGCTACTGGCAGTACAACTCGTCTTCCTTGGCCTTGGCATGACGGTTCTGCGCCGCCAAGGCTACTTCAAGGACTTCGTTCTGGGTCAGAAAACATCTGCTGGGTCCTACGCTCTGGTCTGCCCCGGTGTCGCGCTGAGTGTCATGTTGCACTTCTTCGTGAACAAAGGGCTCGTGGCTGCTGGCGTGATCACCAAGTACGACGTGACCTACTGGAGCATCACCGCCATCGCCCTGATCGCACAGTTCGCGATGGTTGCCTTGGTCTTCCGCCTGAACCGGCAGCACTTTGCCACCTCAGAAGCCACGGCGGTGCCCGCAGAATAAAACCACCACTCTCTTTTCCATCCCTGGAAAGACTTGGGCGCCCTTCGGGGCGCTCTTTTTTTCGCTGTGTTTTCCGCGCCGCTCCGGTCATATAATATGACCAATCAATTCGACGGTGCCCGCAATGCCCTTTCAAAAAGTCCAAACGGAAAAGCTTTCGACCTCTGTGGTCCGACAGATCGAGCAGTTGATTCTGCGCGGCATTCTCCGGCCGGGGGAACGGCTCCCATCAGAACGAGAGCTGTCGGATCGGCTTGGCGTGTCGCGTCCCTCCCTGCGCGAAGCCGTATCGGAACTGCAGGATAATGGGTTGCTTGAAACCCGCGCCGGATCCGGCGTTTTCGTGGCCGAAGTTTTGGGAAATGCGTTTTCACCCGCCCTCATTCGGCTCTTCGCCGCGCATGACGAAGCCGTGTTTGACTACATCTCGTTCCGCCGCGACATCGAAGGGCTGGCCGCCGACCGCGCGTGCCGCATGGCGTCAGACACGGATTTACGGGTGATCGACACCGTCTTCAAACGGATGGAGGCCGCCCATCCCAAACGAAATCCCGCCGAAGAGGCTGCGATTGACGCAGATTTCCACATGGCCATCATCGAGGCCAGCCACAACACGATTATGCTGCACATGCTGCGCTCCATGTTCGATCTGCTGCGCGAAGGTGTGTTCTACAATCGCAACGTCATGTTCAAACAGCGCACCACCCGCGATGACCTGTTAGAGCAGCACCGCGCGATCAACACAGCTCTACAGAAACGGGATCCAGCCGCCGCACGGGCCGCAGTGACTGCGCATCTGGATTACGTCGAAACGGCCCTGCGGGACGAAAAGCGTGCGCTGCGCAACGAAGCGGTCGCGATGCAGCGTTTCCAGCACGAACGGGATCGTTAACCCCGCCTGCGCTCAGAAATGCAGCTCCATACGAACAGAAACCCCATAGCAAAGTTCGCAAGACCGATCCGCATGAAATCGCCTGCTGCATGACCGACAGCCATCTCATAGGCCGCTAGGGCACCCAACGAGAACATCAGAATGATGGAGCCATGGCACAGGGTGTTTCGCACTTTGCCTGCTGGCACGTCATGCAACCTGAACAGCAAGAATGCGTAGATCAGCATAAAGATCGACATGCGGCGCGCCATTATGTGCGGATAATCTGCGGACAGGTCAAACGAGTCGTCCAGAATCGAGTCCGGCGCCCATAGCAAAACCAGTCCGAGCGCCGCCATAACCGCCGCCGTCAAAATCGCTGTTGTCTTGAAAGGCATACCCCAACCCTTTCACCGCATGATGCGATGATAGCACACTCGTCTAAACTTGGTTGCTTACTGCAACGAAAAAGCGCGGACTGCAAGAATGCAATCCGCGCTTCACTGTCCCTGTAAGACCTTGGCCGTTAGTGCAGTTTGGCTTTTACTTCGTTGATCGACGAGTCGATCAGAGCGCCCGACTTTTCGTCGGTCATCTGCTTGGCAAGGATGTCGCGCGCCGCGCCGACAGCTGCGTTGATCGCGCTGTCACGGACTTCACGAACAGCCGATGCTTCGGCCGATGCGATCTGCTCTTCGGCAGCTTGCACACGGCGAGCAATCGATTTCTGCAGGTCTTCTTTCGCCTGAACGGCAGCAGCTTCAGCTTCGGCTTTGGCGTTTGCAACAATAGCGTCCGCCTGGTCCTGAACTTCTTTCTGCTTACGCTCGTAGCTTGCAAGCAGGCTCTGAGCCTCTTCGCGCAGCTGACGTGCTTCGTCCAGTTCGCCTTTGATCTCGGTCGCACGGTTATCCAGCATACCACCCAGAGTGCCAGGCACTTTGAAGTACACGAGGATGCCGAGGAACACCAAGAAGGCGATCAAAACGACAAAGTTAGTGTTGTGCAGCGAGAAGAACGGACCTGATGCAGCCATCGCCGGCGAAGCGGCAAGAGCAGCGGCAAGGATGATCAGTGTGCGCATGGCTTATCCTTTCATCCGGGCGTTAACAGCTGCGGTCACCGAGCGGCCATCAACTTCGCCACCCAGAGCAGCGATAAGCTCTTTGGCGGTGTCTTTGGCGACTTCGGCTGCGCTTTCGGCTGCGTTCGCGCGGATTTCGGCGATTGCCTTTTCCGACTCTGCAGCTTTGGCAGCGATTTCAGCGTCAGCCTTTTCCAGAGCGGCATCAAGGTCAGCCTTGATGTCGGCACGGGTGGCTTCGACAATCTCGTTCGCCTGCGTGCGGGCATCAGCCAGTGCCTGTTCATAGGCGGCCTCTGCCTCTTTCGCCTTGAGCTTCAGCTCTTCGGCGGCGGCGATATCATTCGTAATGGTCCCCTGACGCTCGGCCAGAACGGCTGCGATACGCGGCAGAGCCACGCGCGACAGGATCAGGTAGGTCGCGACAAGCGCGACGAGGAGCCAGAAGATCTGGTTCCCAAAGGTCTCGACTGCGAGCTGAGGCATACCTGCCGACTCGGCTGCGGCGTGACCTGCTGCAACGGCTTCAGCGCCATGCGATTCAGTTGCCATGTTGTGCGTCCTCCGTGGCCCGTCCTTGGTTCGGACCCGAAGGTCCGATATTACCGGGCGAGCGTCGCAGTGACGCTCGCCCGGCCGTAAGGAATGAACCCGTAGATTAGACGGCGAACATCAGCAGCAGAGCAACCAGGAACGAGAAGATGCCCAGTGCTTCTGCGAACGCGATACCGATGAACAGGGTCGCGGTTTGGCCGCCAGCGGCCGAAGGGTTGCGCAGTGCGCCAGCCAGGAAGTTACCGGCGACGTTACCCACACCGATAGCTGCCAGACCCATACCGAATGCCGACAGGCCGGCACCGATGAATTTACCCATTTCTGCGATCGAGCCTTCCATAACATTTCTCCTTACGTTGGAATGGCGATAATTCAGTCCTGATCTGCGGGGCCGAGCCCTAGTGGCTCGGGTGCAGAGCGTCTTTCAGGTAGACACAAGTCAGGATGGTGAAAACGTAGGCCTGAATGAATGCAACCAGCATTTCGAGGCCGTACATGGCGGTGATGCCCAGGATAGCCAGCGGCGACAGAGCGACCAGACCAGCGAATGCAGCAAACACTTTGATCACGGCGTGACCGGCGGTGATGTTACCGGCAAGACGGATAGAGTGGCTGACAGGGCGAACAAAGTAGGAAATCACTTCGATGACGGCCAGAACGGGACGGATGGCAAGCGGCGCCGAGGTCACCCAGAAAAGGCCGAGGAAGTGCGTGCCGTGCTTGACGAAACCGATGATCGTCACGGCAAAGAAAACTGCGAATGCGAGGATCGCGGTGACTGCGATCTGTGCAGTGTTCGCGAAGCTGGCAGGGATCAGACCCAAGAAGTTGTTCATCAGGATGAACATGAACAGGGTCATAATGTAGGGGAAGTAGACGATGGCATCCTTACCGGTCACGTCCTCGATCATCTTGTAGACGAAGCCGTATGCCAGTTCGCCGATCGACTGACCGCGCGAGGGGATCACAGCGCGGCCGCGTGTCCCAACAACCATCACGAGGAAGACAGCCAGAACGGTCAGGGCAAGCCACAGCATCGCGTTGGTCGGGGTGTACCAGCTTACGTCAGTACCACCGAACAGCGGCTGGACCTTGAACTGATCCATGGGGTGAAAAACCAGGCCGGTGCCTTCTGCTGCGTGTGCATTATCCGCCACTGTTACGTCCCTCATCATCCTGTGCGGCCGTCGCCGCGTGTTGATCTTGGATTTCTGTTACCGAGCGGAGCATTGTCTTCACGCCCGCGATGAAACCCAACAATGTAAATACCGCCATGAACACCGGTTTGGTCCCTAAAATGGCATCCAAACCGTATCCCATGCCGAAGCCGATCAATAAACCGGCAACCAGTTCCGTCACCATCCGCCAAGCAACCTGCGCTTGGGAATAATGTTCGTCGGCCCGGGGCTCAGGCTCGGCATGAGCCTTTTTCGCTTCCGAGATCCGCGCCTCGAGCCGCTCAAGACGCTCTTTTTCGGCTGGATCAATCATCTACGCACCCCTTGGGCTGTTGAAGGTTGGATAGGTGTCACAGCGCTGTGAGTCAAGCGACAGAATGTCCGCCGTAAGTCATTGATTTTTATGACATCGATTTCCGTTTGCGCCACCACACCGTAGGCAAAACCGGCACGAAAGGCCCATTTGCTATATTCAACCATTTGGTTGACGTTCCCAAATTCCTGCCCCATGCCCTGATTATGGACCAGCAGCTCGACCTTGTTTTTGCGGCGCTCGCCGATCGCACCCGACGCACCATCCTGTCGATGCTGCTCGAGGATGATATGGCTGTCACCGATGTGGCAGAGCCGTTCGACATGTCATTGGCTGCGATTTCCAAGCATCTGACCATTCTCGCCAACGCGGGCCTGATCTCTCAGGAAAAGCGCGGACGGGTGAAATGGTGCAAGCTAGAGCCGAATGCCCTGCGCGATGCCAGCATCTGGATGCAGAGCTTCGGCCAGTTCGAAGCCGTCAATCTGGACGCCTTCGAACGGTTTCTCGAGGTTGAACTCAGCGCCAGCCCTGGGCCTGATCCTTCAGATACTTGAGGAAGGTCTGAACCTTGGGTGTGCGATGCAGGTCCACGTGGGTCACGATCCAGATATTCGAGGCCCAAGTGTCATCGGGTTCGCAAATCTGCACCAGATCTTTGTGCTGCTGCCATTCCCAGTAGGCCATGAAGCCGATTCCGGCACCGTCCAGAATGGCCTGCTCGATTGCTCGGGAATCTTCTGACCGGAAGGTCACGTTCTCACGCGGGATGTTGTCCTTCATCCACACATAAAAGGGCGCGCGGCTGTCGACATTATCCTGCCCGACAAAACGGTGGTTCTTGTAGTCCGTCGGGCTCTCGGGCTTGCCGTGTTTCTCGACATAGTCTTTGGACGCGAACAGGGCGACCTGCTGACGGAAGAACGGCTGGACCACGTTATCCGGCTGATCAGGCGCATTGCCCGCACGGATCGCCACGTGCGCCTCGCCATACTCCAGACGGAACAGACGCTCGCCGGTCAAGAAGCGAACACAGACATCCGGATGCTCTTCCTGAAAGCCCTTCAGCACGGGCACGATCAGCGGAGACAACTGCACCAACGATGTAACGACCAACTCGCCACCTACACCGGCGCCCTGCCCTTTGATCCGGCCTGCCAGCTGGCTGAACTGGTCATCGGTGGTTTGCGCCACGCGGAACAGGTCATGACCCGCTTCGGTCGGCGTGTAACCACGGGCATGGCGTTGGAACAGTTTCACCCCGAGTCGCTGCTCTAGCGCGTCGATGTGGCGGATCACAGTGGCATGGTGAACGCCCAAAATGTCGGCGGCGCCACTCACAGTTCCCATGCGCGCCACCTGATAGGCGGTACGCACCTCGTCCCAATTCTCCATACCCATCAGACCAATTAGACCCCCGAAACGTTATCGCTGTGCAGACACACACATTTACTACCGCATTTCTCGTGATTGCGTTCGAAAAAGCAAGAGCCATGTTATCGGAAAGACCGAAAAACCACCCTCCTCACTCGAACACAGTGGATTTTACAAATGACCAAGACAGTACTTCGTATTGATAGCTCCGTCCGCAAAGAAGGCTCGATCTCGCGCGACCTAACCACTCGCATTCTAGAGCGTTTGGCACCCGAGAAGGTCATCACCCGCGACTTGACCGAAGAGCTGCCCTTGATCGACGGCAACTGGGTCGGCGCGAACTTTACCCCCGCGGACAAGCGCACCGAAGACCAGAAAGAGGCTCTGTCGCTGTCCGAAACCCTGATCGCCGAAATTCAGGAAGCCGACACCATCGTCATAGGCGTGCCGATCTATAACTTCACCATCTCTGCGCGCCTGAAGGCATGGATCGACCAGATCGCCCGCGCCGGCGTGACTTTCCGCTACACCGAAGATGGTCCCGTTGGTCTTCTGGAAAACAAGCGCGCCATTCTAGCAGTGGCATCGGGCGGGACCGCTGTTGGATCCGAGATTGATTTCGCGACCACCTACCTGAAATTTATCCTTGGTTTTGTTGGCATTACCGACGTGACCATCGTGGCTGCTGACCAGCTGGCGCTTGACGCCGACGGTTCTGTGAAAAATGCGTACAACGCCGTGGAACAAATTGCTGCGTAACGCAGTTAGCTGATCAACCGGCCGCGTTCCTCCCTCATTCCCGTGGCCCACTCAAAGGCGCGTCCCATTCCTCCCCGGGGCGCGCCTTTTCTTGACTCTGGTGCTTGTATCATGCATACGCGCGCAGAATCCTCCGGAAGTTATGATGCTTCCGGTCCCATGGCTATCGCCGGGATCGCCCTCCATCAGCGCGTTGCGCCCATGGGGGCGCTTGGCGTATGTCGCATCACCGCCTATCTAGGGCGCATTCTTTAACGGTCTTGGAAAGGGCTTGGCATGTTCGAAAATCTATCTGAACGCCTTGGCGGTGTCTTTGACCGGCTGACCAAAGCAGGTGCGCTGTCCGAGGACGACGTTAAAACGGCTCTGCGCGAAGTGCGCACCGCTCTGCTGGAGGCCGACGTCTCTCTGCCCGTCGCACGCGACTTTATTAAAGCTGTCCAGAAAAAAGCGACCGGCGCGTCGGTGACCAAATCGGTTACCCCCGGTCAACAGGTTGTCAAAATCGTCCACGACGAGCTGGTGGCGTTCCTCGCTGGCCAAGGCGAGCCCGGCAAGCTGAAGGTCGACAACCCGCCCGCGCCGATCCTGATGGTCGGTCTGCAGGGTTCCGGTAAAACCACCACCACTGCGAAACTGGCGAAACGTCTGAAAGAGCGCGAAGGCAAGCGCGTGCTGATGGCCTCGCTCGACGTGAACCGTCCTGCAGCGATGGAACAGCTGGCCATTCTGGGTCAGCAGATCGGCGTCGACACCCTGCCCATCGTCAAGGGCGAAGACCCCGTCACCATCGCCAAGCGCGCCAAGACCCAAGCGGGCCTCGGTGGCTACGACGTCTACCTGCTCGATACCGCGGGCCGCCTGCACATCGATCAGGAACTGATCGCACAGGCCGCCGCTGTTCGCGACGTTGCCAACCCGCGCGAAACCCTGCTGGTCGTTGACGGTCTGACCGGTCAGGACGCCGTGAACGTGGCGACCGAATTTGACGACAAGATCGGCGTGACCGGTGTGGTCCTGACCCGTATGGACGGTGACGGGCGCGGCGGTGCAGCTCTGTCCATGCGCGCTGTCACCGGCAAGCCGATCAAGTTCGTCGGCCTTGGCGAGAAGACCGACGCTCTGGAAGAATTCCACCCCGAACGTGTCGCGGGCCGTATCCTCGGCATGGGTGACATCGTCTCGCTGGTAGAAAAGGCGCAGCAAACGCTCGAGGCTGAACAGGCCGAGCGCATGATGAAGCGCATGATGAAGGGTCAGTTCAACATGAACGACCTGAAGAGCCAGCTTGAGCAGATGCAGAAAATGGGCGGCATGCAGGGCATGATGTCCATGATGCCCGGCATGGGCAAAATGGCCAAGCAGGTGCAGGAATCCGGCATGGACGACAGCATCATCAAGCGCCAGATCGCTCTGATCAACTCGATGACCAAGCAGGAACGCGCCAACCCGGGCCTGCTGCAAGCCAGCCGCAAGAAGCGTATCGCCAAAGGCGCGGGCCTTGAGGTGTCGGAACTGAACAAGCTGCTGAAAATGCACCGCCAGATGGCCGATGTGATGAAAAAGATCAGCCAGAAGGGCGGCAAAGGCATGCTCAAACAGGCTGTCTCGGCCATGCGCGGCAAGGCTCTGCCCGGCATGGACGGCAACTTCGATCCCGCATCGATCGACCCCAGCAAAATGGATCCCAAAGAGCTTGAGGCCACCGCGCGCAAGCTCGGCATGGGCGGCCTTGGCGGAATGGGCGGCGGCATGCCCGGCATGGGCGGTCTGCCCAACATGTTCGGCAAAAAGAAATAATGACCACTGCTCCCACCATAACGACGGCACGTCTGACGCTGCGCGCGTTCGAGATCGCGGATTTTCCCGTGTTCTCGGCGTTCTATGCGTCTGACCGCTCGAAATATTGTGGGGGCCCTGCCGATCCCGAAAGCAGCTGGCGCATGCTGGCCTGCGAAATCGGGCATTGGCAGTTGCGCGGCTATGGCCGTTGGGCTGTGACCCTGACCGAAACCGGCGAGCTGATCGGCAACGTCGGCCTCTGGAACCCCGAAGGGTGGCCCGAGCCCGAAATCGGTTGGGACATCTACGAAGGTCACGAGGGCAAAGGATACGCCACCGAAGCCGCAATCGCGGCCCGCACCTATGCCTATGACGTTCTGGGGTGGGACACCGTGGTCAGCCTGATCATGCCCCCGAACGAGCACTCGAAAAACGTCGCCCGCAAGATGGGCGCGAAATTCGAGCGCATGTTCAACCACGTGCGCTTTGGCGAAGAAGAAATCTGGCGCCACCTCTCTGCAGCCGACCTGATGGACGGCGGGATGGAGGCTTACGCATGAGCCAGTTCTCGACCACCAAAATCCCCGAACTGCGCACCAAGCGTCTGGTTCTGCGCGGCCCCGAGCCGCAGGATTACCCAGATTTCAAAGCGACCTTCAGCAGCTATCGCTCGCGTTTCATGGGCGGCCCGCTGAACCAGTACGAGGCATGGATGCTCTATGCCGCTGAAATCGGGCACTGGGAAATCCGCGGCTATGGCATGTGGATGATCCACGACGCCGACACCGACGAAACCTACGGCATGGCCGGCGGCTGGAAGCCCGCAGGCTGGCCCGAGGCGGAAATCGCTTGGATCATTTGGCCCCGCGTGGCTGGCCGTGGCATCGCGCTAGAGGCCGCCGATTGCGTGCGCCGCTACTTCTACAACGAGCGTGGCTGGGAAACCGCCGTCAGCTATCTGGACCCGAAAAACCTCGACTCGATCCGCCTTGCCGAACGGCTTGGCTGCAAAAAGGATCACGAGGCCCCGTCGGTCGATGGCAATGACGTGGTGTATCGCCACCCCACCCCTGCGCAGTGCCGGTCCAGCCAGATTGCGGACGCGATCGCGCAGGAAATCGGTTTCTACCAGAATCCCAATTTTAAACCGGAAGGATGGGCCCTTGACTGACACCGTGACCCGCGCTGCCGAAATCCTCAAAGGTCACCGCGAAAGCATCGACCGTCTGGATGCCATCCTAGTCTATACCTTGGGCGAACGGTTCAAGCACACGCAGGCCGTTGGCCGCCTCAAGGCGGAACACGACCTGCCCCCCTCGGATCCCGCACGCGAACAAAAACAGATCGCGCGGCTCGAAGAATTGGCAGTTCAGGCCGATCTGGACCCTGAATTCGCCAAGAAATTCCTGAACTTCATCATTCAGGAAGTGATCAAGCATCACGAAGCCAAACAGAAGGACGCCTGAGCGCGGCCCACTCTGAAAACAAACCAGAAATACCCTCTAAGGAGACACTCCAATGGCAATGAAAATTCGTCTGGCCCGCGGCGGCAGCAAAAAACGTCCCCACTACGCAGTTGTTGCAGCTGACTCGCGCATGGCGCGCGACGGCCGCTTCATCGAGAAACTGGGCACCTACAACCCCCTTCTGGCAAAAGACGACGAGCGTCGCGTTTCGCTGGACATGGAGCGCGTTCAGTACTGGCTGAGCCAGGGCGCACAGCCCACCGACCGTGTTGCTCGCTTCCTCGAAGCAGCTGGCGTCGCCCCCAAGAAAGAGCGCGCCAACATGAAGAAAGCCGTTCCCGGCAAGAAAGCGCAGGAACGCGCTGAAGAGAAAGCTGCAAAAGCGGCTGAAGCAGCAGCCGAAGAGTAATCGGCTCTGTGATGACCGGATTTTCGGACACCTTTCGGGACGAGCTGGACCAGCTCATGCGGTGGCGGCGCGATGTGCGCCACTTCCGCACCGATCCGGTGTCCGAGGATCTGCTGGCGGGTCTGTTTGGCACCTTTGCTCTGGCACCCTCTGTGGGGCTGTCAGAGCCTTGGCGTCTGATCCGCGTGACCAGCGCCGCGGCCCGTACCGCGGCGCTGTCCAATTTCCGCACTGCCAACAGTCAGGCGCTGGACGGGTATTCAGGCGACGACGCCAAGACCTATGCCACGCTCAAGCTGTCCGGCATGCAAGAGGCCCCTGTCCATCTGGCCGTCTTCTGCGACGACAGCACCACCAAGGGCAAAGGCCTTGGCGCGGGCACCATGCCCGAAATGCGCCGGTATTCCTGCGTTTCCGCGATCATGCAGTTCTGGCTTGCCGCACGTGCCCACGGGCTGGGGGTGGGCTGGGTCTCGATCCTTGATCCCGAAATGCTCTGCCGTGATCTGAATGTGCCCACCGATTGGGCCTTGGTCGCGTATCTCTGCATCGGCTACCCGACAGAAGACAACATCACCCCCGAGCTAGAGCGCAAAGGCTGGGAAGCCCGCGCCGCTGCCCTGCCGCTCGAAACCCGCTAAACCGGAGAGACCCATGTTCGGCCTCATTCGCCTGCCATTCCTGTTGGCCGTCGCCTTTGTGGCGGGCATGATGTACGAACGCTCGGAAAAGGGTAAACTCTGCGACGAAATCGGCGGGACCACCCGCAACGGACTATGCATCATGAGGACGGAATGACCGAACGTGTTCGAGTAGGGACCATCGGCGGCGCATACGGCGTCAAAGGCGAGGTCCGGATCAAAAGCTTCTGCGCCATCCCCGAGGCCATTGCTGACTACGCCCCCCTCACCACCGAGGATGGCAGCCGCACCTTCGAGGTGACCATCACCCGCCAGATTTCCAACGGTCTGGCCGCCCGCATGACCGGTATCGACAGCAAAGAAGACGCGGATGCCCTGCGCGGCATGGGCCTCTATGCCCTGCGCAGCCAGCTGCCCGAAACCGATGACGACGAATACTACTACGCGGACCTGATCGGGCTCGACGTGTTCGACACCGGCGGCAACCCGATTGGCAAGATCAAGGCCGTCCAGAACCACGGCGCCACCGACCTGCTAGAGGTCTTTGGCCCCGGTCTGAAAACCACCGTTCTGATCCCCTTTACCAAAGAGGTCGTGCCCACCGTGGACATCGCCTCTGGCCGCGTGATCGCGGACCCGCCCGAAGGCCTGTTTGACTAATCCCATGACCGACGCTCCCAAACGCTCTCACGGCCGCAAGGCGATCAAACTCACCGCGCAGCCCACGGACCTGATGGCGCCCGCCCCGCTGGCCCACATCTGGACCGCCCGCGTGATCACCCTGATGCCCGGCACCTTTCCCGGCATCTTGGGCGAGAGTCTGACCGGCAAAGCCCTCCGCGAAGGGCGCTGGCAGCTGGAAACCGTGAACCTGCGCGACTACGGCGTGGGCAAGCACAAGAACGTCGACGACACCCCCGCGGGCGGCGGCGCGGGCATGGTCCTGCGCCCCGACGTGGTGGGCCGCGCGATCGAAGACGCGATGGAGGGCACCCGCGGCAACTGGCCGATCCTCTACATGTCCCCCCGCGGCAAACGCATCGATCAGGAAATGGCCCGCAATCTGTCCACCTGCGACGGCGTCACAATCCTCTGCGGCCGGTTCGAGGGCGTGGACGAGCGCGTGCTGGAACACTACGGCATCCAAGAGGTCTCTCTGGGGGACTTCGTGATGACCGGCGGCGAAATCGCGGCCCATGCGCTGCTCGACGCCACCGTCCGCCTGATCCCGGGCGTCTTGGGCAACGCCGAAAGCATCGAAGAAGAGAGCTTCTCCAACGGCCGCCTAGAGCACGGCCAATACACCCGCCCCGCCGTCTGGAAAGGCCGCGAAATCCCCGAAGTCCTGATGTCCGGCCACCACGGCAAGGTGGCCGACTGGCGCAAGGAAGAGTCCGAGCGGATCACTCGGGAGCGGCGTCCGGATTTGTTGGATTAGCTTTAATTACTGCCTTTTGGCTTTACCACACTAGGGTTGCGAGGCGGAGCGGCCTTTTTCGACTGCGTTGGAGCCTTAAACCCGCGAGAACCGTCGGAATAATTTAGCTTCACGTCGCGATTTGGAGCCTTGATCTGATTGCCCACATTGCTCTGGCTTGGTTTCTTTGAATCAGACATCAATGTCCCCCATGAAATTCGATAGCGATTATCTCGTCTGCGGATATCCACATACTCGTCTTGTGATCCTCGTCTAAATCTTCGGTTTCAGGAAAACAATCTCCAAAAACGTACTCCAAGAATATGTCGCTTCTGCTCAAATCTATTGACGCGTTGGAGCGATCGGTGAATTTGCCACAAACAATGCCCATGCTCTTCGTGTGGACACTAACCCAGGCATGGTTCTTCAGCGTTGAAAATGCGCCGTCCCAACCCGTCATATGGGGAGTTATTGCATTTAATCGCAACCAATTTTCAATAAATCGAAACCAACCCTTCTGTACTGCAGCTCCTAAAAAGACGCCCACGCCCACCGGAAGCAGGAATGTCCAAATAAGTGCAACAAACGGATCATCTAATGTGAAATTGACTTTCTCATACGCTCGCGCAATGTCAAAAATGGAGAAGGTAACAACGTAATAAATTGAAGAGAATAAGAGATACTCCAACAGCGCCGAAGACAAGCTTTTCATTCGCCCACTAACATAGCGAGTGCGAAAAAAAATAATTAGAAAGCCAGGAGCCAACAACCTTATCGAATTGGCGAAGTCTTGAAGGTCAATTTCTGAGGTTCCAAAAATATTAGCTACTCCATTTTTCAGAGAACATAGCGAACGACCTCCCCCCTTGCCAACCCCAGCAAAACCTGACATATCGCGCGCATCCCGCACATGGAGGCCCCAGTGCGATTCCGTCTTCTTCTGGCGGCAATCGGGCCCTCTGACGTTCGGGAACCGAACCAAAGCTGATCTGATCCTCTGGCGGGCGCTGCGGCGGACCCGAGAGAAGACCTAGAGTTCTGAGACCGGCACCAGACCTTTGTGGGCCAACCACAAGCAGTTAGGAGATATGCGATGGATCTTATCGCACAGATCGAAGCGGAGCAGATTGCTGCGCTGGGGAAAGAAATCCCCGACTTCAAAGCCGGCGACACCATTCGCGTCGGTTACAAGGTGACCGAAGGCACCCGTTCGCGCGTTCAGAACTACGAAGGCGTGTGCATCAGCCGCAAGAACGGCAAAGGCATTGCTGGCTCGTTCACCGTTCGCAAAATTTCGTTTGGCGAAGGCGTAGAGCGCGTATTCCCGCTGTACTCGACCAACATCGACAGCATCACTGTTGTGCGTCGTGGCCGCGTCCGTCGTTCGAAGCTGTACTACCTGCGCTCGCGTCGTGGTAAGTCGGCTCGTATCGCCGAAGTCAGCAACTACAAGCCCAAAACCGAAGCGTAAGAGGTGTAGTCATGAAAAAAGACATCCATCCCGACTACCACTTCATCACCGTCAAAATGACCGACGGCAGCACCTTCCAGGTCCGCTCGACCTACGGCAAAGAAGGCGACACCCTGTCGCTGGACATCGACCCCACCGTGCACCCCGCATGGACCGGCGGTTCGTCGCGCCTGCTGGACCAGGGCGGCCGCGTCTCGAAGTTCAAAAAGAAATACGAAGGCCTGGGCTTCTAATCCCAGCCACATCGGTTTCGTTAACGCCGTCCCTCACCGGGCGGCGTTTTCTTTTGCGGCACGGTCCAGAAACTCTGCATAGGCTTCAGCATCCGCGTGCCGCAACGCCTCTAGGGCGCGCGCCGCATGCCCCTGTAGATCATCACGCTTCTGGGTCTTGATGGCCTCGACCTTGCGGTGAATGTCCTGCAAGCGATCCAGCGGGTCACGGTCTGTCTCCAGCGCCTCGGTCCGACCCGATAACGCCAGTACAGCCTCGATCAGCGCTCCCAATTGCCGCCCATAACCGGCGACTTCGGTGATCACTTCTTTCTCGATCTCAACCGATCCACAGTAGTCCTGACTAAAGAGTTCGGGGTGAATGTCCTGCACAATATCGCCGGACCAAGGCATCCGGATCACGTTTGGAAAGGGTATTGAGGTAAAGTTCATAGCGTTCCCTCATGTATGAAATATGGGCAGCATTGTCGCATAAAGAGATCATTGCGCCCTATGCAGGCCTTCCTGACCTGCACCCGTGCCACGAAAACGTGAAAAATCGCGGCTCAGAGGTACGCGGACTCTTGCCCAACCCCGTCCGGTCTAGGCATAAGCATAACTAAACCAATATCCGGTTCCGAGAAAATCAGGGGACACCATATATGGCGCATATCATTGTCGTGGGGAACGAAAAGGGCGGCTCTGGCAAGTCGACCACCTCGATGCACATCGCGACGGCACTCGTTCGCCTTGGCTTCCGCGTCGGCGCGCTCGACCTCGACATGCGTCAGAAAAGCTTTGGTCGCTACTCCGAGAACCGCAAGCGCTTCTTGGCGAAAGAGGGCATCGAACTGCCCAGCCCGAACTACATCGAACTGCCCGAGGTCGACCCCGCCACCCTCAAGGAAGGCGAGAACATCTATGACGTGCGTCTGTCGTCGGCGGTCCAACAGCTCGAGGCCGAAAGCGACTTCATCCTGATCGACTGCCCCGGCTCGCACACCCGCCTCAGCCAGATGGCACACAGCCTCGCGGACACGCTGGTCACGCCCCTGAACGACAGCTTCGTGGACTTCGACCTCTTGGCCCGCACGGATGCCGAGGGCGAGAATATCCTTGGCCCGTCGGTCTACTCGGAAATGGTCTGGCACGCCCGCCAACTCCGCGCCCAAGCGGGCCTGACCCCGATCGACTGGATCGTGGTCCGCAACCGGATCGGCGCGCAGAACATGATCAACAAGAAAAAGATGACCGCCGCCGTCGACAAACTGGCCAAGCGCATCGGCTTCCGTATCGCGCCCGGCTTCTCGGAACGCGTCGTCTTCCGCGAACTCTTCCCCAAGGGCCTGACGCTTCTGGACCTCAAGGACATCGGCGTCACCCAGCTGTCGATCTCGAATATCGCCGCCCGCCAAGAGCTGCGCGACCTGATCAAGACGCTCAACCTGCCAGACGTCAAAGTGAACTTCTAAACCCCCAAAGGCAGCCCCAGCGGCTGCCTTTGTCGTTCCAGACGTCACCAAACAAAAAGGGCCGGTCCCCAAGAACCAGCCCTTTCTGCTTTGAAAAAATACTCACGGCACTGCAGCCGCCAGAAGCCCGCCCCTAGATCAAGGGCCCCAGCTCCGCCACAACCTGCTCATACACACCGCGCTTGAACGGCACGATATTCTCGACCAGTTCATCGACGGGCAACCAGCGCCATTCGCTGAACTCGGGATGCGGCCGGTCAATCACGATCATGTCGTCAGAGCCTTTGAACCGCATCAGGAACCACTTCTGCTCCTGACCGCGGTACTTACCCTTCCAGATCTTGGGAACGATGTCATGGGGCAGATCGTAGCTGATCCAACCCTCGGTCTCGCCCGCAACATCCACCATGTCGACCGAAATGCCGGTCTCTTCTTCCAACTCGCGCAGGGCGGCCGCGCGGGCATCTTCACCCTTGTCGATCCCGCCCTGAGGCATCTGCCACGCAGGCACTTCGCTATCCAGACGCTGCCCGACCCAGACCAGACCGTCGGCGTTCACGATCATAACGCCGACGTTCTTGCGATAAGGCAGCTTCGCGATGTCTTCTGGCGTCACTGATCGCTCTCCAGCGCCGACAGACCCTTGAGGATGTCGATGGCATAAGCCAGCTGGTAATCCTCATCGCGCAGCTTCGCGGCTTCTTCGGCCTTGGCGTTGTCCTCTTCGATCTGGCGGATCTCGTCTTCGCTCAGGCTGTCATTGGACAGGCTGCCACGCAGGTCCGCTTCCGAACGGGTGCGGGGTGTGCTCTCGTCCTCGTCCTCGACAACCGACGCACGGGGCTGCTGCACCACGATGTCAGGCGACACACCCAGGTTCTGGATCGAACGGCCCGACGGCGTGTAATAGCGCGCCGTGGTCAGACGCATCGCGCCATCGCCCCGCAGCGGCATCACGGTCTGGACCGACCCTTTGCCGAACGACTTGGTGCCGACAACCACCGCGCGGCGGTGATCCTTTAGCGCGCCCGCCACAATCTCGGACGCCGAAGCAGACCCGCCGTTGATCAGCACGACAATCGGCTTGCCCTCGGCCAGATCACCGGGGGTCGCGTTGAACCGCTCGCCGTCTTCGGGGTTGCGGCCACGGGTGGAGACAATTTCACCTTCTTCAAGGAAGGCATCCGCCACCAGAATAGCCTGATTGAGCAGACCACCGGGGTTGTTGCGCAGATCGATCACAACGCCGCTCAGAGCGTCCAGGCCGCCCGCCTCTTCGGCAGCAGTTTGCAGACCGTCCTTCAGGTTGTCGAACGTTTGGTCGTTAAAGGTGCTGACCCGCAGAACCACAGCCTCGCCTTCGGTACGGGTGCGCACGGCGGTCAGGCGGATAGTGTCACGAATAATGGTCACGTCGAACGGCTCCGGCTCGCCCTCGCGGACCAGCGTCACCACGATCTCAGAGCCCACAGGGCCGCGCATCAGTTCAACCGCTTCGTCCAGCGTCAGGCCCAGCAGGCTCTCGCCATCTACGTGGGTAATGAAATCGCCCGACAAAACGCCCGCCTCTTCGGCAGGGGTGCCATCCATAGGCGCCACGACCTTGACGAAGCCCTCTTCCTGCGTGACCTCGATGCCCAGACCGCCAAACTCGCCGCGGGTTTGGACGCGCATGTCCTGCGCATCATCGGGGGACAGGTAGCTCGAATGCGGATCAAGGGACTGGAGCATGCCGTTAATGGCGGCTTCGACCAGTTCGCCCTCATCAACCTCTTCGACATACTGCGCGCGGATGCGCTCAAAGATGTCGCCGAACAGGTCCAACTGCTCATACACGTTGACTTGGGTTTTTCCTTCTTGGGCCAGCAGCGGTCCCGCGATCTGCGTCGAGGCAATCAGCCCCGCCAGAGCGCCACCGCCCACTGCCATCAGAAACTTGCGCATTCGTGTCATTCCTTGTCCGTCTTGAACCATTCGGCGGGGTTCACCGTCTCTTGGTCCTCTCTCACTTCGAGATAGAGCGTTTCTGTATTCTGTCCGGCGCTAGCCTGCGTCAGGATCTCGTCCTGTGCAACACCCGCACCCCCCATGAGGCCCAGCGGATGCCCTGCGGGCAGCACCTGTCCGACCTCACCGTAGACCTGATCGAGCCCTGCAAGCACGAACAGAATGCCCGGTCCGGGCTCGATGATCATCACATTTCCGTAGTCCAAGAGCGGCCCACGATAGCGAATGGTTGCTGCCGCTGGCGTGGTCACCAGTGCCCCGGGCGCCGTCGCGATCACCCAACCGGGGCGCTCGATCCCTGCGGCATCGGGCTGGCCCGCCTCTCTCAGGATGGTCCCTTGCACGGGCAGAGACAACATGCCGCGCTGCTCGTGGACGTCAGGACCGCCCTCCAGCTCGTCGCCAACGACGATCTCGCCCAGATTATCGGCAAAGCTCGCCAGCGTGTCCGACGCCGCGACCAGCACAGCGGTCTGCACCGGATCAGCGGTGAACTTCATGGGCAGGTCGGTCCGGTCCGAAATCGCAGCGCTCAGCGCGGTGCGCGCCGTTTGCGCCCCTTGCAGCCCCTCGCGCAGGGTATCCGCCGCCGACTGCTGCAGGGCGCGCAGGGTTCGCACCTCTTCCAGATCGCGGGCCAAGCCATCGGCCTCGGCCTGCAATGCGGGCGAGATTTCGGTCAGGATCATCCCCGCCCGCGCGGTGCCCGTAGGCCCCGCTGGGTGGGTCAGCTGCACAGGGGCCGGACTGCGGGAAATGGTCAGCAGGCTGGCCAGCAAATCCGCCACCTGCCCCTGCGCCGAATTCAATTCCTGCGCCAGCGCCTTTTCCCGAATAGCCGCACGGCGCAGGCCAGCGCGCAGGGCCGTCAGCCCCGCCTCATACGCCTTGACCGTCTGGGTCAGCGCCGCCACACGGTCCCGCGCCCCTTGGGCATGGTCCAGCGCAACCGCAGCTTCGTCCAGCAATCCCTTGGCCCGCAGCGCCGCCGCAGCCGGATCTTCTTGCGCCCCCAACGGCGACGCAAGCAACCCCAGACACAAGACGGCCGCGCGACGGATCATCACTTGATCAGGCTCTCACCAGTCATTTCTTCGGGTTTCTCGACACCCATCAGCTGCAGCACGGTCGGCGCCAGATCGGCCAGACGGCCGTCACGCAGTTCCGCGCCCTCGGGGCCGCCCACCATGACAACCGGCACAAGGTTCAGCGTATGCGCGGTGTGCGCTCCGCCCGACTTGGGGTCCACCATCACTTCGCAGTTGCCGTGGTCCGCCGTCACGATCATCGCGCCGCCCTTGGCTTCCAGCGCCTTCAGCGCCTCGCCCAGACCGCTGTCCACCGCTTCACAAGCAGCCTTTGCGGCCTCAAGGTCGCCGGTGTGACCGACCATGTCGGGGTTCGCGTAGTTCACCACGATCATGTCGTAATCGCCATTGATCGCCTCGACGAACTTGGCGGTCACTTCGGGGGCCGACATCTCGGGCTGCAGGTCATAGGTCGCCACGTTCGGCGACTTCGGCATGAAACGATCTTCGCCCTCTTCGGGCACCTCGACACCACCGTTCAGGAAGAACGTCACGTGCGGGTATTTCTCGGTCTCGGCCAGACGGAACTGCTTCTTGCCCTGCTTGGCGACCCAAGCGCCCAGCGTGTTCACGATTTTCCGCTTGGGGAAAGCCGTGTCCATATAGTCGTTGTGACCGTCCGAATATTCCACCATGCCCAGCAGCGCCGACAGCTTGGGGCGTTCGCCCACTTCGAAATCATTGAAATCGGGTTCGCCAATCGCGCGCAGGATTTCACGAGCACGGTCCGCACGGAAGTTCAGACAGAAGAAGCCGTCGCCGTCATGCACGCCTTCGAACCCACCGATCACAACCGGCTTGATGAACTCGTCCAGAACGTCCTGCTTGTAGCTGTCCTTGACTGCATCTTCGGCGGTCGCGGCCTCAAAGCCCTTGCCGTTGATCATTGCGTCATAGGCCAGCTGCACCCGCTCCCAGCGGTTGTCGCGGTCCATGGCGTAGTAGCGGCCCGACACGGTGGCGATGAAGGCGCCTTCGGGCAGGCGATCTTCTAGCTCGGCGACGAATTTGTCAGCGGACTTGGGCGCCACATCGCGGCCATCAGTGACCACGTGCATCGCAACGGTCACGCCCGCATCGGTGATCGCCTTGGCGGCGGCCAGCGCGTGCTCGGTGTGGCCATGCACACCGCCGTCCGAGATCAGACCCATCACGTGGGCCATGCCCGCGCTCTCGGTCACTTTGGCGATAAACGCCTGCAATTCTTCGTTCTCGTAGAAAGAGCCGTCTTCGATCGCCAGATCGATCTGCCCCAAGTCCATCGCGACCACGCGGCCTGCGCCGATGTTGGTGTGACCCACTTCGGAGTTGCCCATCTGGCCGCTCGGCAGACCTGCGTCGGGGCCGTGGGTGATCAGGCGGGCATGGGGGCAGTCGTTCCAGATACGGTCAAAGTTGGGCGTCGCTGCCAGCGCGGGCGCGTTCGCCGGACTGTCATCACTCAGTCCCCAACCATCCAGAATACATAGAACAACGGGCTTGGGTGCAGTCATGGTGTTACCTCCTAGGCTTGCCCTCTCCTAGCGCAAGGCAAGCGCGGGGTGAACCATCCCTGTATCGGCCAACTGGATTTTTTGGTCAAAAACCGGAAGCCGCCCGATCAAGGGCGCTTATTCGCGGTGGTACGGCGCGTTCGACAGGATCGAGGCTGCGCGATACAGTTGCTCGGTCAGCATGACCCGCACCAGCATGTGGGGCCACACCATCTTGCCAAAGCTGATCGCGAAAGCCGCCTCGGCGCGCAGGGACGGGTCGATCCCGTCCGCCCCGCCAATCACAAAGGCCAAGTCCTGCGTGCCCGTGTCACGCCACCCCGCCATCTTGTCCGCAAAATCGGGCGAGGTCATGAGTTTGCCGCGTTCATCCATGACGACCAGCTTCGATCCGCTGGGGATCGCCTTGCGCAGCAGATCCGCCTCGGCGCCCATGCCGCGGGACTTCTTATCCTCGACCTCAATGACCTTGGCCGGGCCAAGGCCCAAGGCCCGCCCGGTTCGGTCAAATCGCGTCAGATAGTCGTCAATAAGAGTGGCCTCGGGCCCCGACCGCAGTCGGCCCACCACGCATAAATGCACGCGCATCGTCAGTCCCTAGCGGCGTTCCAGCCTCAGGCGGTGCCCGCAGGCTGCCACATCTTCTCGAGCTGGTAGAACTCGCGCACTTCGGGACGGAACACGTGGACAACAACGTCGCCAGTGTCGATCAACACCCAGTCGCCGCCTTCTTTGCCCTCGATCTTCGAATAGATGCCGAACGCTTCTTTCAGGCGATCGACCAGCTTTTCCGCGATCGAGACAACCTGACGGCTCGAACGACCAGAAGCGATGACCATGTAATCACCAATGGACGACACACCGCGCAAATCGATCTGCACGACGTCTTCAGCCTTGTCATCATCAAGAGAGGTCAGGATACGGGACAAGATGGCTTCACTTGTCACTTCGGCATCCGCTGCCGGAACGGGTTCAGCAGACTGGGCTGCTTGGTTCGTCATAGTCAGGACTTGGTCCTCCTAGATACACGCCGAATAGCCCCGGCGCTGGACATATATATAGCCTACCACTTTTGCGGCTTTCCCTCAATCACCGAGGGGGCATCGCAACGGGCGACTCACTTGGCGCGCCTTCATAGCGGGCGTTCGCGGGCTGTTCCACCGGCTGACCCGAAATTTCGAGACTCGCATGCGCCCAGCCAAAGCTCAGGCACAGGGCCAAAATCAGCAGGATTTGCAGCAAGCACAGAGGCTTCGTCAGGTGGGTCACGCGTTAAACGTCCGTTGGTGAATCACAAGCCGCGGCGTGTAACACGACTTGCCCTTGCAGCGAAGCCCTCTGCGCTGTATTTCCACGCCATGATGGTAATTTTCGATATGGATGATCGCGCACGCCTGCCGTGGCGCTTCTTCGGTGCGATGCACACCGTTCTCGCCCGCCTATAAGGCGGGACCCGAACCACTATTCCATCACATTTTCCAAAGATATCCACGGGAGAGGACCATGACCGCCCCGAAGACACTCTATGACAAGATCTGGGATGCCCACGTTGCCCACGAGGCAGAAGACGGCACCTGCTTGCTTTATATCGACCGTCACCTCGTACACGAAGTGACCAGCCCTCAGGCGTTCGAAGGCCTGCGTATGGCCGGCCGCACCGTGCACGCGCCCGAGAAAACCATCGCGGTTCCGGACCACAACGTCCCCACCACCGCGGGCCGTGACGATCCGTCGAACATGCCCGAGGACAGCCGCATTCAGGTTGCCGCTCTGGACACCAACGCAAAAGAGTTCGGCATCCACTACTACCCCGTGACCGACGTCCGTCAGGGCATCGTGCACATCGTCGGCCCCGAACAGGGTTGGACCCTGCCCGGCATGACCGTCGTCTGTGGTGACAGCCACACCGCGACTCACGGTGCGTTCGGCGCACTGGCCCACGGCATCGGCACGTCCGAAGTGGAACACGTTCTGGCCACCCAGACCCTGATCCAGAAGAAGTCCAAGAACATGAAGGTCGAAATCACCGGCAAACTGATGCCCGGTGTGACCGCCAAAGACATCGTTCTGCGCATCATCGCGGAAACCGGCACCGCTGGCGGCACCGGCTACGTGATCGAGTATTGCGGTGAAGCGATCCGTGACCTGTCCATGGAAGGTCGTATGACCATCTGTAACATGGCCATCGAAGGCGGCGCCCGCGCCGGTCTGATCGCGCCCGACGAGACCACCTTTGAATATGTCAAAGGCCGCCCCCACGCCCCCAAAGGCGCCCAGTGGGAAGCTGCTCTGAACTGGTGGAAGACCCTCTACACCGACGAAGGCGCGCACTTCGACAAAGTTCTGGTCATCGAAGGTGAATCGATCGAGCCCACCGTGACTTGGGGCACCTCGCCCGAGGACGCACTGCCGATCAGCGCCGTCGTTCCCACCCCGTCCGATTTCAAAGGCGGCAAGGTCGAAGCGGCTGCCCGCTCGATCGAGTACATGGGTCTGACTTCGGGCACTCCGCTGACCGACATCGAGATCGACACCGTGTTCATCGGCTCCTGCACCAACGGCCGCATCGAAGACCTGCGCGCCGCAGCAGAGATCCTGAAGGGCAAGAAGGTCAAAGAAGGCATGCGTGCCATGATCGTTCCCGGTTCGGGTCTGGTCCGCGCTCAGGCCGAAGAAGAAGGTCTGGCAGACATATTCAAGGAAGCCGGTTTCGAATGGCGCCTTGCGGGCTGCTCGATGTGCCTTGCCATGAACCCCGACCAGCTGAAGCCGGGCGAGCGTTGCGCCGCAACCTCGAACCGCAACTTCGAAGGTCGTCAGGGCCGTGGTGGCCGTACGCACCTGATGTCGCCCGCGATGGCAGCTGCTGCTGCGATCACCGGCAAGATCACCGACGTGCGCACTCTCGCCTGATAAATCCCGCCGCCTGCGTCAGGCGGTCATGTATGTACGTAAGCCATACGTGATCCAGACGCAGGCCATACCCACCTTTTTCGGAAGGAAGACAGGATATGGACAAGTTCGAAAAACTCAGCGGGATCGCCGCACCCATGCCGTTGATCAACATCGACACCGATATGATCATCCCCAAGCAGTTCCTGAAAACCATCAAGCGTTCGGGCCTCGGCGTGAACCTGTTTGATGAAATGCGCTACGACGACAACGGCAACGAAATCCCTGATTTCGTGCTGAACAAGCCCGCCTACCGCGAAGCCGAGATCATCATTGCCGGTGACAACTTTGGCTGTGGCTCGTCGCGCGAACACGCTCCTTGGGCGATCAAAGATTTCGGCATCAAGTGCGTGATCGCACCCAGCTTTGCCGACATCTTCTTCAACAACTGCTTCAAGAACGGCATCCTGCCGATCGTTCTGCCCCAAGAGCAGGTCGACGTGCTGATGAAGGACGCAGAAAAAGGCGCCAACGCCCGTATGGAAGTGGATCTGGAAGCCCAGACCATCACCACCTCGGACGGCGAGACCTTTGCCTTCGAAGTCGACGCATTCCGTAAGCACTGCTTACTTAATGGCCTCGATGACATTGGCCTGACCCTCGAAAAGAAAGCTGCAATTGATTCTTACGAGTCGGCAGCAGCGCAGGCGCGTCCTTGGGTCTAAGACCCTGACAAACCAAAATATCTAGAAAGGGGCCGAATTTCGGCCCCTTTTTTGCTTACAGTTTGATGCAGAATAGCACCAGCTTTTCCCCGAATCCGCCCCAATACGTAAGTAACTTACTTACAGGTATTGAGACCTGATCCCGATATTGGCAGCATTGTGTCAAGATTGAGGCATTCCGCACCATAAGCGGATCAGGTGGGTCAAAAGGCACGGCAAAAAAGGCCAAGCCCGCCCTGGTAGAGAGGTAGAGCAGTGTTCACACGTTTTGTGAGCGCACTTGTGCGCGCGATATTCGTCGTGCTGTTGATCGCGACCCCGTGGCTGTTGCTGCCCGGTCCGAATGACAGTGCGCCCATCGTCCTTCTGGTGGCGATCTTTGTCGGCTGGCTCGTCTTCTCGGAATACATGACCGAATACCCCAGCCTGATCGAGTTCCGCGACGCCCCCCCGTATAACCGCCTGCGGTTCGGCGCCCTGTTTGCGACCGTTCTGGTGCTGACGCTGATCCAGCGCGGCATTGCGCATCCCAGCCCCATCAGCGAGCTGTTTACCGCGATCTCGCACGTGGTCGGCAATGCTTTGGACTTCCCCTTCTCGCCCGTGCGCCTGATGGTTCTGTCCCTGCCCGAAAGCGCCCATGCCGCCGATATCGACCTGCTGCGCCGCACTTCGGCGATTGCTTATCTGATGTCGCTCATCTCGTTGGTTTTCTTCATCTTTATCATGTGGCTGAACGGCTGGCCCCGCCAGAATGGCAGCTTCAATGTCTGGACCAACCTGCCCACTTTTGACCCCACCGGTGGCGGTGATGTGGTCGGCCGTCTGAACCGCGACGCCAATCTTTACGTGGCCTTAGGCTTTTTGCTGCCATTCTTGATCCCGGCCTTCCTGCAGGCCGCTGCGGGGATCGTTGACCCGATCGCCGTGGCCCAACCGAAGTCACTGATCTGGACCGTCAGCCTATGGGCCTTTGTACCGTCGAGCCTCTTGATGCGGGGCATTGCCACCGCCCGCGTCGCCTCGATGATCGCGGACAAACGTCGCCGGTCCATGGACCGCGACACCGAGGATATGCACGTCTTCGGCTGATCCTATTGGCTGTGCTGGCTTGCCTTGCGGGGCTGGCCCACGCCGACCCCATTCGCATCGCGACCTACAACACAGAGCTCGGCCGCAAAGGGCCGGGCATTTTGCTGCGTGACATCCGGCGCGGCGACGATCAGGTCAACGCCGTTATGCGGGTGCTGGTGCAGGCAAACGCAGACATCCTCGCACTGCAGAGCATCGACTGGGACCATCGCGGGGAAACTCTGGCAGCCTTTGTAGACGTCCTTGCGGCCCAAGGCCTCACCTACCCGCATACCCTTGCCCTACGCCCCAACGCCGGACTTCAAATCGCGGGCACCGATCCGCCCCAAGACCACAGCTTCGGTCGATTCGCAGGGTCCGAGGGCATGGCCTTGCTTTCGAAATTCCCAATCGACCGCACGCAGGTCCGCAACTACGCCGATCTGCCTTGGCGCGCCCTGCCGTGGACCCACCCTCCGGCGGGCACACACCCGGATCAACGCCTCTCGACCATGGGACATTGGGTCGTGCCGCTCCAAACGCCCGAAGGCTTGCTCAGCCTGATGGTCTTCCACGCCACGCCCCCCGTCTTTGACGGCCCCGATGACGCCAACGGCTTGCGCAACGGAGACGAGATCCTGTTCTGGCAACATCTGCTGGACGGCGACCACGGCCCACCGCCCGAACGCTTTGTGATCATTGGGGATTTCAATAACGACCCGACCCAAGGCGAGGGCCTGAAAGCCCCCTTGAATGCCCTACTCTCTGACCCGCGCCTGACGCCTGTCCACGCCACAGGCGCCCAAGGCACGGCCACCGTGGACTGGTCCGATATCGGCCTGCCGCCCATGCGCGTCAGCTACATTCTGCCTGACAACGGGATCACCGTTCGCGCCAGCGGTATCCTCTGGCCGCCCCCCGACGATCCGACGTTTGCGATCATTGATTCCGCCAGCCGGCACCGTTTGGTGTGGGCGGACATCGAGATGCCCCGAAACACGCAAGAAAACGTCACTCAGCCTGCAAAACAACAGCTGCGGTTCCTTGACCCCCTTCGCGCCAGTCGGTAGGCCATCTGCCAACTCTTGGGACATTCAAAAGGACCATCGCACATGAGCAATCCTTCGCTTCTTATCCTGCCTGGTGACGGCATCGGCCCCGAAGTCATGGCGCAGGTTCGCCGCATCATCGACTGGTTCGGTGACAAGCGCGACCTGAAGATCGACGTGAGCGAAGATCTCGTCGGTGGTGCAGCGTATGACGCGCACGGCACCCCTCTGCACGACGACACCATGGCCAAAGCGCAAGAAGTCGACGCGGTTCTGCTGGGTGCCGTTGGCGGCCCCAAATACGACGTCCTTGACTTCTCGGTGAAGCCCGAGCGCGGTCTGCTGCGCCTGCGCAAGGAAATGGACCTTTATGCCAACCTGCGCCCCGCACAGTGCTTTGACGCGCTGGCCGACTTCAGCTCGCTCAAGCGTGACGTGGTTGCCGGTCTGGACATCATGATCGTGCGCGAACTGACTTCGGGCATCTACTTCGGCGAGCCCCGCGGCATCGTCGAAGAAGGCAACGAGCGCGTGGGCATCAACACCCAGCGTTACACCGAGTCGGAAATCGAGCGTGTTGCGCGGTCTGCGTTCGAACTGGCCCGCCGCCGCGGCAACAAGGTCTGCTCGATGGAGAAGGCCAACGTGATGGAATCGGGCATCCTCTGGCGCGAAGTCGTCCAGAAGGTCCACGACGAAGAATACCCCGATGTCGAGCTGTCGCACATGTACGCGGACGCAGGCGCCATGCAGCTTTGCCGCTGGCCCAAGCAGTTTGACGTGATTGTGACCGACAACCTGTTCGGTGACTTGCTGTCGGACGCGGCTGCGATGCTGACCGGCTCGCTCGGTATGCTGCCGTCGGCTTCGCTGGGTGCTCCCATGGCAAACGGCCGTCCCAAGGCGATGTACGAACCGGTACACGGCTCGGCTCCTGACATCGCAGGTCAGGGCAAAGCCAACCCGATCGCGTGTATCCTGTCCTTCGCTATGGCCCTCCGCTACAGCTTTGACCAAGGTGCCGAAGCTGACCGTCTGGAAGCAGCGGTTGCCAAGGTTCTCGAAGATGGCGTGCGCACTGCTGACCTCTTGGGCGAAGAGGGCGTCGAGCCTGTCTCCACCGAGGGCATGGGCAGCGCGGTTCTGGCGGCTCTGGACGCCAGCCTCTGATAAACCTGCACATTCACGAATGTATGAGGGGGGCCTTGCGGGCCCCTTTCTTTTTGGTTTGATGGGTCTAGGGTTACCGCAGTTCCTTGTACTCCCTCCCCTTCCAAGGAGACCTTTCATGTCCACCCCCCCTGCGACTGAACAGTCGAATATCAAGGGTGCCATCTTTGCACTAACCGCTTTTGCGCTCTATTCCGGCCATGACGTGCTGGTCAAAGTGCTGGGTGCAAACCATCACCCCTTCCAAATCGTTTTCTACAGCGTCCTGCTCAGCTTTCCCTTCCTGACCGTGGTGCTGATCCAACGCAAAGAGCCCTCGACCCTGCGTCCGGCCACTCCTGCATGGACCTACGCGCGGACGATCGCCGTGGTCTTTACCGGTGTCTGTGCGTTCTATGCCTTCTCGGTGCTACCGCTGGCACAGGTCTACGCCATGGTCTTTGCCACGCCACTTCTCATTACGGTTTTGTCCATCCCTGTCCTTGGGGAAAAGGTCGGCCCCCGCCGCTGGGGCGCTGTAATCGTCGGTCTGATCGGCGTCATGGTCGTCTTGCGGCCCGGCTCGTCTGAACTGACCTTGGGCCACTTTGCCGCCCTTGGCGCGGCCGTCGGCGGATCGTTCGTGTCGATCATCGTGCGCCGCATCGGGTCGAAGGAAAGCGATATGGTCCTGCTTCTGTATCCCCTGATCGCCAACATTGTGATCATGGGCATGCTGATTCCGCTGGAATACAAGCCCATGCAGCTGTGGGAACTTGGCACCGTTGCCTGCGTGGCGCTTCTGTCTCTGATTGCCATGAGCTTCCAGATCCGCGCCTACAAGACTGGCGAAGCGGGCATCGTTGCACCGATGCAGTACAGCCAGATGATCTGGGCCATCTTTTACGGCTACATGTTCTTTTCCGAATACCCCGACTTCTACACCCTTCTTGGGGCGGGGATCATCATCGCCAGCGGCGTCTACATCGTGATGCGCGAAGGCGCCAGAAAAGACACCCAAGCGCCGGTCACCAACACCGCTGTTCGGTTCGAAACCGGCACCACCCCGCGCTATACGCTTTTATTCCTACGCAGAAGCAAGAAACGCCAAAGCACTCTTGCCAAGCAAAGCTAGGTGCGATAATCGGCCCGGCACGGTCGGAGTGTAGCTCAGCCTGGTAGAGCACTGTCTTCGGGAGGCAGGGGCCGGAGGTTCGAATCCTCTCACTCCGACCAATAAAACAAGGCGCCCTCAGGGGCGCCTTTGTGCGTTCTTGGACACGGTTTTCAGGGATGCGCTGCGCGATAGGCGCTGGGGCTCTGACCCGTCCACCGCTTGAAAGCGCGGACAAATGACGACGCCTCGGAAAAGCCCAGCAGATAGGCCGTCTCCATCACCGAAGCCTTTTGCCCCGTCAGATATTCCTGCGCCATTTGGCAGCGCAACTGGTCATGCACCTCGGCAAAGGTGACGCCTTCGTCCTTCAGCCGACGGTACAGTGTCTGACGGCTCATCCCCAGATCCCGTGCGACGTCATCCATCGAAACCGACCCCTTGTGCAGATCAGGCAACAAGGCCGCCTCAACCCGCGCACGGGTGCTTTCGTCCCGCTGCAATGTGGTCAAGAGCGCGTCGGCATGGCGGGTATAAAGCCCAAAGGCATAGGGCTTTGGCGTGGCATCCAACCCGTCCAGACATCCTGCATCCAACGCCAAGGCATTGCGCCGCGCCTCAAAGGTCACAGGGGCCTGAAATACGTCTTGGTACAGGTCCGTATGGGGCGGCGCGGGATAGGTCACAGAGACCCCTTGCAGAAACGTAGTCTCTGGCAACATCCGGCGGAAGTTCGTCACAAAATTCGCAAAGGTCTGCTCGATCGCAGTGGGCGAGGCATTGGCATTCGGAAAGTGATCGATCAGCCAGAGGGTTTGCCCCTTCCGCTGCAATTCAAACCGATCAGGGGCGTGCGGAATATGCACATCCGCGATAATGCGGGCGTAGCGGTTTACATGGGCAATTCCCGCCTCCAAAGGGCCCGCAGCGTCAATGATCAGCCCAATGATCGACAGTTTCTCTAGCCCCGTTTCCGCAGCATAGCGCAGTGCAATGCCGCTATCGCCGGTGTTGCCGATCGCCGTGCCCATCATCGCCCCATAGGACCGCACCGGCACCCGCGCGTCGGGGTCCAATAACAGTGCCTCGTCAATCTGAGCAGCGTTCAGCAATGCCTCGCGCGGGACACCGCGCCCCACCGCATACTCCAGAAACGAAGCGGCCATGCTTCCCATCACCGTGGGCTCGGTCATTCGTCTGTTCCCCCTGCTCGCGCGTCTTCACAAGCGCGTTGGTCCTAGCCCAAGGGCCTGCGCCCCCTTGATACCAAGGGGCTTGGCCCCACCTACCATAGGTTGATGCAATCCTGACTGTCTCTCAAGGGAATGGTGAATGAACGAACGCCCCGAACACGATGATCATAGCCAGCGCGGCCTACGCCATGTGCGCGAGCTCGAAGGACACCTCGCGTGGCTCGACACCTTTTCGGGGGTCGCCTTGGGCGTTCTGTCCGCTGCATCGGGGATTTACACATATCTTGGCGTTTCGGGACTGCTGGATGACACGGGCGCGTTTTCCTTTTTTGCGGCAGCGGCGTATTCGATCGCGGTATCAGTCGGGATTTTCGTCTTCTGGTCCTACATGCTGCGGCTGTTGCCCGCGATGCGGAACACCGGAAACAAGCTGAAGCTTACCGGCGCGATGGCCTTGGGCTGCGCAGCGATCATTGCGATGTCGTCTTGGCTGAACGCTGCCGCGCTGGCTGGTGCAGCGGCCGTTGAACAGCACCTCGCGACCACGGTCCAAAGCTACCAAAGCGCACTCGAGGAATCCCACGACATCGCCATTTCGGCCCAAGCGCTGGAACGCGACGTCGCCCGCGTGCGCCAGTCGTTCGAGGATCTTTCGGCCCAAGAGGCAGACGGCAACCTGTCCGGTCTTGCGGGGCGCGGCGCCGTCTTCCGTGTTCTCTCTCAGAAAGCGTCTGAGCTTTCGGCGCTCGAAGAGCAGATCGCTGCTCAATCCCCCCTGATCGACTCCGCCTTTGACGAAGGTAACGCCCTACTGTCCCAGATGCGCGCGCTGATCGTTGAACAAGGCCCCGTCGAAGCCCGCAGCGTCGCCTTCAGCGAAGAAGCCGTACGGCTCGCAGGTCTGGTGGCACAGCTTCGTCAGCTGTCCGTTGCACCACTTGTGGATCGCGCGGCAGCAGACCTGTCGGCGTCGGTCGTTCTGCCGGAACTCGACGGCAGCACACCCGACGGGCAAATGGCGCAGCAGCAGACGATCTCTTCGGTGATGGATGTGCTGCAACTGCGCGCAGACTCTTTGGCGCAGGCGGCAGACCAAGTGCTCGCCCGTCCCGCTCCTGCCGACGTGGTCTATACGCCGGTCTCGGCTGCGGATGCGGTGATCCTGTATGCGGGCAACTTCGTGCCGTCTTGGGCGGGCGCGATTGCGATCGACCTTTTGCCTGCCGTGCTGGTCCTGATCCTGATGGTCACCCAATCGGCCATACGCGAAAACCGCCACACCGCCCCCGCTGTCGATGGCCTGACCTTGGGCGAATTGCGCGCGGCCATGTACGCCATGCGCGAGGTAGAACAGGACAGCACACCGCGCCCAACGCCTGCACCTGCCCCCATGCCCAAGCCGGACACACCTGACACATGAGCGAGACGCACACCGTAGACACACGCTCTGCCAAACCTATTCGCCGTGCCATTCTGGCCATCTTGTGGGTGCAGATCGGGATTGGCGCGTTTCTGGCAGGCTCTGATGTGATGTCGGGGTTGGACGGAGTGATGCGCCCGTCCAGCGCCCCCAGCTTTGATCAACCCGTTCGGCCCGGCGATCAAACCCGACGGTTCGAGCCCGCGAACGCGCCGGACCTAACCACTGATCCCAGCCGGCGTACCCCCTTTCCGGGCGGCGATAATGTTCCTAGCCGATTGGCGTTCGAAGCCGCCGACGGCACCGCCTTTGTCAAAGGGCAGATCACGCCCGGTGACGCAGCCCGGTTCGACGAATGGCTCGCCACGGTGGAGGTTGACCGTGTGCGGCTGATGTCTCCCGGCGGATCGGTGCAGGACGCATTGCACATTGGTCGAACCATCCGCAGAAACGCGCTAGAGACCGTGATGCTGGCAGGCGACTTTTGCTATTCCGCTTGTCCCTACGTGCTAGCAGGCGGCACCAGCAGACAGATTGACGACGAAGCCTCGGTCGGGGTGCACCAGCATTACTTTGACGAAAATACGGTGCTGCCCGCTTTTATTGCGGTCGAGAATATCCAGCGCGGTCAAGCAGAGGTCGTCGCCTATCTGACCGAGATGGGCATCGATCTGCGGGTAACAGAGCACGCCCTGTCGACCCCACCGGATGAAATCTACGTGCTCCTCCCCGAAGAACTGGTCGAGTACGGGTTTACCACCGCTGAGGAGGCGTGACGCTTAGGCGTCGCGCTGGATGATGGCGATCCCGACACACACCAGCGCAAGGCCCGAAAATACCGTCCGCGTGATGTTCCAAACCTGCCACGGCTCTGAATAGTCGGCCCAGATGCGGCTGGCCTCGGCCACCTCCGTATCGACCGTGATGTGGAGAGCGCCAAGTGCTTCGTTCATCGGGACGTTCACCAGCATTGTCAGAAACAGGCCCCCGAACAGGTAAAGGAGCGCGCCCGCTCCGACCCACAGTCCAGCGGCTCGCGCACCGGAGCGCAGCGCCAATATCGCCGCCGCGCCCAACACAAGGGGCGTGCCAAAGAATGCGTGGGCGAAGACAGCGTTTCGGACGGACGCGTTCATTTCTTGCATCGCGATAATCGCCACACGCGGATCCGCGTGATCCAACCCCCACATGGTCGAGCAGACCCATGCATAGAAAAACCCAAAGATCGCCCCGCTGAACAAGAGCGAAAGAACCAGCGCCCCAGACACCAAATCAATTGATCTGGTGGAGTGAACTGTCTGTGTGATCGTCATGAAATACCCCGATCCGTAATGATGTGTACGCCTATGCAAGATCCGTAACGAGATGTACGGATTCGGTCAAGTGATTGGGAGACGACTATGCAGGACGCCAAGAAAGACGCACGGAGCGAACAAATCGAAGAGGCAGCCTATGCGGTTCTGGCAGAGAAAGGGTTCGCTGGTGCTTCGATGCTGTCGATTGCCAAGCGGGCGAAATGCTCGAACGAGACGATGTACCGTTGGTATGGGGACAAGGTCGGGCTCTTTCGCGCCCTCGTCACGCGCAACGCTGATCGGGTCGCGTCCGTTTTGCGTCAGGCGGCGGCGCAGGACCGTGCGCCGCTTGACGTGCTCGAAGAGTTCGGCCCCTTGCTCTTGGACACCCTGCTCGGAGAGCGCGCGGTCGCCTTGAACCGAGCGGCAGCGGCGGATGCAAGCGGGACGCTTGGACAAACCTTGGCCGAGGCAGGACGAGACACTGTGCAGCCTCTGATCGTCGCGGTGATGGAACGCGCGATCCGGCAGCGGGCCATCTCTGGACCCGCAGAGGCGGCCTGCGATCTGTATCTGTCGCTGCTACTGGGGGACTGGCAAATCCGCCGAGTGGTTGCGCGGGTGCCCGTCCCGTCCAATGACGTGCGCGCAGCACGGGCCAAGCGGGCGATCCAAGGCCTTCGCACCTTGATGCCTGCCAAATAAAAAAGCCCCCGCCGCTAGGGCGAGGGCTTCGAGTTGCGTGAGTGGTCGGTTTTTAGTCCGAGATTGCGCCTTCTTCGTCTTTGCGCTGCATTTTATTCTTCAGCACACGGCCAAAGACGATGGGCATAACAAAGCCAATAATCGCAATCGCCCACAAACCGAGGGACAGAGGGCTGTCTACAAGGGTCCACCAGTCGCCGTTGTCGATGGTGATCGCACGGCGCAGGTTGGCCTCCATAGAGTTCCCCAACAGGGTCCCGAGGATGATGGGCACCAGAGGCACGTCCAGCTTGCGCAGAACCCAGCCCATAACACCGAAGCCGATCATGACCAGCAGGTCAAAGGACGAGCCCGAGATGCCGTAGATGCCGACAAAGCTGACCATCGCAACCACAGGCATTAGGACGCGCGGGGGCACCATCAGCAGGCGGGTGAACAGACCAACCATCGGGATGTTCATTGCCAGCAGCATGAAGTTCGCAATGAACAGCGCGGCGATCAGGCCCCAAACCACGTCAGGGTTCTGGGTGAACAGCAGCGGGCCGGGAGTGATGTTCAGCGACAGCAGAACAGCCAGCAGAACAGCGGTGGTACCGGACCCGGGGACACCCAGCGCCAGCATCGGCACCAGTGCGCCACCCGCAGCCGCGTTGTTGCCGGTTTCAGGCGCAGCCACACCGCGGGGATCGCCGGTGCCGAACGTGCCTTCTTTGTCGACCAGACGCTTTTCCATCGAGTAGCTGATGAACGAGCCCAGCGATGCGCCTGCACCAGGCAGAACGCCCGCGATGAAGCCCAGAACCGAAGTCCGCAGCATGGTCGGGGTACACTGCTTGATCATGGACCAAGGGGGTGTCAGGCGACCAACGGTCAGCTTACGACCTTCGGCGCTGGCGTTGCCGTGACGCTCTTCGAGGAAGATCAAAACCTCGGACAGGGCGAACAGACCCACGATAGCCACAAGGAAGTCGAGACCGTCATAGAGGTGCACTTCGCCAAAAGTGAAGCGCGGCACACCGGTCTGAGTGTCCACACCGATCATCGCCAGACCCAGACCCAGAGCAGCCGCAAAGGCCGACTTGGCTTGATTGGTCGAGCTCACACCGCCAAGGGTCATGAACGCCAGAGCGAACAGGGCAAAGTATTCGGCAGGGCCAAACAGCAGGGCGACTTTGACCAACTGAGGTGCCAGAGCGATCAGGCCCCATGTCGCAAAAAACGCACCAACGAAGGACGCGATACCGGACAGGGACAGCGCTTCGCCAGCCATGCCCTTTTTCGCCATGGGGTGCCCGTCGAGACAGGTCATCATCGCAGGCTCATCGCCCGGAATGTTCAACAGAATAGAGCTGATCCGGCCACCATACATGGCGCCGTAATACACGGACGTCAGCAGGATCAGCGACGGTGTCGCCCCCAGACCCAGCGTGAACGCCAGCGGGATCAGAATAGCCACGCCGTTCGACGGCCCAAGGCCGGGCAGCGCGCCCATAACAGTCCCCAGAAAACAGCCCAGCAGCGCCAGAAGCAGATTTTCAAAGGTCAGAGCGATCGCAAAGCCATCGCCAAGAGCAGAAAGGATATCCATATCGTGTCTCCTTAGAAGCCGAGCGGGCCACGGGCCAGCGAGAGCCCGAGCACGAGGTGGAAGATGACGTAGATGCCGACCGAGGTACCGACGCCAGTGGCGACAGCTCCGATGATGGTCGAGCCCAGACGCCATGCGAGATAGGTGGCAGCGATTGCGGTCGCGAAAACAAATCCAATGATCGGCAGGAACTCTGCGTACAGGACCATCACGACAACGGCGGCCGCGATTTCAACGAAACGGCCGATGTCAGGCCAGTGGGGCTCTGGATCGGGTTTGATCGCAATCACGGCAGAGCTGATGCCGAGGATAGCTGCGATAATCAGGGGAAAGGCTTTGGGGCCGACTGCGTCCGACAAAAAGCTCTCTTCGATGGCGAGGGCAGACATTGCGTACCCGATGGCCAGAAGAACGCCGAACACGCCGAAGATACGATCACTCATCAAGGATCTCCTGAGACGGCTATGGTTTGGATATGGAAAGGGACGCCGCATGAAGGGGAGAGGCGGCGTCCCTAGGTGTCTACACAGGGGGGCTGCGTAGAATTACTTGATGATCCCGATCTCTTTCGAGATGT
Source organism: Donghicola sp. (assembly GCF_025210255.1). Lineage (NCBI taxonomy): Bacteria > Pseudomonadati > Pseudomonadota > Alphaproteobacteria > Rhodobacterales > Roseobacteraceae > Donghicola > Donghicola sp. Next base: position 41,023 of record NZ_JAOARZ010000025.1, on the reverse strand, counting down.
TCTGGATCTGGGTCACAGAGCGCGACACAAAGGTCTGGAATTCATCGCCGCGCAGGTCGAGCGGTGCCAGACCGTTTGCTGCCATGATGTCTTTCCACTCGGGCGATTCATACAGGTCGCCGATTTTGCCAACCCATGCGTCATACGCTTCGTCGCTCATGCCAGCGGGGGCGTAGAAGCCGCGCCAGTTTGCGCCGATCGCGTCGATGCCCTGCTCTTTTGCAGTCGGGAAGTCAGCGAATTCGCCACCCAGACGCTCGGGCGACAGAACTGCGATCACTTTGACGTCGCCGCTGTCAACAAAGCCTTTTGCTTCGGAAACGTCGCCGGTGAACGCCTGAACCGAGCCAGCCAGCAGCTGGGTTACAGCTTCGCCGCCGCCATCAAACGCGATATATTTCACCGAACGGACATCTTCGACGCCGTATGCGTTTGCTGCGATCAGAACCTTCAGGTGGTCCCAGCCGCCAACAGCCGAACCGCCAGCAACCGATACCGAGGTGGGATCGTTTTTGATCATGTCCAGCAGTTCGGGGAGGGTGTTCACTTCGCTGTCGGCTGCAACGGCGATGACACCGTAGTCCGCACCGATCGACGCCAGCCAACGCACCTGATCATAGGTGTTGCCAGGGTATGCGCCCTGCGCCAGACGAGTCGCAGTTGCGGTCGAGCCTGCAACGATCAGGTCATTGTCGTCGCCGCGCTTGTTCACAACTTCGGCAAATGCCACACCACCGCCGCCACCGGCGAGGTTCACGACCTGCATAGTCTTTTCGATCAGACCGAGGTCCTGCATGGATTTACCAACCTGACGGCAGGTGAAGTCCCAGCCACCACCGGGGTTTGCGGGAGCGATACACTCGGGGTTCTCGGGCTGCCAGCCTTCGGCGGACGCTGCAAATGCGGATGCACCCAGCATCAGGGCGGCCACGGTCATACGAGTCGCTTTAAAGATCATTGATGTTCTCCTCCACAGTGATCCATCAGACAGATTTCGGGCCTGTCCGGTATGAACCCGCCAGCGCTGCTTGTGTTTGCAGTCTCCTCGTGGCGGGCTATGAAGGAGTTAAGTAGCGATGAAAGCTGTCGCGAACCTGTCAATTTGACAGCAAAGCGCCGGCAGATAGACCCGATAGAGGAAAAAGATGCGCATTCTGATTGTCGAAGACGCCACCGACATGGCAGAGGCCATCGCGATTCGCCTAGGCAAGGCAGGTATGGCCTGTGACATGGCCGAATCGTGCGAGGCAGCCGAAGATTTCCTCGCTGTGCAGCGCTATGATGCCTTGGTTCTAGATATCAACCTTCCTGATCGCACGGGTACAGAGCTCCTTGCGGACCTGCGCGCGCGCGGTGTGCGCACGCCTGTTCTAATGCTAACCGCGCTGTTTTCCGTGGATGACCGAGTATCCGCACTAAACCTCGGGGCTGATGACTATTTGGTAAAGCCCTTTGATTACAGGGAACTAGAGGCCCGCCTCCGCGCTCTTGTCCGCCGCGAAGCCGAGCAAAAGACCGACACACTGACCCTTGGCCCTTTGAAATTCCAGCCATCGACGATGACCGCTGATTTGTCGGACACACCTTTGGACTTAACGCGGCGCGAGGCTGCTCTGCTGGGGCTTTTACTGCGAAACAGTGGCAAAACTCTGAACAAAGAGCGGCTCTATGACGGCCTTTTTGCATTTGAAAACGCAGACGTGGGATTGAACGCGATCGAGCTGTATATCGGCCGCCTGCGCAAGAAACTGGCGGGAAGCGGCGTCTCGATCGAGACCCAACGACGACTCGGATACCGGATCATTCTGGATGAATGAGCCTCTGATTTCCACCGCGCGACAGCGATCTTTGTCGTCACGTGTGGTGACAGGTGTGCTCTCGCTTTTGTTGATCGGTGGAATCATTGTTGCCATCGCGAGCTTTGCCTACGGCCGCCAAGCTGCCCGCCAGGCATATGACCGTCTGCTTTTGGGCGCCGCCAACGACATCGCAGAATCGATTGCGGTGATCGGGGGCGAACCTCTGACCGATCTCCCAGTCTCGGCCTTCCAACTCTTGGCGCTGGCACCCGATGACCGCGTGGCCTACGCCGTGCGCGGCTCGCGCGGGCAGCTATTGACCGGCCAAGACCACGTACGTCTGCCGCAATCGAGCACGACTGGCGGCCCCGTGTTCTACGATGCCCCCATGCAAGACGAGGCCGCGCGTTTTGTAACTGTGTACCGCCGCTTTGCCGAAAGGGATTTTTCGGGCACGGTCAGCGTGACGGTCGGACAAACGCTCGCCGCGCGGAATGTCATGGCTTTGGGACTGACCCGCGATGCCCTGATCGCTTCGCTCGTGGCTGGACTTGCGCTGATGGTTCTGGCCACACTCGTGATCCGCAATGCGATGGCCCCGCTAAACAAAATCGCCGATGAATTACTGGACCGAGATCCCTACGATCTGACTCCCATGGACCGGAATGTGCCGGCCGAAGTCTCCGTCATGATCGACGCCATGAACCGGTTCATGCTGCGTCTGGACCGTCAGGTCAGCAGCATGCGACACCTGATTTCGGACACCGCGCATCAACTGCGCACCCCCGTTGCCGCTATCCGAGCTCAATCAGAGCTGATCGTCGAAGCCACCGACGAGGACGTGCGAAACCAGATGGTCACCCGCTTGACGCGCCGCTCGCGATCCTTGGGCGAACTTTTGGACCAGATGCTGTCCCGCGCGCTGGTGATCCACCGATCAGACAGCGCGCCACCTTTGCCAGTGGATTTGCGCGACATCGCTCTGAATGTCGTCGAGTCCAAGGATCACGAACTTCTCTCGCCTGAAACAGAGGTAGAACTGCGGATCGGACCGGACGAAGTGATTGTACTGGCCGACGAGATCTCTTTGGTCGAGGCGGCGAAAAACATGTTTAACAATGCGCTGCGCCATGGCCAGTCGCCCGTTGTCATCGGTGTCTCTCAGCATGGGGGCTCGGCGGAAATTTGGGTCGAGGATGCGGGCTCTGGCCCGCCCGCCGACATTCTGGACCGCATCGGCGAACGCTTCGAACGCAGCGCCGCCTCTTCGGGGCGCAGCGCAGGCTTGGGCCTGTCTATCGTTCGCTCTGTCGCCAGCGCTTTCGCAGGCGAGCTGACCATGGGACGGGGCGAAAACGGCTTCCGCGTTACACTCACCCTGCCAGCCCAAACCGGAGAGACCCAATGATCCGCAGAATGATCGCGGCCCTTTTGCTGTGCCTCTTTAGCCTGCCAGCCCATGGCGAAGAAGCGGTTGCCGTGTTTGGCGCAGAATCCGCCCGCCCGATGCTGTTTCGGTCCACCACGGATATCCGCGTCTTGGGGCCTACAATCGAAGAGTTCGTGCGTCTGAACCCCGACATCCGCGTAATTTACGAACAGTGGGGCTCAAACGCGCTTTACGCCGAATCCCTTAAGGATTGCGAAGCCGGTCGCGGTGCCGATGCGATCCTTTCCTCGGCGGTGCACCAGCTTGTGTCCTTGGTGAACAGCGCGTGCGCGGCGCCCTACCGATCCCCCCTCACTGAAGCCCTGCCCAATGATCGACGCTGGCGCGACGAGCTTTGGGGGATCACGCGCGAAGCCGCCGTCATCATCTACAACACCGCGCTCGTTTCAGAAGAGGACGTCCCACACAGCCGCTTTGAACTACTGGACCTTATGCGGCGCGAGAACCCCATTTACGAGGATCGCATCGCCACATACGACATCGAAGCCTCGGGCCTAGGCTACCTCTTCGCGTTTTCAGACAGTATTGAGGCCAGCACATTTGGCGCTTTGCTCGAGGGCTTCAGCCGCGTAGACGCGGTTGCCACCTGCTGCTCGAACGAGATCATCGAAGGGGTCAGTTCAGGCCGCTATCTGATCGCGTACAACGTGCTTGGGTCTTATGTCAGCGCCCAGTACCGAGACAATGTCAGCGTGGTGATGCCCGAAGACTACACCCTCTTCCTCTCACGCACTTACATGATCCCGCGCAACGCACAGAACCAGAGCGCGGCCACGCGTCTATTGGACTTCCTGCTCTCCAGCCAAGGCGATGCGCTCTTGCGCGACAGCGGGCTGGTGATGCGCCGCGACCCCGAGGAAACATTCCTGCCCGAAAGCTCGGAACGAGCGATCCCGATCAACCCGATGCTTCTGGTCGCCTTAGACCAACACCGCCGCAAACGGTTCATCGCGCAGTGGCGTTCCACCTTCGGGGCCCCTCAATTCCTATCTCCCTAAAAGAATAAGGCGCAGGCCAGTGAGGAGGGGCCTGCGCCGGATAGCGCCACTTGAATAGGAATGGGGAGTCAGGTGGCGCAGAGCTTGGAACGCGTGAGGAAACGACGCTCCCGCCCATTATCAAGGCTAAACATCCCGCCACGGCCGTCGATCACGTCGATGATCAAATCCGTGTGCTTCCACACCTCGTACTGACTACCCGAAATGTAGAATGGCATGCCGCCAATCTCTCCTAGTAAAACATCGTGCTCACCGATGCGGAAATCCCCTTGCGCGTAACACATCGGGGCCGAGCCATCGCAGCAGCCTCCGGACTGGTGGAACATCACAGGCCCATGATCGGCAACGATCTCGGACAGGAATTCCAGCGCTTCAGGGGTGGCAGACACCTTGTCCAGTTTTTCAGACATGATCCGCCTCCTTCATCTTGGCGAAAATACCCTCGGGGGGGTGTGGGGGACCGAAAGCCCCCCACGCGTTCCGGAGTTAGAAGAAGCCCAGTTTCTTGGGGCTATAGCTGACCAGCATGTTCTTGGTCTGCTGATAGTGCTCCAGCATCATCTTGTGGTTCTCGCGGCCAACACCGGACTGCTTGTAGCCACCGAACGCCGCGTGTGCGGGGTACGCGTGGTAGCAGTTGGTCCAGACACGGCCTGCCTCGATGGCACGGCCAAAGCGGTAGCAGGTGTTCGCATCACGCGACCAGACGCCTGCACCCAGACCGTAGAGGGTGTCGTTCGCGATCTCGAGAGCTTCTTCCGCGTCCTTGAAGGTCGTGACCGACACAACGGGGCCAAATATCTCTTCCTGGAAGATGCGCATCTTGTTGTGGCCCTTCATCACGGTCGGCTTGACGTAGTAGCCGTTCTCGAGATCACCACCCAGAATGTTGCGATCGCCGCCAGCCAGAACTTCCGCACCTTCATCGCGACCGATCTGGATGTAGCTCAGGATCTTTTCCAGCTGCTCTTGCGACGCCTGCGCACCGATCATGGTGTTGGGGTCCAACGGGTCGCCCTGAACGATTTCTTCAACACGCTTCAGAGCGCGCTCCATGAACTTCTCGTAGATCGATTCCTGGATCAGTGCGCGGCTGGGGCAGGTGCAAACTTCGCCCTGGTTCAGCGCGAACATCACAAAGCCTTCGATCGCCTTGTCAAAGAAGTCGTCGTCATGTGCTGCAACGTCTTCGAAGAAGATGTTCGGCGACTTGCCACCCAGCTCCAGAGTTACGGGGATCAGGTTTTCCGACGCGTACTGCATGATCAGGCGACCGGTCGAGGTTTCGCCGGTGAATGCGATCTTCGCGATGCGCTTGGACTGTGCCAGCGGCTTGCCGGTTTCCAGACCAAAGCCGTTGACGACGTTCAGAACGCCTGCGGGGATGACATCGGCCAGCAGTTCACACAGAACCATGATCGCTGCGGGGGTCTGCTCTGCAGGCTTCAGAACGATGCAGTTGCCGCCTGCCAGTGCAGGTGCCAGTTTCCAGCATGCCATCAGCAGGGGGAAGTTCCAGGGAATGATCTGGCCAACAACACCCAGAGGCTCGTGGAAGTGGTACGCGATGGTGTCTGCGTCGATTTCCGAGATCGAGCCTTCCTGAGCGCGCAGAGCGCCAGCAAAGTAGCGGAAGTGGTCGATCGCCAGCGGCAGGTCAGCCGCCATGGTTTCGCGGATCGGCTTGCCGTTGTCCCAAGTTTCACATGTCGCCAGCAGCTCCATGTTTTCTTCCATGACGTCTGCGATTTTCAGCAGAACAGCTGCGCGCTCGGTGGTCGATGCGTGACCCCATGCCGCTTTGGCTGCGTGCGCTGCGTCCAGCGCCGCTTCGACGTCGGTCGCGTCCGAACGGGCGATTTCACAGATTTTGCCGCCAGTGATGGGGCTGCCGTTGTCAAAGTAACGGCCTGCTGCGGGGGCAACGAACTTGCCGCCGATGAAGTTGTCATAACGCTCTTTAAAGGGCGACACACGGTTGGCCGAACCGGCCTGAGCCATCTCGTTCATGATATTCCTCCTCGTTGACCCGGCCTATCCTCCGACCGGGATTGAGAGGACGATGCCCACCCTTTTGGCCCTGCGCATCCCCACCAAAGTCTCATGTTTCGGGGGAGTGTCTCAGGACTGAGACAGTTAGTGAGACTTTTCGGAAATCCCGAGGCGCTTCATCCGGCGGTACATGGTCGCCCGCCCGATTCCGAGCGCTTTGGCGGCCGCAGAGACGTTGCCATCCGCCCGCGACAGGGCCCGCATGACAGCTGCGCGCTCGGCCCCTTCGAATCCTTTGGGCGATTCTTCGGAGCGGCCGAGCAGGTCCACAGCGGGGATCGGACGCAATTCGCCCTCGGTCGGCAAATCTAACGCGGCGCGGGCGAGACGTGTGGCACCAACAACCAAATCATCCTGATCCACCGCGAGCAGTGAACCTTCGCGAGCGTCATCCCCTGCAACAATGATCCGCGCCTTGGGGAAAGTTGCGCGGAAGAAGTCTGTCTCGATCTGGCGGGCTGTTTGTTCCACCATCGCAGAGATCAGTTGATTGAAGCCTTCGGTCTGGTCGCTGCGGGCTGAGGAGACATCCAGCGCGCCCAATAGCTGCCCGTTCGGTCCGAAGATCGGTGCGTCCATACAGCTGAGCCCTGTGTTCCGCGCGATAAAATGGTCATCTCGGTGGATCGTCACGCGGCGGCGCTCTGCCAGACAGGTGCCGATGCCATTGGTGCCCTCAGCCTCTTCGCTCCAGTTGCCACCGGACCACAGGCCCCAGTCCGAGAATACCTCGGCGTCGCCGTCATTCACACGGTGCTGCAAAACGATTCCGCGCGCGTCGGTCAACAGAACCGCGCAGCCCGACTGCCCCACCAGCGCATACAGGTTGTCCACCCGCGGCGTCGCGCTGCGCAGGAAGCTGTCGTTGGATTCCACAAGCACATTCAGTTCGCGTTGGGTCAGACGCTGAGGCCCCTGCCCTGTCGCGGGATCGATGCCGTGCCGCACCAAGGACCGCCGCCAAGACGCGGCCAAACGCGACAACGCTGCCGCAGAACTGGACTCGACAACGGACAGCACGCGGTCTGCGTGGTTATGAAGCTCGGACATGAGTACCTCCCTCATACAGCGCGCCTCACTTCGTCCTCACTCGGCAGGCGTGCGCGCGTAGTGTCCTGCAACGACAAATGGCCCGCAAGGTCTGAAACCTTGCGGGCCATCGTCAATTGGTCCTACTGCAGCGGATTACCGCCCGCCGTCTTCTCCGTCATCACCCGCTTCGCCGTCGGTGTGGTCGGGCAAGTCCAATTCCTTGGGCTTGTTGCGAGCGTCCGCAGTATCCGAGACGTCGTCGGCTTCGCCTTCAACGATCGCTTCGTTCTCTTTCTTGACCCGCATCGGAACGGACGAGCCGTCCTTGTTCTCGGCCCAAGTGAGGGTCTGGTAAGGGAACGGGATCTCGATACCGCGCTCATCGAAGATGCGCTTGATGATCTCGTTATAGGCACGGCCAATGCCCCACTGATCGCCGGGACGGGTTTTAATCCGGCCACGCAGAACGATGGCACTGTCACCAAAGCTGTTCAGACCAAACCATTCAAAGTCACCAGTGATCTTGGCGCCATTTTCACCCTCTTTTAGCTCATTAAAGGCATCGAACATGGCTTCTTTCACCTCGGGCACGCTCTCGCGATAGGCCACGCCCATGTCGGCAACAAAGTAGCCGTATTCCATCATGTAGTTGGACACCATGTCGACACTGCTGAACGGAATCATGTGGTAGATGCCCTGATAATCCCGCAGCGACACCGATCGGATGGTCAGCTTTTCGACCACACCGGTGGTGCCATTCAGGGTGATCACGTCGCCGACGTTAATCACACCCTCGAATTGAATGAAGATACCGGTGATGATGTCCTGCACCATCTTCTGCGCACCAAAACCAATGGCCAGACCGAGCACACCAGCCGAAGCCAGCAGCGGCGCGATATCCAGGCCAATTTGCGAGAGCACGAACATCAGCGTGATGATGATCAGCGCGATGGTCGCCGCATTGCGCAGCAGGCTCAGCAGCGTGGTCTCGCGCGAACTTGGGGCGGAGCCCCAGTCGGGGTTTAGACGATAATCCACCCAAGAGGTCAGCGACAGCCAGATCAGGCAGGACACTGCAAGGATCAGGATCACGCTAATGGTCTTGGCCGACAGATTTGCCCCGAAGTTCGACGCCAATGCTGCACCAAGGTCAAACACACCCAACGCGTTCAGCGCAAAGACGACAACGAACAGGAATAGCACAACGCGCAAGCCAGCCAGCACTTTGGGCACGAACTTGTTCAAGCGCGATTCCAGCAGCGGCAGACGCTCTTTCCACGAGGCGGGCAAGCGCACGCCATGGCGCACAAAGTGGGTCAGCCAGCCAGAAGCCATCATGCCGATCAGGACAACCAGCGCGACTTGGGCCGTATTCACAAACGTTTGGAACACAACGGTGGTGGAGCGGGTCATGACGATCACGAACACGCCTGCCAAATACAGCAGCACCGGCCAGTGCCAGTTGCGCGCCAAAACGCGCGCTGCCCCTTTGGGAGCGTCTTCTTCGTCGCGCCCCAGCAGATAGCTGGCCACATTGGTGCGGTTACGCAGAACGGTCGCGATGATAATGCCCAGAACCAGCAGCGCGAGGATTAGCGTCACTGCACGGCCTGTCATATAGGACAGATCATTGTTCACGACGGGCACGACCAGCAGCTGGCCATAGCCCAGTAGACCGATCAGCAGGTTCAACCGGCGCGACACGTAACCGGCGGTATCGTCATTCAGCGGGAACATCCGCAAGCTTGACGTTGCGGGAGAGAAGATCAGGCGCACGACGACTTTGATCAGCTCGACCACAAGGAAGGCGTTCAGATACAGTGTCTGACGGATGCCGATCTCGCCGAATTCACCAAAGACCATGAGCGCGAGCGCATAGCCCGTGAGCCACGAAATCAAAACGATCAGGACGTCGATCGCGCCGGACAGAAAGAACAAACCGACAGAACGCAGGAAGAGACTGTCAGAAGCCTTGGTCCCCAGACGCTTGTAATAGCTCGTTGCAAAGCTGCGCAGCACAATGAACACCGCGATGGTCGAGACGATCACCAGTGCCAAGTCCTTGAACGTTGCCAGAAGGTCCGAAGCATCATCAGAGTCGAGCGACGTCAGCGTCGACACCGAAAAGGTGATCTGACGCCAGATTTGCGCACTCTGCGCTGTCAGGTCCTCGGCCAACCCTTTGGTAAAGGTCGCGATTTGGCGGCCAAGTGACACGTCGTCTGCTTGCGTGATGTCATCGACCGTTTGCGCGGCCTCATCAGCAATGGTTGTTTCGCTTTGATCAGAAGAGCCCTCGGAATCCGAAGACGAGTCCGAGTTGTCGATCTCCCGAAGGGCTTCGATCAGCCTCTCTCGTGTGGAATCGTTCTGGAGGACATCGATAAGTTTATCGGTTTCAGCACTCTGACTAGAAGATGTGTCAGATGCGGAAGTGTCAGAGGACATCGCTGCACCGCTGTCCTGCGCCAGCAAAGCGCCGGACCACATCAACATCAGTGCCACGACACAGGCCAGCATCAGCTTTGACAGGGTCGAAAGGGGGCGGATCATTTTTCGGAAGTTCTTCTCGGTCATTAATTACAGTTGGTTCGGCCCTGAGTGCTACAGAGAAACGCGCACAGCAAGATGGGCCGAATACGGCTATGCTTTGGGACAAAAGCCCCGCAGCACATGAAAGGTTCCCTATCGCTTAACCTTTTGAGCAAAAATTTCATTAGCCAAGCGCTCAATCACGCCATCACGATCCTGTCGGTTGGCTGAAAAAATGCCATAATTCGGGTGACATCACCGATTTGACGCAGCACTGTCTGTTCCATGTTTGATGCCGCCCTACGTCCCTTGATCGACCCCACTTTGAACCGCTTGGGAGCCCAGATGGCGCGGGCTGGCCTTAGCGCGAACGCGGTTACGCTGGTCGGATTGGCCTTAGGCCTTGGTGCGGCTGGGACAATCGCCACAGGGCACGTGGGCTGGGGACTGGCACTGATGCTGGCGAGCCGATTGGCCGACGGGCTGGATGGTGCCATCGCCCGCGCAACGCGGAAGACCGACTTTGGCGGCTATCTGGATATCACCTGTGACTTTCTATTCTACGGCGCAATTCCTCTGGGGTTCGTTATCCTAGACCCCACTTCGAACGCGCTGGCTGGGGCCTTCTTGCTGACCAGCTTCTACTTCAATGGGGCAAGTTTTCTGGGCTATGCCATCCTTGCCGAAAAGCACCGGATGCACACGTCCGCCCGTGGTTCCAAATCTCTGTATTTTACCGGCGGCATCCTAGAAGGCGCAGAAACCATCGGCTTTTTTATCCTGATCTGCCTATGGCCTGTGCTGTTTGCCCCCGCGTCCTATGTCTTTGGCGCGCTGTGCTTTGTCACCGCCGTGTCGCGCATTCTGTTGGCCCGCCAAGTGTTCGGGTCCCCCGTCCAAGAGGAGGAAAAGATTTGATGAAACGCCTGACTGCGGCCTGTGCCGCGTCCCTGCTGGCCACAACGGCTTTTGCCCAACCCGATCCCACTGATTGGGATGCCGTCCTCGAAGAGGCGCGCGGGCAAACCGTGTACTGGAACGCATGGGGCGGCTCGACAACCACCAATGACTTTATCGCATGGGTCGGGGACCGCGTGGCCGAAGAGCATGGCGTCATTCTCAAGCACGTGAAACTCACCGATACTGCTGATGCCGTGGCCCGTGTTCTGGCCGAACAGCAGGCTGGCACAAACGAAGGCGGCGCAATCGACATCATCTGGATTAACGGTGAAAACTTCGCCTCGATGAAACGTCAGGACCTGCTCTTTGGCCCCTTTGCCGAAGACCTGCCAAATTGGCAGTACGTGGATACCGAGGGCAAGACTGTCCAGACCGACTTCACCATCCCGACCGAAGGCTATGAGAGCCCATGGGCCATGGCTCAGGTCGTCTTTATGTATGACACCGCCGATATCGACACGCCCCTGCCGTCGATGGACGCCATCCTGGAATGGGCACAGGCCCATCCCGGTCGCTTCACCTACCCCCAACCGCCGGATTTCCTAGGCGCGACCTTCCTCAAGCAGGCGCTGCTGGACTTGGTCGAGGACCCTGCCCCGCTGATGGAACCAGCCACGCCCGAGACCTTTGCCAAAGTGTCGGCCCCCGTTTGGGATTTCCTCGAAGAACTGACTCCGAACCTGTGGCGCGAAGGCGAGACCTATCCGCAAAGCGGCCCTCAGCAGATCCAACTGCTCAATGACGACGAGATTGATCTGGCGATCAGCTTCAGCCCGGGCGAAGCCTCGACCGCGATCTCGAACTTCGAGCTGCCTGACACCGTGCGGACGTTTGTTCTGGACAAGGGCACCTTGGGCAACGCCAGCTATCTGGCCATTCCCTACAATGCGAATGCGGCGGCAGGGGCGATGGTTGTCGCGAACTTCATTCTGTCGCCCGAAGCGCAGGCCCATGGTTTGGACCCGTTGAACCTGGGTTACGGCACGGTTCTGGACATGGATAAACTGTCTGACGATCAGAAAGCGGCCTTTGATGCGATCGATTTGGGCATTGCGACGTTGACGCCGGCTGAACTGGGCACGGCCCTACCTGAACCCCACCCCAGCTGGATGGAGATGCTCGAGACCGAGTGGACCGCCCGCTACGGGGTCCAGTGACGCCAAGCCTGACATGGGTTCCCCGCCTGACGCTGGCCGCCTTGGTGCTGCCGGTCGGGGCGGGGCTATGGGGTGTGATTGCCCCCCTCTTGGGTCTGGTCCAGATCACCGGTGCCGACCCTACTGAGGCGATTGATGCACTGCTCGCTTGGCCCGGCCTCGGGCCCTCTGCGCTGCTGAGCGTGACCACAGGCGTTTCTGCAACCCTGCTCGCGCTGTCCTTGGTCGTGCTGATCCTGTCCCAACTGCATGGCAGACCCGCGCTGGATTGGCTTCGCCGTTTGCTCTCGCCACTGCTGTCGGTGCCCCACGCGGCCGCAGCTTTTGGTCTGGCATTTCTGATTGCACCGTCAGGATGGGTGGTGCGGCTCTTTAGCCCTTGGGCGACCGGATGGGACCAACCGCCGGACCTGCTGATCCTGAACGATCCTTGGGGCCTAACACTGACCCTAGGCCTTGCTATCAAAGAGGCGCCCTTTCTGCTGCTCATGAGCCTTGCCGCGCTGGGGCAAACAAGGGCCGACCAGTCGATCCTGATTGCACGGGCGCTGGGGCACAGTGCCTCTGGCGCTTGGCTAAAAACGGTCTTTCCAGCGGTCTACGCCCAAATCCGACTGCCAGTCTATGTGGTGCTGGCTTATTCGATGACAGTGGTAGACGTGGCGCTCATCCTTGGGCCGACGCGGCCGAGCACTCTGTCCGTTCAAATCCTGCGATGGATGTCTGATCCTGATCTGGCCTACCGTCTGCAAGGCGCGGCCGGAGCCTTGGTCCAATTAGCACTCGTCGTGGGCGTCATGGCCCTGTGGTGGGTGTCAGAGCAAATCATCGCAGCGTCGGGCAAGGCATGGGTCATGGGCGGAAATCGGAGCATTGGGCTTGATCGCCTGCGTCCACTCGCTCGCATTCTTGGGACGCTTTCATCGCTGGGGGTGTTGCTGGGGCTGGCTGGACTAATGATCTGGTCCTTCGCGGGGCAATGGCGCTATCCCGATGTGCTGCCCGACCAAATGACCTTGCGCAGTTGGCAACGGTTTGCGCCGCAACTGACAGATCCGCTGATCGAGACCGCCCTGATCGCACTGGCCAGCACTAGCATCGCCCTGATCCTATGTATTGGCAGCCTAGAGGCCGAGACTCGACACAACCTGCGCCCTACAGGGCGCGCGATGGCCCTGCTGTACCTGCCGCTACTAATCCCGCAAATCGCGTTCTTGCCGGGGCTGCAGGTGCTGCTCCTGCAATCAGGTCTCACGTCGGGGCGCTGGGTGGTGGTTCTGTCCCATCTGGTCTTTGTGCTGCCCTATGTCTTCTTGTCGTTGTCCGATCCTTGGCGTGCGTGGGATCGTCGATATGGCACCGTAGCCAGTGCGCTTGGGTCCAGCCCCGATGGCGTTCTGTTTCGTGTGCGTTTGCCAATGTTGCTGGCCCCCCTTCTGACGGCCGCAGCAGTCGGGTGCGCGGTGTCCGTCGGGCAATACCTGCCCACCCTTCTCGCTGGCGGGGGGCGCGTGGCTACGATCACGACCGAAGCCGTCGCGCTGAGTTCCGGTGGGAACCGCCGTGCCATCGGGGTTTACGCCGTGGCTCAAACTCTCGCCGCGCTCATCCCCTTTGCAATCGCGCTTGGACTGCCCAGACTGGTCCACCGCAACCGCCGTGCCTTGATACCGGAGACCCGATGACCACCGGACTGACCCTGAAATCCCTGCGCATTACCCGCGGCGAGACTGAGTTGCTTGCAATCGACACTGATGTACCTTCGGGCGCTGTGCTGTCTGTCATGGGTCCCTCTGGTGCGGGCAAATCTACGCTGCTGGCTGCACTGACGGGCACGCTGGCTCCTGCGTTTCATCTCCAAGGACGCGTGATTCTGAACGGTCGCGATATCACAAACCTACCGACCGAAGCGCGGCGCGTCGGCATTCTATTTCAGGACGACCTGCTATTTCCCCATTTGAGCGTCGGTCAAAATATGGCCTTCGGATTGGCCAAAGGCGGTACCCGCGCCGAGCGCCGAGCGAAAATCGAAACCGCGCTGGCGGATGTGGGACTAGAGGGCTTCTTCGAGCGCGATCCGGCGACCTTGTCCGGCGGACAAAAGGCACGGGTCGCCCTGATGCGGATGCTGCTGAGTGCGCCAGAGGCGCTGCTACTGGACGAGGCGTTCAGTGGTCTGGATCCGGCCTTGCGTGAACAAATACGGGCGCTGGTGTTTACCCGCGCCCGCACTTTGAATTTACCTGTGGTGATGGTGACCCACGACCCCGCCGATGCAGAGGCCGCGGACGGGCCCATCTTGAAAATCGGTTAGGCCGCGCTGCGCGGGTCCACCAGATTGCGCAGGATGTCATCCTTGGTGATCTGACCGATGATCTGGCCGTCCTTGATCACAGCGAGCGGAGTTTCGGTGCCCATGATGCGCTGCATCACGTCGCCCACCGGCATCCCTGCATCCACCTGATCGGTCGCCAGAGAGGTCGCGGGCGACATGATATCGCCCGCGCGCAAAACACCCAGCGGGTTCATGTGCGCCACAAACTCGGTCACATAGTCGTCTGCAGGCTTCGAGAAGATCTCTTGTGGGGTGCCGCACTGGACAATCCGCCCACCTTCCATAATCGCGATCCGATTGCCGATCTTGAACGCTTCGTCCAGATCGTGGCTCACGAAGATGATGGTGCGGTTCAGCTTCTGCTGAAGCTCCAGAAGTTCGTCCTGAAGTTTGGCGCGGATCAGCGGGTCAAGCGCACTGAAGGGTTCGTCCATCAAGAGGATCGGCGCGTCGGTCACGAACGCGCGGGCCAGACCCACACGCTGCTGCATGCCGCCGGACAGCTCACCGACCTTCCGGTCGGCCCACTGGGACAGACCCACGAGGTCGAGTTGAGTTTCAACCTTGGAGTCGCGCTCCGCCTTGTCCATACCGCCAAGTTCCAGACCCAGCTGCACGTTCTCGCGCACGGTCCGCCAGGGCAGCAGACCGAACTGCTGAAAGACCATGGCGATCTGGCTCAGACGCATCCGGCGCAGGTTGGTTTTGTCCGCATGGGTGATGTCCACCATCTGGTTGCCGTCATTGACCAGAACCGAGCCGCGCACGACAGGGTTCAGGGCATTCACAGCACGCAGCAGGGTCGATTTGCCTGAGCCAGACAGCCCCATAAGCACCAGAATTTCACCGGTCCCAACCTCCAGCGAACAATTATGGACGCCCAAGACCTGACCGCATTCCTGTTGGACGGTGCCGCGGTCGGCGCCCTTGTCCATCAGGGGCAGCGCGCTTTGGGGTTTGTCGCCAAAGACGATGGAGACGTTGTCGAATTTAACAGCCGTACTCATTTCTTCTCCCCTTTACTCAGCATCCGATCCAGCATGATGGCGACAACCACGATGACAAAGCCAGACTCAAAGCCGAGCTTGGTGTTCACCTGATTCAGCGCACGCACCACGGGCACGCCAAGGCCATCCGCACCAACCAGCGCAGCGACCACAACCATCGACAGCGACAGCATGATTGTCTGGTTCAGGCCCGCCATGATCTGCGGAAGGGCATAGGGAAGTTCGACCTTGTACAGGACCTGATTGGGCGTTGCACCGAACGCGCGCGCCGCTTCAAGCAGCTGCTGCGGGGTCGAGGAGACACCCAGATAAGTCAGTCGGATCGGCGCAGGCAGCACGAAGATCACGGTCGCAATCAGGCCCGGCACCATGCCGATGCCGAAAAAGACGATCGCGGGGATCAGGTAAACAAAGGTCGGAAGGGTCTGCATCAGGTCGAGCACCGGACGCAAATATGTGTAAACCTTGGGCTTGTGGGCGGCGAAAATCCCGATGGGCACGCCAACGGCCATACAGACCACACAGGCGGACATCACCAGCGTGATGCTTTCGGTGGTTTCCTCCCAATAGTCCTGATTCAGGATGAACAGGAAGCCAGCGAAGACAAACGCACAGATTTTCCAGTTGCGCTGCAGGACCCATGTCAGAGCGACAAAGACCGCGATCACCACCAGCGGATGCGGGGTCTGAAGCAGCCACAGGATGGCATTGATCAGCCAGTCCATCGCATCGGACAGGCCTTCGAAAAAGAATTCGGCGTTGTCGCGCAGGAAGTCGAACACGACCTCGGCGCCTTCGCCTACCGGAATTTTGTTATCGGTTAACCAATCTAGCATCTATCACTCGTTCTCTGTTCGGAGGGACAACCTTGAGAAAGGGGCCCGACATTGATCCGGGCCCCGATAGGTCGGTGATTAGAGACCGAGGTGCGCTTTGACAGCGGCAACCGCGTCGCCACCGTCGATGGTGGTCACGCCTTCGAACCAAGGTTCGATTTCTGCGAAGTTTGCTTTCAGCCAGGTTTCGGTCGCATCATCTGCTTCTTCGCCGTCGTTCAGGATTTTGCCCATGACTTCGTTTTCCATGGCGAGGCTGAACTTCATGTTCTTGAGCAGCTGACCAACGTTCGGGCACTCGTCTGCGTAACCGGTACGAGTGGTGGTATAGACTACACCTTCACCGCCAAAGAAGTCTTCACCGCCGGGCAGGTACTTCAGTTCGAAGTTTGCGTTCATGGGGTGGGGTTCCCAGCCCAGAAAGACAACATCTTCTTGGTCTTTGTAGTTACGCTCGACCATCGCCAACATGCCCTGCTCCGAGCTTTCGACGACTTCGAACTCACCCAGACCATGGGTGTCATTCTCGGTCAGCCCGATCAGGTAGTCGTTGCCTTCGTTGCCGGGCTCGATGCCATAGATTTTGCCGTCCAGCGACTCTTCGAATTTCGCGATGTCACCATAGGACTGCAGGCCACGCTCCCAAGTGTAGGCGGGAACGGCCAGAGTGTACTTGGTCCCTTCGAGGTTCACGACCAGCTGCTCGATCTCGCCTTTGTCGAGGTAGGGCTGGATGGCGCCGGATTGCGCGGGGATCCAGTTGCCGAGGAACACGTCAACGTCGTCGCTTTCGAGCGAGGCAAAGGTCACGGGAACCGACAGAACCTTGGTGTCTACGTCGTAGCCCAGACCTTCGAGGATGTGAGTCGCGGTTGCGGTGGTGGTGGTGATGTCTGTCCAGCCCACGTCCGAGAAGGTCACTTCCGAGCAATCCGCGAATGCGGGCGAAGCGGCGATGACGGCCAGAGCAGAGATGGTTGCCTTGAATTTCATCTGTATTTTTCCCTGATTTGTTTGAGTGTGGTTTTGTTGATTGACTGGTCAATAAAAATCTGGTCTCGGTGAGAGAGTCAACGAAAAACCCGAATTGACAGGGTTTTGTGGCGCATTGGACCAGTTTTTATGCGGTTTGCGAGGGGTTTGGAGTTCATTCCCATTTTGCAAGATCGCACTTGCAACACGAGGAGGACACCGAGAGATGACCGAAACGAAACGGCCGAACATCCTGATTTTGATGGTAGACCAGCTCAATGGCACGCTCTTTCCGGATGGACCGGCAGACTTTCTGCACGCGCCCAACCTGAAAAAGCTGGCCGCGCGGTCCACGCGTTTCCGGAATTCTTATACGGCCTCTCCGTTGTGCGCACCTGGCCGCGCCTCCTTTATGTCCGGGCAGTTGCCCAGTGATACGGGTGTCTACGACAACGCCGCAGAATTCACATCGTCAATCCCGACATACGCGCACCATTTGCGCCGTGCGGGGTATCAGACATGTCTGTCAGGTAAAATGCACTTTGTCGGCCCTGACCAGATGCACGGCCTAGAAGAACGCCTGACCACCGACATCTATCCCGCCGATTTTGGCTGGACCCCGGACTACCGCAAACCCGGCGAGCGGATCGACTGGTGGTACCACAATATGGGCAGCGTCACCGGCGCGGGCGTGGCTGAGATCAGCAACCAGATGGAGTATGATGACGAGGTCGCCTACAACGCCACCCGCAAGATCTATGATCTGGGCCGCGGTCTGGACGACCGTCCATGGTGTCTGACCGTCAGCTTTACCCACCCGCACGACCCCTATGTTGCACGCAAGAAATACTGGGATCTGTACGAGGATTGCGAGCACCTGCTGCCCGAAGTCGGCGCAATCCCCTACGAAGAGCAGGACAACCACTCCAAGCGCATCTTCGACGCGAATGACTGGCGCAGCTTTGACATCACCGAAGACGACATCAAGCGCTCGCGCCGCGCTTACTTCGCCAACATCTCGTACCTCGACGACAAGATCGGCGGCATTCTCGAGGCATTGGACGGCACCCGCCAGACCGAGAACACCATCATCCTGTTCGTGTCAGACCACGGCGATATGCTTGGCGAGCGCGGCCTCTGGTTTAAAATGTCGTTCTACGAGGGCTCGTCCCGCGTGCCGATCATGATCGCTGCCCCACAGATGGAGCCCGGTTTGGTCACCGAGCCCGCGTCGAACATCGACATCTGCCCGACCGTTTGTGATCTGGCTGGCGTCAGCATGGAAGAGGTCATGCCGTGGACCACCGGCGAGTCGCTGGTGCCCTATGGTCAGGGCAAAACCCGAGAAACCCCTGTCGCGATGGAGTACGCGGCAGAGGCTTCGTACGCTCCCATGGTCTGCCTGCGTCAGGGCAAATACAAGTTCACGCGCTGCACTCTGGACCCCGAGCAACTGTTTGATCTGGAAAAGGACCCGCACGAACTGACCAACGTCGCTGGCGATCCCGAATACGCGGACGTTCTGGCTGAGTTCCAAGCCGAAGCCGATCGCCGCTGGGATTTGGAGCGCTTTGATGCGGATGTACGTTTCAGTCAGGCGCGCCGCTGGGTGGTCTACGAATCTCTGCGGAACGGTGAATACTACCCTTGGGACTACCAGCCCCTGCAAAAGGCCTCCGAACGCTACATGCGCAACCACATGGATCTGAACGTCCTAGAGGAAAACAAGCGCTTCCCCCGCGGCGAGTGACAAGCGATCTGCCAGCGGTGGCAAGCCGCTGGCCCTTGACCTTTGGTTTCAATCTGTTGGACCCTGCGGCATTCCCCGCGGGGTCTTTTCGTTTCACAAAGGTCAGCCATGTCTCCGGACCAGTTTCCATCGCCAGACACCTTGCGCGCCGATATCGGTGACGCGGCTTGGGTGGACGTGATGCAGGCTGTAGATCGGACCTATGCAGAACTGGTCGACTACCAGGAACAACTGGAAACGCGGAATGCTGAGTTAGAGGCGTTGCGGACATTTCTGTCGTCGATCATGCATTCGATCAGTGATTATCTGGTGGTGACCGACACCGCCGATTGCATCGCAGACGCCAGCCGGTCGTTCTGCAAGGCAGTGGGCCTGCCCGTGGAAAAGTTGGTCGGCCAACCGATTGCAGGCTTTCTGTCGGGGACCAGCAGCGCCGATCTCATGACTGCGATTTCGCGCACCATGGCGCAGCGGGCCGAAAAAACGGCCGAGGCTGAGCTCTCCACCACCATCGGGCCAGAGCCTGTGGAATTCCGCGTATCGCCCCGTCTGCGGGCAGGACGCAAAAGAGCAGGCGTGATCCTGACGGGCCGTCCCTTGGGCGAACTACGCCGCGCCTACTCAGAGCTGGAAACCAGCCACGAGGAACTGAAGCAGGCTCAGACCCAGCTGGTCCGCAATGAAAAACTGGCCTCCTTGGGCCGCCTCTTGGCCGGTGTGGCGCACGAGTTGAACAACCCGATCAGTTTTGTCTACGCGAACACCCACGCGCTGGAGAAATACATCAACCGGTTCGAGACCTATTTTGACCGCGTGCAATCGGGGGCCTCTCGGGATGAATTGGTGACCCTGCGCGCCAACCTGAAGCTGGACCGCGACCTTCGCAATCTGCGCACCGCCATCAACGGCGCCCGCGACGGGGCGGAGCGGGTCAAGAACATCGTCGAAGACCTGCGCCGCCTATCCGCCGAAGGGTCGGGTGAATTGCGCCCCACGGATCTTGTCCAGACCGCCCGTATTTCCGCCGACTGGGTCGAGCGCGGCAGCAAGAGCCATGTCAAAATCACCTTTAGCGGCGCCGAGCCATGCATCGCCCACGCCCGCGGCGGTCACATCCAACAAGTCTTGATGAACTTGATCCAGAACGCTGTCGACGCCATGTCAGGACAACCCGATGCCACGCTGGACATCGCCACCCGCTACGAGGACACCCGCGCGATTATCGAGGTGACTGACAACGGCCCCGGCATTCCCGACAGCGCCAAGGCCAAAATTTTCGACCCCTTCTTCACGACCAAAGAGGTCGGCCAAGGTACCGGCCTCGGGCTGTCGATCAGTCACAAGATCGCTGATGAACACGGGGGTGCGTTGGAATTGGTTCCGACCGACAGCGGCACACGTTTCCGGCTGACCCTGAATCGGGGAGATCAGACATGAATATCCTATGGCTCCAATCTGCGGGCTGCGGCGGCTGCACCATGTCCCTGCTCTGCGCCGAGGACCCCAATGTGCTGGACCTGCTCGAAGGGGCGGGTCTGGACCTGCTGTGGCACCCGTCCTTGTCCGAGGCCACAGGGGCCGAAGTACGCCGGATGCTGGACGCGATTCTGGCGGGGGAGCAGCAGCTGGACATCCTGTGTGTCGAAGGCTCCATCCTGCGCGGCCCCAACGGCACAGGCCGTTACCACATGCTAGCCGGCACGGGCCGCCCGATGCTGGAGTGGGTCCGCGATCTGGCTGGCATCGCCAGCCACGTGGTCGCCGTGGGCACGTGCGCGGCCTATGGCGGGATGAGCTCGGCAGGCGAAAACCTGACCGACGCAGTGGGCTTGCAGTACGACGGCGGGCACGCGGGCGGGATCTTTCCCGCGACGTGGCGCAGCAAGTCTGGCCTGCCGGTCGTGAACGTGGCGGGCTGCCCAACCCACCCTGACTGGGTCACCGAAACCCTGATGCTGATCAAGGCCGGTGCCCTGACCGAAAACGCGCTCGACGGCCTCGCCCGTCCTCGCTTTTATGCGGACACTTTGGTCCACCATGCCTGCACCAAGAATGAGTTCTACGAATACAAAGCCAGCGCCGAACACCTTTGTGAAATGGGCTGTATGATGGAGCATCTTGGCTGCGTCGGCACCCAAGCCGTCGGCGACTGTAACACCCGAGGCTGGAACGGCGCGAACAGCTGCACACGGGCAGGCTACCCCTGCATCAACTGCACCGCGCCCGAGTTCGAGGAACCCGGTCACGGCTTTACCGAGACCCCGAAATTCGCGGGCATCCCCGTGGGACTGCCCACCGACATGCCGAAAGCGTGGTTCATGGCCCTCGCCAGCCTGTCCAAGGCCGCGACCCCGAAACGACTGGCGGAAAACGCGGTGTCCGACCGCGTGACCGTGCCGCCAACTCTGCGAAAGCCCAAACCATGACGACCCTGCTTGTTGGACCCTTTAACCGTGTCGAAGGGGATCTGGAAATCCGGCTTGAGGTGCAGGACGGTCAGGTGTCAGCAGCCTATGCCAATTCGCCCCTGTTTCGTGGGTTTGAACGGATGATGGTGGGCAAAGGTCCCTTGGACGCCCTGACAATTACACCACGCATCTGCGGGATTTGTTCGATCAGCCAGTCTATGGCGGCTGCGGCAGCGCTGGCCGATCTGGCAGGCGTCCAGCCCGCGCCTGAGGGGGCGAAGGTCGCGGCCCTGCTTCATATGATCGAGAATGTCTCGGACCACATGGCGCATTTCAACCTGTTCTTCATGCCGGATTACGCTCGCGCAGTATATGCGAGTACAGACTGGCACGGGCAGGTATTGGAGAGATTCACGGCGGGCCAAGGCAGTGCCCTACGCCGCGCGATCGAGGCCCGCGCAGACCTGCTGCACGTTGTTGGAATGCTCGGAGGAAAGTGGCCGCACACTCTGGCGATCCAGCCGGGTGGGGTCACCCGCACGCCCACCGCACGGGACCTAATCCGTATCGGCGCGACCTTGCAGGCGTTCCGACGGTATCTGGAGGCCGAAACCTTTGGCGGCAAGCTAGAGGATTTCGCAGCTTTGGACAGCATTGAGGCGCTGGAAGCGTGGAACGGTGGAGACGCCGCCCTGTTCCTGCGCGTTGCAGATGCATCCGGCACGGCAAAGATGGGCCAAGGGTCAGGGCGCTACATGAGCTTTGGCGCCTACCCCCTGCCCGACGGCCGCGTCTTCGGTGCCGGCACGTGGGACAATGGCACCGAAGCGCCCGTGGACTTCAGCGCGATCCAAGAAGACATCAGCCACGCATGGATGCTTGGAGATCCAGCGCACCCGACGCAGGGCGAAACGATCCCCGACGAGATGATGCGTGAAGAGGCCTACAGTTGGTGCAAGGCGCCGCGCCTCGCCGGTCGGACATTTGAGACCGGCGCACTGGCGCGGCAGATCATCGTTGGGCACCCTTTGGCACGGGCGCTGGCGGCAGAGAGCGGTGTACGGGCGCGGGTCGTCGGGCGCCTGCTGGAACTGGCGCTGACACAGATCGAGATGGAACGCTTGCTGCGCAGCATCCAACCCGAAGAGCGGTTCATGGATCAGGTCGCACTGCCTGCAGACGGCACCGGCGTCGGTGTGGTCGAGGCCGCGCGGGGGGCCTTGGGGCATTGGATCAGCGTCGAGGATGGCGCGATCAGCAACTACCAGATCATCGCGCCGACCACGTGGAATTTCAGCCCCCGTGACAGCGCAGGCACCGCCGGTCCGGTCGAGGCCGCCTTGGTGGGCGCACCAGTCGCCGAGGGCGAAGATACCCCGCTTTCGGTCCAGCACATCGTCCGCAGTTTTGACCCCTGCATGGTCTGTACGGTTCACTGATGCAAGGTCTGCGCATCAGGGTGCGTGGTCAGGTCCAAGGAGTCGGCTTTCGACCCTTTGTCTGGACTTTAGCGCAGGATTTGGGCGTCACGGGCCATGTGCTGAACGATCCCGAAGGCGTGCTAATCGAAGCCTATGGACCCGTGGCTTCCTTGCCCGATCTGATCCACAGTAAAGCGCCACCTTTGTCCCGCATTGATGCGATCGAGGTATCAGAAATCACGGGCAAATCGCCCGCAGATTTTCGCATCATTGCGTCAAGCGGCACCGGGGCCGAAACCCGTGTGACACCAGATGCCGCGACATGCGCGGAGTGTCTGGCAGAAACCCAAACACCGACAGATCGTCGCTATGGGTATGCTTTTGCCAACTGTACCCATTGCGGGCCCCGCTACACAATCCTGCGGGCGTTACCCTACGACCGTGCGCAGACCACCATGGCAGAGTTCCCGATGTGCCCGGACTGTGCCTCGGAATACGCCGACCCTGCGGACAGACGGTTTCACGCGCAGCCCATCGCCTGCCCCGTTTGCGGACCGCGCCTGTGGATCGAACCCGCACACGAGGACCCAATAGCCGAGGCCGCAGCGCGCCTGCGGCACGGGGAAATTTTGGCCATCAAGGGGCTTAGCGGCTTCCATCTGGCTTGCGATGCACGGAACGCAGGTGCCATCGCAAACCTGCGTCGGCGCAAGCACCGGCCCGCGAAACCCTTTGCTCTGATGGGGACGCTCGCGATGATCCGCCAGCATGCATCCCCGACAGAGGCAGAGGTCGCCCTCTTGTCAGATCCATCCGCGCCGATCGTGCTGCTGTCCAGCAACGGCACCCTTCCCGAGGGCGTCGCCCCGAACCAAAACACATACGGCTGGATGCTGCCCTATACCCCTCTGCATCACCTGCTGATCGAGGCCTTTGGCGGGCCTCTGGTGATGACCAGCGGGAACCTGTCGGGCGAGCCGCAGGTCATCGGCAATGATGAAGCACGCGAGAAACTGGCGCCCTTTGCCGATGCGTTCCTGATGCATGACCGCGATATTGCGCGGCGGTTGGATGATAGCGTCGAGCGGATCACCCTGCACGGCCCCATGGTTTTAAGGCGGGCGCGAGGGCGCGTACCGGGGACTTTGCCCCTGCCCAAAGGGTTCGAGGATGCGCCGCAGGTTGTGGCCTATGGCGGGCAGATGAAAGCAGCGCTTTGCCTGATCAAAAACGGGCAGGCCCTATTGGGTCACCATCTAGGAGAACTGGATGAGGCTCTGACATGGGAGGCATTCCAGCAGGCCGACCGCGATTATGCAGCGCTATTTGATCACAAGCCACAGGTCGTGGCGGTGGACCTGCACCCCGATTTCCGCGCCTCTCGACACGGAACCGCGCGGGCCGAGGCCGAGGGATTAATCCTGCAGGAAGTGCAGCATCACCACGCCCACATCGCAACGTGCATGGGCGAAAACCTGTGGCCTCTGGATGAGGGCAAGGTCGCGGGGATCATACTGGATGGGCTCGGGCTTGGGCCGGACGGGACCGTCTGGGGCGGGGAAATCTTGCTGGGGGATTATCTTGGTTTCGAGCGGGCTGCGCATTTGTCACCCGCGCCGCTGGTCGGTGGAGATAGGGCGCAAGCAGAGCCTTGGCGGAATGCTTTGGCGCGACTGGATCAGGCAGGGCTTTCTGATTGGGCGGATGCGCTATTTCCAGATGCGCCCCGAGACATGCTGCGAATGGCGGCTGCGCGCGGGCTGAATGCGCCGATGTCCACCAGCGCAGGGCGGCTCTTCGATGCAGTGGCCGCATGCCTAGGTATCTGTTCGGCGGGCCAGAGTTATGAAGGCGAGGCCGCGATGACCCTAGAAGCGCTCGCACTGAAGGCCCCGTCGCCTGACCCGCACCACGCCTACCAAATGCCCGAAACCCCCAACGGCTTTGACGCGAGCCAGATGTTCAAAGCCATCCGCGCAGACCTAGGCACTCAAACCAGCATCCAGACGATCGCATGGCGCTTTCATGCCGGACTGGCGCAGACGTTTGCCACTGCGGCTGCGGCACTGGTCAAGGATGGTCAGGCCAAGGCCGTTGCCCTATCTGGCGGGTGCTTTCAGAACGCGCTGCTGCTTGATCTGACCCTTCGCGCGCTTGGCGACACACCAGTGCTGATCCACACCAAGACTCCGGCCAATGACGGCGGGCTGGCCTTGGGGCAAGCGCTGGTTGCAGCAGCCCGCGCAACAGCTACGCCGGAAAGTATGTAACCAACAGGGTGGAAAGCTGGCAGCATTCCATCCGAATGCAACCGCAGCACCAAGCCCAATAGTTACAGCAAGCCCCTGATCTGACAGCGTTTTAAATGTGTGCCGCCGGTGCACCCATTCGCTTTGATCGAAATCGTCACCTGTCCGACATTCAGACTAACGGAATGTATGCAATTGCATCCCGACGGAATCGATCCAGTTAGGGGAGGACCAGTTTTGAGCCAGATCGAAACCTTCTACGACGTCATGCGGCGTCAAGGGATCACGCGGCGGAGCTTTATGAAGTATTGCTCTCTGACTGCGGCGGCCCTGGGCCTGAGCCCAAGCTTTGTACCCAAAATCGCCCACGCCATGGAAACCAAGCCGCGTACGCCGGTGATCTGGGTTCACGGTCTGGAGTGTACCTGTTGTTCGGAATCCTTCATCCGCGCCGCGCACCCGCTGGCCAAGGATGTGGTTCTGTCGATGATTTCGCTCGACTACGATGACACGCTGATGGCGGCGGCAGGTCACGCGGCGGAAGCTGCGCTGGAAGATACCATCGAGAAGTACAAGGGCAACTACATCCTTGCCGTTGAGGGCAACCCGCCCTTGAACGAAGATGGCATGTTCTGCATCACCGGCGGCAAGCCCTTTGTCGAAAAGCTGCGCTATGCTGCCAAAGACGCCAAGGCGATCATCAGCTGGGGTGCCTGTGCATCCTATGGCTGTGTGCAAGCGGCGAAACCGAACCCGACCCAAGCGACACCGGTTCACAAGGTCATCACCGACAAGCCGATCATCAAGGTTCCGGGCTGCCCACCCATCGCCGAGGTCATGACCGGTGTGATCACCTACATGCTGACCTTTGACCGTTTGCCCGAGCTGGACCGTCAGGGCCGCCCCGCGATGTTCTACAGCCAGCGCATCCACGACAAATGCTACCGTCGTCCGCACTTCGACGCCGGCCAGTTTGTCGAGACATGGGACGACGAGCACGCGCGCAAGGGCTATTGCCTGTACAAGATGGGCTGCAAAGGCCCGACCACCTACAACGCATGCTCCACCATCCGCTGGAACGAAGGCGTCAGCTTCCCAATCCAATCGGGTCACGGCTGTATCGGTTGTTCGGAAGACGGCTTCTGGGATCAGGGCAGCTTCTATGACCGCGTCACCGACCTGACCCAGTTCGGCATCGAAGCGAACGCAGACAAGGTCGGCCTGACCGCTGCCGGTGTCGTCGGCGCAGGTGTCGCCGCCCACGCCGCGATCAGCGCGCTGAAGGCTGCCCAAAAGAAAACTCAAGACAAAGAGGAGGCGTAAGCCATGGTCGCAACTCCGAACGGCTTTGACCTCGACAACACCGGCCGCCGCATTGTCGTCGACCCCGTGACCCGTATCGAAGGCCACATGCGCTGCGAAGTGAACGTGGACGAGAACGGTGTGATCCGTAACGCAGTCAGCACCGGCACCATGTGGCGCGGTCTGGAAGTGATCCTGAAGGGTCGTGACCCCCGTGACGCTTGGGCCTTTACCGAGCGCATCTGCGGCGTCTGCACCGGCACCCACGCGCTAACCTCGGTTCGTGCGGTAGAAGACGCGCTGGGGGTCACCATCCCCGACAACGCGAACTCGATCCGCAACATCATGCAGCTGAACCTGGAAATTCACGACCACGTCGTGCACTTCTACCACCTGCATGCGCTGGACTGGGTGAACCCTGTCAACGCTCTGCGCGCTGACCCCAAAGCGACCAGCGAGCTGCAGCAGGCTGTCAGCCCCAGCCACCCGCTGTCCTCGCCCGGGTACTTCCGCGACGTGCAGAACCGCCTGAAGAAGTTCGTTGAATCGGGCCAGCTGGGTCTGTTCAAGAACGGCTACTGGGACAACCCCGCCTATAAACTGCCCCCCGAGGCAGACCTGATGGCGACCACGCACTATCTCGAAGCGCTGGATCTGCAGAAAGAGATCGTCAAGGTTCACACCATCTTTGGCGGCAAGAACCCTCACCCGAACTGGCTGGTTGGCGGCGTCCCCTGCCCGATCAACGTCCACAGCACCGGTGCTGTCGGCGCGATCAACATGGAGCGCCTGAACCTCGTTTCGTCGATCATCGACAAGTGTAACGAGTTCAACCGCAACGTTTACCTGCCCGACGTGATCGCCATTGGCGGCTTCTACAAGAGCTGGCTCTATGGTGGTGGTCTGTCGTCCAAGGCCTGCCTTGCCTACGGTGACATCCCCGAGAACCCCAACGACTTCTCTCCCGAGCAGCTGCACCTGCCCCGCGGCGCGATCATCAACGGCAACATGAACGAAGTTCACGACGTTGATCCGCGCGACCCCGAGCAGGTTCAGGAGTTCGTGGATCACAGCTGGTACGACTATGGCGAGCCCGGCATGGGTCTGCACCCGTGGGATGGCCGCACCGAGCCCAAGTTCGAGCTGGGTCCGAATGCCAAAGGCACCAAGACCAACATCAAAGAGCTGGACGAAGCTGGCAAATACAGCTGGATCAAGGCCCCCCGTTGGCGCGGCAATGCGATGGAAGTTGGCCCACTGGCTCGCTACATCGTCGGCTACGCCAAAGGTCACGAGGACATCAAAAACCAGGTCGACGGCCTGCTGCGCACCATGGATCTGCCCGTGGACGCCCTGTTCTCGACCCTTGGCCGGACTGCGGCGCGCGCGCTGGAATCCGAGTACTGTGGCCGCCTGCAGAAGCACTTCTTCGACAAGCTGGTCCAGAACATCAAGAACGGCGACGAGAGCACCGCGAACGTCGAGAAGTGGGACCCCAAGACCTGGCCCAAAGAGGCGAAGGGTGTTGGCATGACCGAAGCGCCGCGCGGTGCCTTGGGTCACTGGGTCAAGATCGAGAACGGCCGGATCGAGAACTACCAGTGCGTGGTTCCCACCACTTGGAACGGCTCGCCCCGCGACAGCAAAGGCAACATCGGTGCGTTCGAAGCGTCGCTGATGAACACCCCGATGGAGCGTCCCGACGAGCCCGTCGAAATCCTGCGCACCCTGCACAGCTTCGACCCGTGCCTCGCTTGCTCGACCCACGTGATGTCGCCCGATGGTGACGAACTGACCACTGTCAAAGTGCGCTAATCAGAGGATCAAACCATGAAATATTTCAAACTTGCTCTTCTGTTCGGCGCAACAGCGGCTCAGGCACATACCGGTCACGATGCCGCCCTTTCGGGCGCATCGCACTGGGTCCTGTCGCCCATGCACGGTCTTGGTCTCATTGCTGTGGCGGGTGTCCTGTACACCCTCCGCACAGCACGCCGGAAGGAGTGAGCCATGCCCGAGGATACAATTCACCGACCGAATATGGACGTGAACCCGTTGCCGACAGCCCAGCTGACCGGCGACGCCACGGCCGAGGACATCGATAGTATCCGTCGTCGGACCTCTGTCTTTGTCTACGAATGGCCTGTCCGCCTGTGGCACTGGGGTAATGCTCTGTGCATCGTGGTTCTGTGCATCACTGGCTGGTTCATCGCCAGCCCGCTGCCGACCATGACCTTTGCCGAGGCGACTTACCAGTTCGTCATGGGCTACATCCGCTTTGCACACTTTGCGGCGGGTCAGCTGATGACTGTGGGCTTCTTTGCCCGCATCTACGTGGCGATCACGGGCAACCACCATGCAAAACAGCTGTTCTATGTCCCGTTCTGGAACAAGCATTGGTGGGCGGAAATCATGTTCGAAATCCGCTGGTACCTATTCATGGAAAAAGAGCCCAAGAAGTACGTGGGTCACAACCCGCTGGCGCAGGTCGCCATGTTCTTCTTTATCACGCTGGGGACTGTCTTCATGCTGGCAACCGGTTGGGCGCTGTATGCCGAGGGCGCAGGTCAGGGCAGTCTGCCCGATCTGGTCATGGGCTGGCTGATCGCGCTGGTTGGGAACACCCAAGTGCTGCACAGCCTGCACCACATCGGCATGTGGTTCATCGTGATCTTTGTGATCATCCACATCTACGTGGCGATCCGCGAAGACATCATGAGCCGCCAGTCCATGGTCTCGACCATGATCTCGGGTCATCGGACGTTCAAGGATGACCGCCCCGATTGATCACGGCGTTGTCACTTTGGATAGGAATCGGAAAGGCGGATCTTCGGGTCCGCCTTTCTGCATGACAGCAATGTTCCAAAATACTCAATTAGTGGTTACTTACTTACCACCCCGTCAAGCAGCTAAGATCCTGAAATCCAGCTAACACACCAAAATTCAAAGGAAATAGTTTTCTCAGCCCAAAAGGTGAATTTCTTCCATCCCTTCGAATGGCCTGCCAAACTACCGGAACCAAGGGAAACCGGAAAGCTGGCTACCAGCCCACCGGTCTAGGGAGGAGACAATGATGATGCCGAGTGTGTTGGTTCTGGGTATTGGTAATGTGTTGTGGGCCGACGAAGGTTTTGGTGTGCGTTGTGTTGAGCGGCTCGCGCAGACCACGGCTTTTGGTCCGAATGTAAAAGTTCTCGACGGCGGCACTCAGGGTCTCTATCTCCTCCCCTTTCTCGAAGAAGCAGACGCGCTGATCGTGTTCGACGCGGTGGACTACGGTCTGCCCGCAGGCACCTTGAAGATCGTTGAAGACAAAGACGTGCCCTCTTTCATGGGCGCCAAGAAGATGAGTCTGCACCAGACCGGATTTCAGGACGTCATCGCGACAGCGCAACTGATGGGCTACTGCCCCGAGCGTCTGGTCCTGATCGGCTGCCAGCCCGTTGAGCTAGAGGATTACGGCGGAGGTCTGCGCGATCTGGTCGCCGCCCGCATTGACCCCGCCATCGAGATTGCCATGCAAAAGCTGGCCGAGATGGGCATCCACCCCATCGAAGGCGAAGGCGACACCAGCAATCTGGCCGACCCCTCGATCATGCGCAGCGCCTACGAGGACGGTCGCCCGTCCGAAGAGGACGCCTGCCGCACCGGCGACCACCGCTTCTTTCCCGAAAGCGCCTGAGCCATGTGTGTCGGCGTACCGATGCAGGTGCTGTCCGTCGACGGCATCGCCGCCCGCGCCACCGATGGCCGCGAAGAGGCTCTGATCGATCTGTCGCTGACCGGCCCTGTGCAGGTGGGTGACTGGGTCCTGACCTTCCTTGGCGCGGCTCGCGAAATCATCACCGAAGACGAGGCCCGCAAGATCACTGCCGCGCTCGACGGTTTGCGCAATCTGATGGAGGGCAACGACCTCGGCGATGCGTTTGCCGATCTGGACAACCGCGCTCCGCAATTGCCGCCCCATCTGCAAGCCGCGCTGGACGCGGGCAAAACCACAGCTTGAGAGACCCGCAATGACCCATCCTTTGATTGACCGTCTGACGACCGAGTTCAGCTGGCCCAAACTGGACAACCAGCACGACGTAACCGAATTCACCAGCCGCGAGGGCGTGCATGTCCTGTTCGTCCCCGGCGACCCCAAGCGCAATTTGGAAACCGCCGACGTGGCCGTGATCCTGCCCGAAATCAAACAAGCCTTTCAGGGCCGCTTTGACTGTGCGGTCGTGGGTGACGACATCGAACAAAAGGTCCGCGAGGAGACCAAAGTCCTCAAGACCCCCAGCCTGATCTTCTACCGCGAAGGCCAGATGATCGGCGGCATTCCCCGCGTGCGGGACTGGGACGAATACATGGCCCGCATCACCCAAATTCTCGCGCAGAACGCCACCTGCGAAATCGCAGAGGCCTAAGGCCGACAGGAGAGACGACAGATGGTTAGCAACTTCCACCTGCCCCCCATGGGCTACGGCCCCGGCTCGCAGCAGGATGAAACCGGCGAAGAGCTACAGTACATGCCCATGCCTCAGGACATGCGCACCTATCACACGCACTATCCCGACATGGAGATCGACGAAAACCTGCGTCCCGCCATGGAGTTGATGGCCGCCGTTGCAGGTGCCGCCAAGGCCTGCGGCGAAGGCGCAGCGAACCAGACCTTCGATCTCAGCAAGCTGGACGCCGAAAACCGCCGCCTGATCGCCGAGACCATGGGCCAAGGCGAAGTGTCGATGAAGATGCACGGCATTCCCGCCGTCGCCGCCCAAGAGTCGGTCTTCGCTGGCATCTGGGTGATGAAAGCCGCCGGCATGGACATGATCGAGGTCGGTCCCTCGCCCACCGTGGCGCGTGAGCGTGCGTTCAACCCCCGCCGTGCAGCTTTGGGCACCGATGCGCCCAAGGCCCCCGGTGTTCTGAACGCTCCGCCGCTGCTGGTCGAGCTGCAGGACAAATCCGCGGGCTACAGCCTTGGCGACGAAGTCCACGTGATCAACCTGACCCTTCTGCCCCACACCGAGCAGGATCTGGAGTGGCTGGACAAGGCGCTTGGCCAAGGTGCGACCGACATTCTGTCGCGCGGCTATGGCAACTGCCGTGTCACGGCGACCGCGCTGCCGAACGTCTGGCGCGTGCAGTTTTTTAACTCGATGGATGTGCTGATCCTCGACACGTTCGAAGTGACCGCGATCCCCGAAGTCACCGTCGCCGCCCCCGAAGACCTGATCGACAGCGGCGAGCGTCTGGTCGAAGTGCTGGAGGCCATCCGATGAGCGGTTTCGAAGGCAGCTATCTGGGAGCCAACGACAAGATCAGCCCGCGCGCCGTCATGGAGTGCAAGATCTGCTGGACCCCCTACGACCCCGAAGAGGGTGATGACACCCGTCAGGTTCTGCCGGGCACGCCCTTTATGCACCTGCCCGACGACTGGTCCTGCCCGAACTGCGACGCCCCCAAAGAGCAGTTTCTGGTGAACCACGACCCCGGTTCGGACGCGATGGCAGAGGCGGCTGTTCTGTCCGCAAAAACCTCGGCTTTGGTCACTGATTTCACCGAAGTCTGGCACGCCAAAATGCGGGATGTGCCGATCGTGAACAAACTCTTGCACGTGCAGGCCGTTGGCTGGCGGATGCACGAGGGACGACCCTTGGGCGTGCTGATTTCGCCGTGGTTTATGAACCTGATCCAACTGCCCGCCGAGGGCGAGGATTGGAACGACCTGATGGCAGGCTCCAAGGAAAACATCCGCTTCCCCTCGGGCACCTACGAGTTCATCTGCAACACCCGCGAACAGACCGGTGGCTACAAGGCCTGCTCTCTGTTCTCGCCCATGGGTGAGTTCAAATCGCAGGCCTCTGCGGTCGAGGTCGCTGAGGCTGTCATGGTCGCCCTGTTCCAAGAAGAACACCGCGCCGAAACGGATCGCAGCGCCGACATCCGCGCCGCTCGCAACGAAGAAATCGCCGCAGTTGAGGCCGCCGAAGCCGAAGCGCAGGCCGCCGCAGAAACCAAGGTCGACATTCCCGAAGCGCCCACCCGCCGTCAGGTCATCTCGGCCGGCATGGCATCCACCGAGGCCGAATAAAATGAACGCGCCCACCTCTTTTGACGCGGACCGTTGGACCGCCATTCCCGCCCCGGCCCTGCCGGTGACGCGGCTGGTGATCGGACGCCCCGTCGAAGAGGTGGCCGAAACCCTGCCGCGCATTTTCAACCTGTGCCGCGCGGCCCAAAGCACCGCCGTCAGGCTGGCCCTTGGCTTGCCTGCGCCCGACGCCTCGGAGGCGCTCGCCGATGAAATCCGGCGCGAGCATTTGTTGCGTCTCTGTCTGGTCTGGCCCCAACATTTCGGAGTGCCTCCCATTCCGATGCAGGCGAACGATCTGAGCACCCATCTTTTCGGCGCAGGTCTGCCCGACGATGTGAATGAGTTGAAAGTTTTCGCCTCTGGCAGCGCGGCTTTGGCCCCGCTGGTAGCGGCTGTGATGTCCCGTTTTGCACCTGCTGAGGCGGTGGCGAACGGGCTGCCCGTCCCGGATGACACGCGCCACCTC
The DNA here is from genome assembly GCF_025210255.1 of Donghicola sp. Taxonomy (NCBI): domain Bacteria; kingdom Pseudomonadati; phylum Pseudomonadota; class Alphaproteobacteria; order Rhodobacterales; family Roseobacteraceae; genus Donghicola; species Donghicola sp. Next base: position 8,212 of record NZ_JAOARZ010000025.1, on the reverse strand, counting down.
TCCCGCGCGCCGCAAGAGAATTCCGTTTCCGCCCGCCGTCGGGCCCACCCGCTGATGCTGGATGTGGAACGGGTTTTCGGTCGTGGACCCCTCTGGCGCGTTCTTGGGCGGGCTCTTGACCTCGGGGCCGTGTTGAGTGGCTGGCGTCCCGAGGCCCGCGTGCTGCCGGACGGATGCGTCACCGTTCCGGCGGCGCGCGGCATATATGCTGTTCGCGCCCGCACCGAAAATGGCCGCGTCACCGAATTTACCCGCATCACCCCGACCGACCACCTGATGGCCGACGGCGGCGTGATGCAACGCACCCTTGAGAGCCTGCCCCCTTGCGGTCAGGATAGGGCGCAAGCTGTGGTCGATCTGCTAGACCCCTGCGCCCCAGTGACCCTGCAAAGGAGGCCGCACCATGCATGAGATGTCCCTCTGCGAAGGCATCCGCAACGTGATCGAGGATCAGGCGCGCGCCCATACCATCACCCGCGTGAAATCCGTGCGAGTCGAGATTGGCCGCTTTTCCGGAGTGGAAAAGGATGCGCTGAGCTTTGCCTTTGACGTGGTGATGCGCGGCTCGGTCGCCGAAGGCGCGCGACTAGAGATGATCGACCTGCCCGGTCGGGCCATGTGCTACGACTGCATCCACGAGGTCGAGATTGAAAACCGCTTGGACCCCTGCCCTGATTGCGGCGGTGGCAAGCTGATGCCCGTCGGGGGCGATGAAATGCGGATCAAGGATCTGGAGGTAGTCTGATGTGTAATGTTTGCGGATGCGGAACCGGCAGTGTCGAAGGGCACAGCCATCACCACGATCACGGCTCCGGCCATCATCATCACGACCATGACCACGGCCATGGCCACCATCATCATCACCACGGTGACATTCACTTTGGGCAAGGGCCTGCGTGTGTCGAAGTGCCCGGTATGACTCAAGAGCGTCTGATCGAGATCGAGACAGACATTCTAGCCAAGAACGACCGCTATGCCGACGCGAACCGTGCCATTCTGGCCGACCGCGAGATCCTGACGCTGAACCTTGTCAGCTCGCCCGGCTCGGGCAAAACCACCTTGTTGTGCAAAACCATCGAGGCGCTTGGCGATCAGCCGCTCGCCGTCATCGAAGGCGACCAGCAGACCGCCAATGATGCCGACCGTATCCGCGCCACCGGAGCAAAGGCCGTGCAGGTCAACACCGGCAAAGGCTGCCACTTGGACGGCCACATGGTCGGCCACGCGATGGAGCATCTGCAGCTGGCCAACAATTCGATCCTGTTCATCGAGAACGTCGGCAATCTGGTCTGCCCCGCTGGCTTCGATCTGGGAGAGGACGCCAAAGTCGCGATCCTGTCCGTGACCGAAGGCGAGGACAAGCCGCTGAAATACCCCGATATGTTCACCGCCTCTCGTCTGGCGCTCTTGAACAAGGTCGATCTGGCCCCCTATTGCGACGTGGATCTGGACCTCTACGAGGAAAACCTGCGCCGCGTGAACCCGGGCATCGAGATCATCCGCGTCAGCGCCCGCACCGGCGAAGGCATGGACGTCTGGCTGCAGTGGCTGCGCGACCGTCTGGCCCAAAAAGCAAAACCCGAGGCTGCGGAATAATGACTGCGCCTTTGCCCTCTATCCTGCTGGTTGACGACGAAGAGCACAGCCTCTCGGCGATGCGCATGGCGCTGGAGGATGACTTTGACTGCTACACCGCCACAGGGGCCGAGCCCGCGCTGGCGATCATGCAGGAACAGGACATTCAGGTGATCTTTTGCGATCAGCGAATGCCGGGCAAATCGGGCGTCGAATTTCTGGCCGAGGTCCGTGAACGCTGGCCCGACACCGTGCGGATCATCATCACAGGCTACACCGAAACCAATGACATGATTTCCGCGATCAATGACGCGGGGATCTACCAATTCCTGACCAAACCGTGGCACCCCGACCAACTGCTCATGGTTGCCAAGAACGCCACCGATCTGTTCCGCTTGAACCGCGATCACGAGCGGATGTCGCTGGAAATGCGCTACCTTGCCCGCCGCGTCGAAAGCAGCGTCGAGGATCAGCGCAAGGCCCTGCGCGAAGGCATGGGGTTCGAGAATGTGCTTCGCTCTGCCAATTCGCCCCTGAACGCGGTGATCGAACAGGCCCGCCAGTTCGCCAGCTTTGACGTGCCTGTGCTGCTGCAGGGCGAGGCTGGCACGGGCAAAGGCCAGATCGCGCGGGCCATGCATTATGCGTCGTTACGCTCGGATCGTCCATTTTACGAAATAGACGTAACTGGGATAGATGACGAGATTCTGGAGATCGAGCTCTTCGGGGCCCGCCGCGGTGCTGTGCCCGGTCTGGCCTCCAAGAAAACCGGCCTCTTGCAAAAGGCCGATCGCGGGACGCTCTATATCAGTGGCATTCACGATCTGAGCCCCCGAATGCAGCTAGCACTGCTTCGCGTCGCGACCGAGGGCGCGTTCCGTCCCCTTGGCGGGTACGAAATGATCCGGTCGGACATCCGCATTCTGTCCGGTAGCGAAAAGGACCTGCGCCAAGAGGTGAGCGAGGGCCGCTTCCGCGGGGATCTTTACCATGCGCTCGGCCCTACCGCGCTGCATATCCCGCCCCTGCGCAGCCGCCTTGGTGATCTGCCGGTACTGGCGCAGCGCCTGTTGTTCGATGCGGCGGCCAAGCACGGCAAACCCGTCCACGGGATTTCTGACGACGCCCTGCGCTTTCTTGGAAATTACGACTGGCCGGGCAATCAGCGCGAGCTCGAGAACGAGATGACCCGCATGCTGATCTTCTCTCAAGACGCCACGCTCGGGCCGGAATTGATAAGCCGCCACATCCTGCAGGCAGCCCCCCGCGATGCCCACTCGGACATGCACACCGACGCGGTCCTGACCACTGAGGGCACCCTGAAAGAACGGATCGAGGTGATCGAGATGCGCATCCTGCGCGAAACGCTCACCCGTCTGAAATGGAACAAGAGCCGTGCCGCCAACGAGTTGGGCCTGTCCCGCGTCGGCCTGCGCGCCAAGATTGAACGTTACGGGATCGACACCCATGCCGATGCCGACGAGAGGGAGGATTAAGCCATGTGTCTGGGAATTCCCGGTCAGATCACAGCCATCACCGACCCCACCCGCATGATGGGCATAGCCGAAGTGTCGGGCGTGCGGCGCGAGGTGAACGTCGCGCCCATCGTCACCGGCGCTTTGGAAGACGTCATCGGCAAATGGGCCCTGATCCACGTCGGCTTTGCCATGGCAGAGATTGACGAGGAAGAGGCCGAAAAGACTTTGGAGGCCCTGCGGCACCTTGGCGAAGCTCAGGAAGAGCTGGAGGCGATGGTCGCAGGTGCCGCCGCGCTGGAGGTGCAGCCATGAAATACGCTGACGAATTCCGCGATCCCATCGCCGCCCGCGCGGCATTGGATGCCATTGCGCGTGTCTGCGATCAGATCGGCGCGACCGCTGAAAACCCTGTCCGGATCATGGAGATTTGTGGCGGCCACACCCACGCGATCTTCCGCTACGGCCTTGATAAGTTGACCCATCCGGGCATCGAGTTCATCCACGGCCCCGGTTGCCCCGTCTGCGTCCTGCCCATGCGCCGCGTGGACGAATGCGTCCAACTGGCCGAGCAGCCCAACGTGATCTTCACTACCTTTGGCGATGCGATGCGCGTGCCAGGCACCCGCAAGTCCTTGCTTCAGGCCAAGGCGGACGGCGCGGATATCCGCATGGTTTACTCGCCCCTCGATGCGCTGGAATTGGCCCGCCGGAACCCCGATAAAGAGGTGATTTTCTTTGGCCTCGGGTTCGAGACGACAACTCCCTCGACCGCCTTGTCGATCCAGCAGGCGGCACGCGAGGACCTGACCAACTTCACCGTCTTCTGCAACCACATCACCGTGCCGCCGCCCATCAAGGCGCTGCTGGATGACCCCTTCATGAAGCTGGATGGCTTTGTCGGCCCCGGCCACGTGAGCATGGTGATCGGCACGCACCCCTATGATTTCATCGCCGAAGATTACGGCAAGCCGATCGTCGTGGCGGGGTTCGAACCCCTCGACCTGCTGCAATCTGTTCTGATGGTGCTGGAGCAGATCCGCGACGGCAAAGCTGTGGTGCAGAACCAGTACGCCCGCGTGGTGCCCGAACACGGCAACCCCGTCAGCATCGCCGCGATCAACGATGTTTATGAGCAGCGCCCCAGCTTTGAATGGCGTGGTTTGGGTGAAATCGACCACTCGGGACTGCGGATCCGCGAGCAGTACAAAGCCTTCGACGCTGAAGAGAAGTTCGGCATCGGCTACGCCACCGGCACCCGCTCGGTTCAGGAACCCGAGGGCTGCGAATGCGGCGCGGTCATGACCGGCCGGATGAAACCCACCCAATGCCCGATGTTCGGCAAAGGCTGCACGCCCGAAATGCCCCTGGGCGCGTTGATGGTCAGCTCCGAAGGGGCCTGCGCGGCCTACTATCAATACGGCGGGGCCCGTGCTGTGGAGCCTGCGGAATGAACATGATGCGACTGAAACAGGACACCGTCACGCTGGCCCACGGCGGCGGCGGCAAGGCGATGCGCGATCTGATCGAGAGTGTGTTCACATCTGTCTTCCAGCCCGACGGGATGGAAGATCAGGCCCGCCTGATGGATGCCGCGTTACAGGAACCCGGTGCGCGTCTGGCCTTTACCACCGACAGCTTTGTGGTCGATCCGGTAGAATTCCCCGGCGGCGATATCGGCAAGATCGCCGTCTGCGGTACGGTGAACGATCTGGCCGTTGGGGGCGCGAAACCCCTTTGGCTGTCGGCAGCCTTCATCATCGAAGAGGGTACCGAGATCGCCCTTCTGCGCCGGATCGTCGAATCCATGCGGATCGAGGCCGAGAAAGCTGGCGTCCGCATCGTCACCGGCGACACCAAGGTCGTGGGCCGGGGCAGCGCGGACAAGGTGTTCATCACCACCTCGGGCGTGGGCGTGATCCCGGCGGGGCGCACTCTGTCCGCCGACCGCATCAAAGAGGGCGACGTCGCCATCGTGAATGGCGTTCTGGGGGATCACGGCGCGGCCATTCTGGCGGCTCGTGGCGATATGATGCTGTCCACCGACATCCAATCCGACTGTCAGGGCCTTGGGCATCTGATGCAGGCGGTTTGCGCGGCGGTTGACGTGCACGCCTGCCGCGATGCCACCCGCGGCGGCGTCGCGAGTGCCCTGAATGAGATGGCAGAGGCCTGCGGTTTTGCCATTGAGATCGACGAAACCGCGCTGCCCCTGCGCACCGAAGTCAAAGGGGTCTGCGAAATCCTCGGCCTTGATCCGCTGTATCTGGCGAACGAAGGCACCTTGGTCCTGTTCGTCCCCGAAGATCAGGCAGAGGCCGCCCTAGACGCGATGAAATCCACCGAGGCAGGTCGCGACGCTTGCATCATCGGCCGCGCAAAACGGGGGCCAAAGGGTCAGGTGACCATGCGCACCCTGTTCGGCGGAGCGCGCATCGTGGACATGCTGGTGGGCGAGCAACTTCCGCGGATTTGCTAGACCTTAGACCCTCTGCGCCACGGCGTGGAGGGCTGCTGCGCCCGCACGAATACCAAGCCCCTTGAGCAGACGGAACGGCGCGGGTTTGAGCGGACGGATGGGCACCGGTATATCTTCAAGTGCGATTTCCCCAGTGATATGCTGGGCCAATGCGCGGCCATATACGGTGCCAGGCGCGATCCCGCGGCCGTTGTAACCACCGACCGCCAATGCCTTGGGGCCCAATTGTCCAAGGCTTGGCAGGTTGTCATCGGTCATGCCGATTTGACCCCACCAGAAATGCTCGAATTCCACATTATACAGCTGCGGATACATTGCCTGTATACTGCGGCGCGCAAAAGCAGCATGGCACGACGCCTCGATCCCAAGCTGCCCCACGCTCCCAAAGATCAAACGCCCTGCGGCATCCATCCGGAAAGAGGTCAGGACAGATCGCGTGTCCCATGCTCCTTGTTTTTCGGGCAGGATTTCCGCGCGCAGCCTGTCGGGCAAAGGCTTGGTGGCGATATTGAAATAGGGCAGGATAGTCTGGCTGTTGGCCACTTCACCGTGGACACACGTCGAATATATATTTGTCGCAGCAATGAGCCATTCAGACCTGACGCTGCCCATCGGTGTGGTCAGAACCCACCTACTCCCATCATGTCCGGTTTTCAAAACCGGAGAGTGCTCAAACAGTTTGGCCCCTAAGCCAACTGCAGTCCCCGAAAGTCCACGAGCATAAGCCAAGGGCTGCACGGTTCCCGCGCGGTGATCCCAAAGCGCCCCCTCAAAACATCCAGTCCCAAGCTTGGTGGCGGCGGCTTTCTTGTCCAACACCTCGACTGGTGCATCTAACTGGCGCCACTGCGCCGCACGCTCGATTATTTCACTGAGCCCCGCCGCCCCAACCGCACAATGCAAGGTGCCGTTTCGCTGCGCTTCGCACGCAATGCCAAAGCGGTCAATTAATTCGAAAACATGCGCAGGCCCGTCACCTAAAAACGAGAGCATCCGGCCGCCAAGGTCTGCGCCCAAGGTTTGCTTTAGAGTTTCAGGCATGACCCACATGCCTGCATTCACCAAGCCGACATTTCGGCCTGACCCGCCAAACCCCACCGTCTCTGCCTCGAGTACTGCGACTGTCATCCCGCGCTCTGCTAAGTGCAGCGCTGCGGACAACCCCGTGTAGCCCCCACCAATCACCGCAACGTCGCAGACATGGTTCGTCCCGAGCTTCTCGGCGATGGGCGCATTCGGCGCAGTTCGACCCCAAAGGCCATGGGACGACGTGCTGTTCATTCAGGCCTCGCGATTAGATTGCTGAAATCAGATTGTCCGAACTCTATGCTTCGCGCTAGAGAGAGTTGGGTTTGAGGTTATTCCAATCCCGAATACCTCAAACGCCTGAGCGACGCTCAAGCGGTTCGTATTGGGCCTATTTATCGTAGATTTCCGGTACGACATGTAGCAAAGAGCCTTTGATATTCCTCTTTGTCATGCACGTGCTAAGTCAAAGGCTCACTATCAGAGCGAACGAACCATGCCGATTCCCCGACGCTTTTTACCCTCGACGTCTTTGCTTCAGGCCTTTGAGGTCACAGCGCGTACGCAGAATGTCACCGCAGCAGCCAAAGAACTGTCGCTGACCCAAAGCGCGGTGTCGCGACAAATTCGCGCCTTGGAGGAACAGCTAGGGACCGAACTTTTTTATCGTGAAAAGCAGAGCCTGCGATTGACCTCCGGCGGCGAACGGTATGCGCGCGAAATTCGCGAAGCCTTGCAAAAAATATCTTCCGCCTCAATGAGCCTCCGCGCGAACCCCTCTGGTGGAACGCTCAACCTGGCGATCCTCCCAACATTCGGAACGCGATGGCTGGCACCACGATTGCCTGACTTTCTAAGTAAGAACCCTGGCGTGACGATCAATCTCGTCACCAAAATGAGCCAGTTCGATTTTCGGAGCGAGGCGATCGACGCCGCCATCCATTTTGGCGAGCCGGATTGGCCAGATTGCGGCTTCCAGTTGCTCCGAGGGGAAGTCGTTGTTCCAGCATGTTCACCAGATTTCAAACAGGTGCATCAGTTAGAAACTGTCGAAGACCTCCTGCTTTCCCCACTTCTGCATCTAAGTTCACGTCCGGATGCCTGGGAGCAGTTTTTTGCGCTACATGGTGTTTTGGCGCCCGCCCTAGAAGGGATGCTATTTGATCAGTTTGCGACGGCGGCCCAAGCGGCGATGTCAGGGATGGGGGTGGCTTTGCTTCCTGATTTTTTGATCAAGGACGAACTGGAGCACGGTGTGCTCGTCCGAGCGTGCGAAGCGACATTAAACAGCAGCCCACAATACTATCTCTGTTGGCCCTTGGAGCATGGTAAGTACGGACCATTACAGGCGTTCAGTGGTTGGCTAAGGGATATCTGCGACGAGGATTGAGTTTCTTCGCGGCACAAATTCTGCTCGGGAGCATCTCCCCTTACGTTTCCCGCTTCGTGTTTCGGACATGTATCGCGCACGCGTCACGGCACTTATCCGTTCTCTTGGGGATCGGACAGAGAAGAACGAGAGTTGGGACAGCTTACGGTGTCTGATCGAGGAGCTTGTACTGCAACCGCGCTTGGCTGACGTTTATGCCCAGAAGATCACCAGCTTGCTCGGGCTCTTTTGGTTCTTCGTGCTGACGCGGACTACCCTAACGACCAC